>JACZKS010000057.1 GCA_014859895.1 Rhodospirillales bacterium
TCCAACGCCACCTTCTTTCCCGCGCCATCTTCAAGAAGTTTCGCGCCGAAAGTTTCGACGTTTGGCGGCGTAGCTGCGTCGCGCTTTAATCCATATTCATTCGCATCGCCCGCAGCCGCAGCTGTTAACGTGTCAATGCCGCAGCCCCACCGCCCCTCATGGTGCGGCTGTCGGCCAGCACTTCAAGCGCGGGCGGGTTTCCGCCCGTGTCGCGGGATCAGTAATCCGTCTCCACATTGACCCCCGAGCAGTCGTAGGCGACAGCCGCCGCTGTGCTGCCGGTGTTCATGTAGTTGCGGGGGCTCAGGAGCTGCGTGGCTGCCGGGAGATTGGCGGTGAGTTCCACCTCGGCGATGGCGCCCGAGACTTCCTCGACGACGCGGATCCAGACACCATCGAAACAAAAACGCTTGCCGACCGGGGGCGGGCCATACATTACTCCGGCGCAACCAGATTATCCGGCCGCTGCAACGAGGGATTTTTGCTCCGGCGCTTACAGTCAAAATTGTGGCAAATCGATCGGCGGCAACTTTTCGTAGGCACCCCGCCGAACGTCGTGCCCACCCCTTTGGGCCCATCGGCCCGCCTTCGCGGGAGTGAAGGGAAAGAGCCGCTAGTTCTGCGGGACGTTGGTCATCGGCACTACGCGTGGCCTAGCCAGGGCGGCGTGGTAGAGGGTGCCGGCGAGATCGATGGGCGTATAGACCGTGGTGGCGTGGCGATAGAACACTTCGGCCGTCAGCAGCGTCGATTGCGGCAGGGCCGGATCGGCGAGACCGGCGGGAAGGGCGTCGGCGATGCGGCTTTGCGCCGCCAGGGCGCCGTTGTCGGCGCGACGCCAGTTGAGCCGGGGCTGCTGGTTGCCGCCCAGCGTGAAGGAACTGACGATGACCTTGCCCTCGGCCGCGAGGTCGAAGGGCGAGGCGACCTCGCGGGCGGCGCCCATGAGCACCGCCAGTTCGCCCACCGTGGGCGTCGATTCGCTCTGCGCCACCAGGTCGGCGACGATGCCGGCGGCATGGGAAACCTTCTGGTCGGCCAGCAGCAGCCGGCCCATCTCGAAGCCGGTGAGGGAAAGCGAGAGCAGGATCGGCACGATCAGCGTGAATTCCACCAGCGCGGCGCCGCGGCGGTCGCGGACCATGCGAAGAAGGGCGCGGATCATGGCCGGCGGCCTCCCTACCATTTCTCGTTGCGCACGATGGTGCGGGCGCTGAGCGTCGCGATGGCGCTGCCGCCCAGCAGAATCGCCGCGGGCGTCCACGCCGGCGGCCGGTAGGTGACGGTATAGACCACCACCTGGCCGGCGGCCCCGGCGGCCACCGGCGGCGGGTCGTCGGGGCCTTCGCCAACCGGTTCGTCGGGATCGAAGGCGGCGGCGGCCTCGAAGCTGTCGAAGGCGGCGACGCGCACCGTCGTGGCGGCATCGCCGCAGCGCACGAAGCCCAGCGTGCGCTCGTCGATGGCCCGGCAGATGGCCACCTCGCGGCTTTCGCCGGGCCCGGCGAAGCCGGTCATGCCGTGGCGCGACGCGATGCGCAGCGCGTTTTCCATCGCCGCATCGACGAACAGCGTCATCATGATGTCGATCACCAAAAACAGCAGCGCCATCAGCAGCGGGAACACCAGGGTGAATTCGAGGATGACGCCGGCGGCCTCGGAACGGGCGAAGGATCGGCGGGTTTTCGTCACGGCGCCCTCCCTCATTCCGCCAGCCGGAGCGTGCGCAGTTCCTCGGCGATCCGCTTGAAGGTGTCGCTCAAGTCGGCGCTGGTGCCGTCGTCGAAATACTTGGCGGAGTCGCTGGCGCAGTTGCGAAACAGCGTCTTCACCGACTGGCTGGAGACCTGAAACGTGATGGTATAGAGGATGATGTCCCTGGCCTTCATGGCGGTGCAGATTTCCAGCATCCGCTGGTCGAGCTTCTGGGCCCACTGGGTGCCACTGTTGGGGTTGGTGAGGCCCAACCGGTTCTCGGCCGCCATGCCGTAGGCGCTGTAGTCCGGGATGGTGTTGCCCGAGGCGCCGCAGTCGGTGGTGCAGACGTAGTTCTGGTTGACGCCGTCGGTGAGGATGATGGCCACCTTGTCGGTGCGCGGCGTCCCGTAGGCCAGCGGCAGGCCGTCGGAAGCCATGTCGTCGGCGTCGGCGTTCTGCCACACGGTGCGCCAGCCCTCGGAAAGCATGCGCCATCCCCACACCAGGCCGAGGTTGGTGGCGGTGCCGCCGCGGTGCCAGGAATTCATGCGATCGATGGCCGCCAGCACCTTGGCCTTGGAGCGCTGCATCGGGGTCAGGGCCGGCCCGCAACCGAGGTTGGGACCGACGCCTTTGTTGTTCTTGGTATTGGTGGCCGCGGTTTCATCCAGGGGTTTCGTCGCGTAGGTCTTGGCCGGCGTCGTCTGATAGGGGTTGATCAGCGCCACGGAGGGGAAGAGGTAGGGGACCAGCGTGCCGGCGGTGACGGCCTCGGTGCGGTCCCGGGTGCCGCTTTCGGCCTCGACGCAGCCCCGCCAGTCGGGGACCGGCGTTCCCGTGGCGGCGCCGAAGGGGCTGGCGGCGGCGGCGGGATTGGCCAGCCAGCCGATGCGTTGCGGGCCGATGTTCACCGCGCTGGTATAGGGCACCAGGCCGATCCAGAAGATGTTGCGGCCGGCCGAATCGCGGATCTCGTCGCGGCCGCCGTAAAGGATCTCCACCAAATCGCGGGCGGCGGATTTCATGGCCCCGATCTTGCCGGAACCGGCCATCGAGCCGGTGTTGTCCATGACCAGCACGACTTCCATGCCGTGCTCGCCGGCCACCACCACGCTGCGCGCCGAGACGGTCGCGGTCGGATGCCCGAAGACGGACATGAAGGTGGTGGGGAAGGTCGCCTGGGCGGCCACCGTGACCCGCCCCTTGTCGTCGTCGAAGACGTGGCTTCGCCCGGCGATGGTGGCGCCCAGCGTGGGGGCGGGGAAATTGGCGTCGAGGACGCGCTCGATTTCCTGGTCGCGGCGGTCCGGCTGGTGGATCAGCTTGCCGCCGGCCAGCGCCGCCGCGTCGACCGCCTGGATGAGGCGCGATTCGACGGCAAACGTATGGCCGGCATCGATGGCCAGCCCGGCAAATCCGATCAGCGCCACGATGGCGACGGTGGCCAGCAACAGCACCGCCCCGCGCTCGTCGCCGACGAAGTCCTTAAGCCGTGCACTCGTAAGGCCGTCATTCCGGACACGACTTTCCTCCAAATCTTTGATTTGGAAAGGAAAGTCCGTGATCCGGAATCCAGGGCCGCGTCGCGTGGAGAAGATGGCCTGGATTCCGGATCGCAAGGCTCGCATCCGGTCCCGAGAGTTGACGCTTCGCGTCCCCTTCGGGCACCGGGCTCGCCTAACGTCCGGAATGACGTAAAAGGCGTTCTGGGTCCACGACCTGGGCGGTTTCCATCCCATGGGTCAGCTCGCGGCGGTGGCTTCGATTTTGGCGAAGTAGGCCGAGGCGTTGCCGCTGAGGCGCTCGCTCGCCGCGATCCGCCCGGTTTCGACCTGCGACAGGTAGGAGGGCGAGATGCCGAGCGCGTCGGCCAGCGCGGCCTGCGACAGGCCGTGGCGCAGCCGGATCTGGCGCAGATCGTCGGGCACCTCGCGGGCGGCGGCCTTCCTGGCGCGGGCCAGCGGGCCATGGCGGCGGCGCGACGGCGCGGCCGCTTCCTCGTCGAAGGCGCCGAAATAGCGCGCCGGGCGAACCAGCACGACCTTCGAGGCCAGCCACGCCTCGACCCAGCCCTTGTTGCGGTCGCACCCGCCGGGCTCGAAGCGCGCCGGCCATACCACGTCGTCGACCAGCCCCTGTTCCTTCAGCAGCATCAGCGCCTCGTCGAAGCGGTCGCGCAGCCGGCCGGCCCAGTGGGCGGTGCGCCCGGACGGCGCCGGCAGCTCGCCGATGTCCTCGATCAAGCTTTCGACGCGCCGCTCGATGGCGGCGCGCGAGCGCACCGCGCACCACAGCAGGAAGGAGCTTGTGGCGATGCGCTTGGCCAGCACCTCGATGCCCCGGTTGCGGCGGTGGTCGAGCTCGATCAGCGCCTTGGGCAGCGGGCCGGTCCACACCTTGCCCTGGGTGTTGAGCCACCACTGGGCCCACTGGCCGAGCCGGATCAGCCACACGCGGTCGCGCGGCCGGTCGGGGTTGGCGGCGGCGGGCGGCGAGAAGGCTTCCATGACGTCGAACAGCTTCAGCCCCTCCACCGAAATGCCGGTCGAGTTCCAGCGGCCGAAGGCGGGGTCCCACGCCGGGAAGCGCACCAGGTCGAAGCGCAGGGCCTGGAGCCGGCCGATTTCCTCGCCGATGCGGTCCATCAGCTCGACGCGATCGGCCCCCCAGCGCACCATCTTCTTGTTGCGGATGATGCGCGACGCGCCGACCTCGGCCGGGCGGACCATCGGGTACTTGGTGCGGCCGCGGGTGCGCGGATCGCAAAGCTGGGCCAGGACGGACAGGAGGACATCGAGGCTGAGCGGACCGGCGCCGTCCAGCGCCGCCCAGGCGTCCGTCGGCTCGTCCCCGGCGACGGTGACGCGGACCTCGCCGGCGCGCTTGCCGAAATGGCGGTAGACCGGGAATCCGCGCTCGTCGGCGTGCCAGCCGCCGATCAGCGTGCGCGCGGACGGCCCGGCATTGAGCAGCGCGCCGATGGCGGCGCTGATCAGCGGATTGACCGGCATGGTGCCGACGCCGTCGAGGAAGGCGTCGGGTGTCAGGCGTGGCCCCCATTCCATCGCTGCCTCCCCAAGCACTGGTCCCGCTCCATCGAAGAATGTGTCGGCCGGCTACCACCGCCGAGCACGGGCAGTATCCTTTTTTGCAGACGCCGCCTCCACGGCGCGGCCGGAGGATATGAAAGGGCATTCGGGCTACCGGCCCCCGGCCGGCCATCCTTTCGGGGAGGGACTAGCCCTTCCTGGGCCGCCGGCCATCCTTTCGGGGGGCTACCAGCGGTACGGCGGAAGGAGGGGGGTGGCGAGGATCTCGGGGCCGGGCGAGGGACGAAGGGCCGTCTCCGTAGGCGGAGCGTCCAGCGGCGACCTGATTTAGAGGCTCCCGGGGGCTTGCCGGCTAGCCGCAACGGGCAAGTTTAATCAGATTTGACTGGGAATAGTCTCCGGCTTGGCCAATCGAGTTTGAAACTCTTCCTGTCAGGCCACGCGAGGGCTATGCCGAGGGAGCCGACGAAATCCCGTTCGGAGTCGCTGGGCTTAGCCCCTAGAATGATCATTGGCATCGCCTTCGAGTGAAGGGCGTGACGATATTCGAGGACTTGGCCGATGGCAAACCGGATGGCGTATTTGGTCTCTCCGGGTTCGGCCGGCTTCAACTCGGCAATGACCGGCCCTTTCTCGGGATGGTCAAATCTGAGGTCGATGCGATCCTGGTTCGGCAGGATATCGCAAACGCCGATGGAGCCAAGATAGGCATGAAAACGCGCCTCGAGATCGGCATGTTTGGGATCGACTTTGATGACGCGCTCGTTCAGGTAGCGCAGATAGGGTTCCTGCGCTGCCGGCGCCCCGTAGCTGGCTCGTCGGTGTTCCTTGGTTGACCCTGGCTGCCTGCGAAGAGGACGCGAAAGAAGGTTGTCGTCAAAATCGCCCTCGATCAACCAGTCCATGATCGGGTGGCCCTTGGGCAGGGCGTGGGAGGCGATTTTGAGCGCATGCTCTGGCCGGATGCCCTGATAGCTACTGTGCATCTTGGCGAGGACCATACGCTCTGGATTAACTGAGTAGGGCGGGATTTGGATGGGTTCTTCGAACCAGTGATAGAGATCTGTTGGGCAACGCCACCTGATCCATGCCATCGATTCTTGCCAAGTCCTTTCGAGGGAGGCACGGTTCTTGAAAATCTTCTGGATACGGGGAAGCGCCCACAAACGCTCTGTTTCGCCAGCGAAGTTCAGTCCTGCCGCTATTCGCTGCATGTCAATATCGGAGTTCGCCCACACCCCACAGGCGATACCCATTGCATACTGTTGGTCGCCGCGCATGGAGGTCATTAGCAAGGCCAAGTTTCCCCTCTGGGCATATGCGTCTAGTCGCGTTTTGGTTTCGGTATGAAATACGCGCTGGCCCTTCCAGATCCTCGCAGGATCATTGTTCCATTCTTCATGCCCGAAGCCGTTCTTCTTAGCATAGCCGCTCGCGACAATAGCACCGCATGGACCTGTATAATTATTGGTGCTCCACAGCACGGGTTTGGCCGCAACGGCCTTCAGAGAACTAAGCTTGTTGATATCCACCTTCATTGTAGAGCCCCCGCTTGATCACCAAGAAACGGCACAGAAACTATCCTCCATCGAAAGCACAACAGAAGTTACGCATTACCGTGACATGTACCCGCGTTAAGGGCCGATAGCGGTTAGTCTGTTGCTCGCAACCTGTCAAACACGCCCTACTTCGCGGTCAAGAGTCGACAGGCGAGTTCTTGGTTACCCCAGCGCGTTGCGAATGTCTCGGACACCTCAAACCAACTGCCGTCATTTCCGGTGCCGTGGTAGCGGCCCATACACGAACATTGGCACTCGTGCCCGGTCGCATTCTGACACGCGGGAGAGCACTTCTCCTGCTCGCGATAGGGTTGGATAATATAAACCTTGCCGTATTGGACCAACGACCGCTCGACGAGATCGTTGAACCAAGCCTTTGGTAGTTCCCAGTGTTTCTCGCTGGAAATCCAGATAGGCGAGGTTCGCTTGCCATTCTGAAGCCACTGGCGGTTCGTTTCCGCGTAGGGAAGACGAACGCGTAAGCGCTGCCCCTTTCCCGTCCGCCGGAGTACAACCGGCGTCTGCTCCTGCTTCCAGACATCGTTCAGGGTCAGCTTGTCCATATTCACTTGCCGTTTTCTATTCGTCCGACTCGATTATGTCCTTCCACCCGCCGTCATTGCCCATCCACTTGGTGAGGCGATCGATCACGCAGATAAGCTCTACCAGCCGCACACCATCGAGTTTGCGATAGTGCGCAGTGGGGCGGCGCGCGGCGATCAGCTTCTGCATGTCGTGATCGAAATGTTCCCGGTTGATGAATGCTGACTCGAAAACCTCGCTCCAATTGTTTTTCGCCAGCACGATCGAGCGGAGGTCGCCGAGGTCCGTATAATGGACTAGCGACATGGGGGCCTCGCCGTGCCGCACAGCGGTCTCCCTCGTCGCCTTAGCCTTGCCACCGATCATCCCGTCAATCCGCTGTTTGAACCATCTTGGTCCGACCTTCTCCTTGAGCTTATGGCTTATGAACGCACGCAGTTGCTCCTCGAAGACGCCCAGCACTTTGTAGGCGTCGACACGCGTGTCCCGCGAGCGGATCGACATGGAGAAGGCGCCGACGGAAACGACCGCTATCGTGCCGTTCTCGCCGCGAAAGCCACCCGCCAATCCGCTCTCGACCACGACTTCGAGAGCTGTGCTGGGCTCCGCCTCGACGAGACCGGCATCGACCTCGGCCTCTTCATACATGCGCCAGCGGACTTTGGGGTCGCGCCAGAAACGTTGCGGCAAGTCGGGCTGCGTGCGCCATTCACCGAACACATGTTTATAGGCGGCTGAGGTAATCGCAGCATCGAAACCGTGGATCTCTCTCGCTCCCACGAACGCCGATAGTTTGAGACGCGTACGCTCAAGCTCGACATCGAGACCAGCAGTCAGGCCGAGCGCCGCGCTCAGGGTGACGCCGCCGCTCGCCGCCGAGATCGCACGCGCCATCTTGTGGATATCATCGGAATTGGCCACCGCCGCCAAACCCGGATACAACTCCCGCAGCTTGGCGACCGGGATGTTTGCCAGGGATGACGCCCACTGGTTCGCGCGTGCGACGGCGGAGAAAGACGTATTGGCGGCATCCACTAGGTTCCTACTGATCACGCCGGTTGCTAGTAGTTTGTTGACGCTGTCCAGCGCATCGAACGCGATCCGGCCACTGGCCATGGTAGCCATCATCGTTTTACGCATTTCTGCCATCTGAGCCTGTGCATGCAGCCACGAAGGATCGCCGAGGAGACTGCGCTGCGTCTCGGCGAGCTTTGCCTGGATCGACAGGATTTCCGGATGGGCGATGACGCTCTGGCGGGCGAGTTCCATCGCTTTGAACGCTGCTGAATTTTGGAAGGCTTCCATGGCCTGGAACGCAGGCGAAGCGCGATAGGCCTCAAGTGCCTGGAAAGCGGGGGACCGATGATAAGCTTCAAGCGCTTTCAGCGTCGGCGAGTCATTAATCGCCCGCAACATCCTATGAACCGAGTTTTTTTCAAGGCATGCAGCAATTTCGGCAAGGCTCTTCTTCGTCATGGTCCACCATCCTGCCTCCGCAATCCGCTGCAATGCTCATGGTCACTATAGAAAGTGCGATTTGACCCGCCATCCGAGAGCCGTCAAAGGGTCAACCTGAGGGTGGTTGTTGTCCCTGGTTTAGCAGCCTTCCTTCTCAGCATGGTAATAATCCGAGACTTGTCGATCCAGATACTTCTAAGGAATGTCCGATTTTGGGAGCGTTTCCAGGCACCATACATGACGAGGATGGCGCAAAGCCCCCGCTCGCTGTAGTGATGGTCTTGACCCCAGACGGAACCCGGCCTGGCCCATCCCGGGCCGCCGGCCATCCTTTCGGGGACTACCGGCGAATGGGGGCGTACGGCGGAAGGAGGGTGTCGGCGGTGAGCGCCGATCCGCGCGGGCCGGGGTAGGAGACGCCGCCGATCACGCCGGCCTCCTCTAGCGCCACGGCGGCCTCGATGGCCAGGGCGAGCAGCGACATCTCCATGAAAGGGGGGACGATCTCGGGCCGGGCGAGAGCCAGCAGCTCGGGCACCGCGACCGCCGCCGGGCCGGCGGCGCCGCCTTCCTCCATGATCCGGCGGCCGAGCCTGAGGGCGATCCGGCCGACCCGGTCGTTGCCGGCGGCGAGCCAGGCATGGCCCAAGCGGCAGAGCAGCGTGCGGTCCTCCGCGGTCAGGCACCAGTACGCCCATTGCCCGGCGCGGACCAGCCAGCCATCGGGGGGGCGGTTGCCGGATGCCGGGGCGGCGGTGAGGCCGACCGTCGCCATGTCGAAGAGCGGCGCGGCCGGGAAGCGCGCCAGCGGATTGTCATCCCCATCGGGTTCGCCGCCAAGAAGATCGCCGAGGCGGAGGGTCCGGAGACCGGCCATGAGAAGGCCGGAGGCTGTATCCGGTTGGCCATCCGCGCTCGGCGAGTCGAGGAGCAAATCGGTGGGGGATACGAGAATGGACCCGGTGAGGGGCGGGGTCGAAGGGGCGGCCAGGGCCATCAGCCTGAACAGGGCGAAGACCGCGCGGCGTTCCGGATGCGGCCGTCGCGCCACCCCGGCGGCGATGGCCAGGGCGGCAGCCCGCGAATGCGGCCGCGCCGGCTCCTGCGGGTCGGTGATGGCGAGATGCCCGGTGTTCATGGGCGTGCGTCCCCTGGTCTTTCCCTGCGGTGTCCTCACCGGCTGGGTATCGTCATACACCCACCGCGTCCGGCGCCGTGCCGGATGGCGGGCGTCCAATTGTCCATGGATGGGGGCGATGCCCGGGCGGCGGCGGGCCGCTGCCGGCCTGGGCCGCGCGATGCCCGCGGCGAAATATGGTGACGCGTTGCGGAGGTCTTCCTGACGGGTCGGCGAGGAAAGCGGCCCGGCGGGCGGCCGCCGCCGGCCTCGCCATGCGGCGCTTAAGTCGTTGATCGCAAAGGTCCGGCGGCCGGTTTTCCGGCTTCCGGCATCGCTGAAGAGGCAGCGGAACCCGGCCTAATCGCCAGCATGCCCTGCGCAACGCGGCAGAATATTTTTTTTGCCCGCCGGAAACCCCAGGAAATCCGCGGCTTTCAGGCCGTTGAGCGTTTTCCCATCCCCGGACGCCGAGACCGGCCGCCGCTGGCCGGGCGGCGATTTGGCGTTGGCTATCCTTCTGCATGTTCGCGAATGGGCGAACGCAAAGGGAAATCGGGGAAAGGAGAGTTCAATGACCCGCATCCACACTCTGCTCTGCGCTTTCATGCGCGACGAAAAAGGGGCCGCGATGATCGAATACGCGGTCCTCATCGGCCTCATCACCGTTGCCGCTGTGACCCTCATCTCGGGCGTCGGCGGCTGGGTTTCCGACTCCTGGCAAAATCTCTCGGATGCCCTGCTTCCGGAAAGCTGAGACTTAACCTTCCGTTGTTGCGGCGCGGGCGTTGGCCCGCGCCGCACAGCGGCACCCCACCACGATGCCCGGGAGGCGGCGATGCGAAAAGGTGCACTGTTCACGTTGGTCCTGGCGATCGGCCTGGCCGGCCTGTCGGCTTTCATGGCCCGGGGCTGGATTTTGAATCAGGCCGCGCCTGCCACCCCGCAGGAGCAGGTCGCGGTGGCGGCGACGACGGTCGTCGTCGCCAGCAAGGCGCTGCGCTTCGGCGATCCGGTGACCGCCGCCGCGCTGGATGCCGTCGCCTGGCCGGCGGGCGCCGTGCCGCCCGGTTCGTTCCGCACCGTCGAGGACGTGTTCAAGGACGGCGCCGACCGCGTCGCCCTGAGGCCGATCGAAGCCTACGAGCCGGTGCTGGCCGCCAAGATCTCGGGCTCGGGAGAGAAGGCGACGCTGTCGCGCCTGATCGAGGGCTCGCTTCGCGCCGTCACCATCCGCGTCAACGACGTGGTGGGGGTGGCGGGCTTCGTGTTGCCGGGCGACCGGGTCGACGTCGTGGTGACCAGGCGGCCCGAGAACGCCGAGCCGGTCGCCGACATCGTCATGCAGAACATCAAGGTGCTGGGCATCGACCAGGACATCGACGAGGCGAAGAACAAGCCGACGGTGGCCAAGGCGGTGACCGTCGAGGTCACGCCCGAGCAGGCCCAGAAGCTGGCGTTGGCCCAGCAGGTCGGGCAGCTCACGCTGGCGCTGCGCAACGAAGGCAACTCCGCCGAGGCCAAGGCGCCGACGGTCGAGGTTTCCGACCTGACGATGGCCGCCCGCCGGGCCGGCCCCGTGGTTGCCGGCTCCGCCCCGCGCGGTGCTGATCTGCCGGCGGTGACCGTGGTGCGCGGCCTGGAGGCGACGCGCGAGGAGGTGGCCGTCGAGCCGCGGTCGCCGCGCGCTTTTTCGGCGGCGCCGGCCAAGCCGCTGCCGCTGACGCCCCGGGCGCCGACGGTCGGCGACGGGACGCCGCTGGCGGAACTGAAGCCGACGGCCGCGAAGTGATTGAGCAGGGGAGACCGATCATGCTCGCCGACACCAAGAACCGAATCCTGGCAGCCGGGGCGATCCTGGCCCTGCTGTCGGCCCTGCGGCCCGGCGCCGTCCACGGCCAGCAGCCCCTCGACATCACGACGCGCGACGCGGCCGGCGCGCGCTATGCCGGCGAACTGACGGTGCCGCTGAACAAGTCGCAGATCGTGCGGGTCGATACCGCGTTCGGGAACCTTTTCGTCGGCAATCCCGAGATCGCCGACGTCCGGCCGCTGACGGATCGCACCATCTACGTGCTGGGCAAGATGATCGGCTCGACCAGCCTGTCGATCCATTCCGGCGCCGGCAACCGGCCGCTGGCGGTGGTCGACCTCAACGTCACCTACGACGTCGAGGAGGCGAAACGGCGGCTGTTCGAACTAACCGGCGGCGAGCCGATCGAGGTGCGCGCGGTGCGCGATTCCCTCGTCCTCTCGGGGCAGGTTTCGAGCGCCGGCGCCCTTGCCCGCGCGATGTCGGTGGCCGAACGGCTGGCGCCCGGCAAGGTGACCAACCTGATGACGGTGGCCGGCAGCCAGCAGGTCATGCTGGCGGTGCGCTTCGCCGAGATGAAGCGGACGGCGGCCAAGGACCTCGGCATCAACTTCAACCTCCAGGGGACGCCGGGCGCGGCGACGATCTCGATGCTGTCGGGCCGGGGCTTCAATCCGGAAGCCTTCGCCATCGCCGGGGCCAACATGATGACCAGCGCCTTCGCCTTCGATCTGTTCATCGACGCGCTGGAGGAGAAGGGGGTGGTGAAGACGCTGGCGGAACCGAACCTGATCGCGCTTTCCGGCGATACCGCGACCTTCCTGGCGGGCGGCGAGTTTCCCATCCCGGTGGCCCAGAGCCAGGCTTCCGGCGCCACCATCGTGACCATCGAGTTCAAGGAGTTCGGCGTCAGCCTGGCCTTCACGCCGACGGTCATCGGCAGCGACCTGATCAGCCTAGTGGTGGCCCCCGAGGTCAGCGCCATCGACCCCAGCGCCAGCATCGAGCTCAACGACCTGCGCATCCCCGGCCTGACGACGCGCCGGGTGAAAACGACCGTGGAACTGCGCGACGGCCAGAGCTTCGCCATCGCCGGCCTGATCCAGAGCAACTACGCCAACCAGATCGACCAGTTCCCGTTCCTGGGAGACGTGCCGGTGATGGGCCCGCTGTTCCGCAGCGCCGACTTCCGGCGGGAGGAAACAGAACTGGTCATCATCGTCACGCCCTACCTGGTGAAGTCGGCCGGCCCGGGCGACCTGGCGCTGCCCACCGACCGCTTCGTGCCGCCGTCCGACCTCGACTTCTTCTATCGCGGCCGGCTGCAGGGCTCGCTGGCGCCCGCCGACGCGGCGGGCCAGGGCGGCGCCCAGCTGGGCTCGCGCTCGGCCGGCGGTCTCGACGGCGCCTACGGCCACGTCATTCAGTAAGAGGAGGCAGAGATGAGAAGGATCGTTGCGGCATCGGGACTGACGGGGCTGCTGGCGATGGCGGCGTGCGCCCCCGCCGAGCCCCCGCTGCCGGATTTCGGCAACGCCGTGCGCCACAACATGGCCGTCCACATCCTCAACCCCGACTACGAGGCTCCGGCGGCCCCGACGCCGATGGACGGCGCCCGGGCCGGGGTCGCCATCGGGCGCTACCGCGCGGGGGCGGCGACGGGCACCGACGCGCTGGTCAAGGACGTGCTGTCGACGTCGAAAACGGGCAAATAGGGAGGCCGGGCGATGAAGAAGGACTACAGGATTCTGGCCATTTCGCGCTCCTCGGAATCCGAGAGCGAGATCAAGGCGGCGGCAGCCGATCTGGACGGAGGCAGCGTCGATTACCGCGTCGACCGGCTGGCCGAAGTCGCGCCCACCATCGTCAATTCGCATGTCCCCGACGTGCTTTTGATCGAGCTTGGGCTCCAGGACCCCGACGAGGTCCGGCACCTTTCGCGGCTGATCCGCGAAAACGCCGGACGCATGGCCGTGCTTGCCACCGGCAGCGACGTCTCGCTGGAGGACGCGCGCCTGATGATGCGCCTGGGCGTCAGCGACTTCATCCCCCGGCCGGTCACGCCCGGGGACCTGACGGCCGCCGTCGAGACGGCCGTCGAAAGGCTCCACCCCTCGGCCCCGCGCGAGGCGCAGGGGGGATCGGTCGTCACCTTCCTTCGGGCATCGGGCGGGGTCGGCGCCACCACGCTGGCCATCGAGACGGCGGCCCGCTTCCTGGTCCAGCGCAAGCGCGAGAAGCCCCGCGTGTGCATCCTCGACTTCGACCTCCAGTTCGGCAACGCGGCCCTGTCGCTGGATCTGACGGCGACGACGGGCATCGACCACGTGCTGGAGGCCGAGGGGCGCGTCGACGACGACTTCCTGCTGGGCTCGATGGCCCGCCATGCCTCGGGGATCGAGGTCCTGGCGGCGCCCGGCCAGATCCTTCCGCTCGACGCGATGACGCCGGAAATGACCGGCCGGATCGTCCAGTTCGCCCGCGCCCATTACGACTTCGCCATTATCGACATGCCGTACGCCTGGACCGGCTGGACGCTCGACGTGGTGGCGCGCTCCGACATGGTGGTCGTGGTGACCGAACTCGACGTCACCTCCATCGCCCGCACCCGGCGCCAGCTCGACCTGCTGGACGCCAGTCATATCGAGGGCGTGCCCGTCGTCGTCATGCTCAACCGTCACCGCGCCCGCTGGTCGATGCGGGGCCGCCGCAAGGAGGCGGAGAAGGCCCTGGGGCGGCCGTTCGATTTCGTCATCGGCTGGGACGGCGCCACCGCGGCGGCGGCCCGCGACCGCGGCGTGCTGGTCAGCCACCTGCATCGCCGGAGCCCGATCGTCAAGGGCCTGACCCGGTTTGTGCAGGAAAGCGCCGCCACGCTCCACCGCGAAGGCCGTCCGGCCGCGCGGCGCTCCCTCCTCGACGGCGTGATCGGGGGATAGGGGCGATGTTCGAGCGCCTTCCCCCGCCGGCCTCGACGCCGCCCGCGGCCCGCTTCCTGGTCGCCGCCACGGCGCCCGGCCCGGCCGCGACGCCGGCATCGGCCTACGAAAGCTCGACGGCCTATGTCGAGCTCAAGGTGCGCATGCACCGCAAGCTGATCGGCATGATCAACCTGGCGGCCATCGAGCAGCTCGAACCGGCCGACTTCCGGGCCCAGTTTTCCGACATCGTCAACGAGGTGCTGGCCGGCGAGCAGATCCCGCTCAACGGCGCCGAGCGGGCCCGGCTGGCCACCGACATCCTGGACGAGTTCCTGGGCCTGGGTCCGATCGAGCCGCTGCTCAAGGACATCACCGTCACCGACATCCTGGTCAACACCTACCGGCACGTCTACGTCGAGCGGCGCGGGCGCCTGGAGCCGACCGAGGTCCGCTTCAAGGACAACGGCCACCTGCTGCGCATCATCGACAAGATCGTGTCCCGCGTCGGGCGGCGCATCGACGAATCGTGCCCGATGGTGGACGCCCGCCTGGCCGACGGTTCGCGCATCAACGCGGTGGTGGCGCCGATCGCGGTGGACGGCCCGGTGCTGTCCATCCGCAAGTTCTCGGAAAAGCCGTACTCGCTGGAACACCTGGCCAATTTCGGTTCGCTGACGACCGAGATGGCCAGCGTGCTGGCGGCCCTGGTCAAGTGCCGGTTCAACATCCTGATTTCGGGCGGCACCGGCAGCGGCAAGACCACCCTTCTCAACGCCATGTCGCGCTACATCGGCGAGCAGGAGCGGATCGTCACCATCGAGGACGCCGCCGAGCTGCGCTTGCAGCAGAGCCACGTCGTGCGCCTGGAAACCCGCCCCTCCAACGTCGAGGGACAGGGCGAGATCGTGCAGCGCGACCTGGTGAAGAACGCGCTGCGCATGCGCCCCGACCGCATCATCGTCGGCGAGGCCCGCGGCGCCGAGGCGTTCGACATGCTCCAGGCGATGAACACCGGCCACGACGGCTCGATGACGACGATCCACGCCAACACCTGCCGCGACGCCCTGGGACGGGTCGAGCAGATGATCAGCATCGCCGGACTCGACCTGCCGATCCGCTCGATCCGCGCGCAGATCGCCTCGGCGCTCGACGTCGTCGTCCAGCTCAGCCGCTTTTCCGACGGCGTGCGCCGGGTGGTCAGCATCCAGGAGATTACCGGCATGGAGGGCGACGTCATCGCCATGCAGGAGATCTTCGAGTTCCGCCAGCGCTCGGTCGACGCCGACGGCCGCATCCTGGGCGCCTTCGGAGCCACCGGGGTGCGCCCGATGTTCATCGAGCGCCTGGCGGTGCAGGGCGTCCACCTTTCCCTGTCGCCGCCGGCCGCCGGTTAGGGAGGGCACGATGGAGATCATCCTCGACAACCTGCCGTGGTTCATCCTTTTCGTCGGCATCCTGCTGTTCGTCGAATCGGCCTATTACCTGATCCGCGACTGGCGCGACGGCGCCAACGGCACGGTCACCCGCCGCATGCGCGACCTGCGCTCCGGCCGCGACAAGGGGAAGTCCCTGCGCCGGCTGCTCCGCTCGCCCCGCGACGCCGTTTCGGTGGCGATCGCCCGGGCGGTGCCGGCGCTCGACCGCCTGGTCGCCCAATCGGGGATGCCGGTCACCGTGGCCCACGTGGCGGTGCTGATGATCGCCTCAAGCATCACCGCGACGGCGCTTTTCCACGGCCTTTCGATGCCGACGTCCGCGGCCCTCGGCTCCGGCCTGCTGGCCGGGCTGGGCGGGCCGCTCGCCGTCATGGCGCTGAAACGGCGGCGCCGCCGGCGGCGCTTCCAGGAAAAGCTTCCCGAGGCGCTCAACCTCATCATCCGCAGTCTCAAGGCCGGCCATCCGGTGTCGGTGACCATCGGCACCGTGGCCCAGGAGATGGGCGATCCGATCGGCACCGAATTCGGTCTCGCGGTGGACGAGATGACCTATGGCCTGCCGCTCTACGAGGCGCTGGACAACATGACGCGCCGCGTCGGCGTCGACGACCTCAAGTTCGTCGCCGTGGCCATCCAGATCCAGCATCAGGTCGGCGGCAACCTGGCGGGCGTGCTCGCCAACATCGAGGCCGTCGTGCGCGACCGCTTCCACATGATGGCCAAGGTCCGCGCGGTCTCGGCCGAGGGGCGGATGTCGGGCTGGGTGATCGGGGCGCTGCCGCTTTTCGTGTGGGCCGCCCTGATGGTCCTGCGCCCCGACTATTACGGCGCGGTGGAGGACGATCCGCTGTTCAAGACGCTGATGATCGCCGCCGTGTCGCTGCTCGTCATCGGACAGGCCGTCATCTGGCGGCTGGTCAACTTCAGGATCTGAGGGGGAAGGCGCGATGGACCACCTGCCGGCCGCGAGCGCATCCATGGCGACGTTCGGAACGACGCTGGCCATCGTCGTCTTCGCCGCCGTCTTTCTGCTGGTCGCCGGCATCGCCGGGCTGTTGCCGGGGCGCGACGCGGTGACGCGACGCATGGCGCAATGCCAAAGGAAGCCGATGGACGTGCGTTCCATCTCGCTTCGCCTCGAGGAGCGGTCCCTGGGCCTGCTCAGGTTCCTGGAGCCGATCGAGGGCAAGCTGCTGCCCAGCAGCCGCCACGAACTGTCGGCCCTCAGCCGCCGCCTGCAAAGGGCCGGCTACCGTCATCCCAAGGCGCCGATGATCTATTTCGGGACCCGGCTGGTCCTGGCCATGGCCCTGCTGCCGGCGGCGCTGCTGGGCCTGCCGCTGGCGGGCCTCCGGCTGCCCTCCGACACCCTGCTCCTGGCCGCCCTGGCGCTTTCCGGCATCGGTTTCTATCTGCCGGTGCTGTGGGTTTCCCGGCGGGCCGTCCTTCGCCAGCGCCGCGCCCGCGAGGGCCTGCCCGACGCCATCGACATGCTGCTGGTGTGCGTCGAGGCGGGCCTCAGCCTGGGCGCCGGGCTGGAACGCGTCGGCCGCGAGATCGGGCGGGCCCATCCCATCCTGGGCGAGGAACTGGCCGACGTGTCGCTGGCGATCCAGGCCGGCAAGGGCCGCGAGGAGGCGCTGCGCGACCTCGCCGAGCGGCTGGCCATCGACGAGGTGGCCTCCCTCGTCGGCATGCTGGTGCAGACCGAGGCTCTGGGCACCAGCCTGGCGCAGGGGCTTCGGGTCCATGCCGAGGATATCCGCCGCAAGCGCTTCCTCAGGGCCGAGGAGCGGGCCAACAAGCTGCCGGTGCAGATGACGTTGCCGCTGGGCCTGTTCATTCTGCCGACCCTGATGATCGTGGTGCTGACCCCGGTGATCGTGCGCTTCATCCGCATCCTGTTTCCCACCATGGGCGCGTAAGGGGTGGAGGGAACCATGACCAAGTCCATCCTTGCCGCGCTTGCCGCCGCAACCATCGCCATCGGGGCCGCGGGCTGCGCCGAACTGGAACTGGGGGCCGGGCCGATCTATCACGATCCCTATGTCGCCGAGCGGCTGGACGCCGAGGACAATTTCATGGCCGGCCGGGCCCAGTTCGCGGTCGGCCACTTCGGGCTGGCGCTGACCCATCTGCGCCGGGCCGACCGCGAGCGTCCGGGCGATATAGGCATCCTCAACGCCATGGGCGCTGCCTACGACCGCATCGGCCGGATCGACCTCGCGCAGCGGGCCTACGCCCAGGCCCTGGTGCTGGAGCCCGAGTCTCCCCAAACGCTCAACAACTATGGCTATTCACTGCTGCTGGCCCGGCGCTACGAGGAGGCGGCGGCCATCCTGGCCGAGGCCTACGAGCGGGGGCAATCGAGCCCGTTCGCGGCCACCATCCGGGCCAACCTGCGCCTGCTGCAAAGCCGGACCGGGCCGAGGCCGACCGTGGTGGCGGGAGAAGACATCGTGATCACGCTGACGGACAACCTGGAGCGGACACACGCCCTCCAGCGGACCGCCGCCGACCGCCATGCCCTGCGCATCGGGTATCTGCTGCCGGCGCCGGTCCGTCCGGTGACGGCGCAGCCGATCGCGCCGCCGCCGCCGTCGGTGGCGGAGAAGGACGAACCCCTGATCCACACCGTGCCGCCGTCCCGGGCGCCGAACGAGGTCGTCGCCGCCGTGGCGCGGCCATCGCAGGCCAGGAAAGCCCTCCGCCCGGTCCCCGAGGCGGCGGAGGACGACGAGGACCGGACCGTCGCCTTCTGGCGCTATGAAACCATCGGCGAGACGCACGGCGGACGCCCGTCGTCGCTGCCCGGCCGGCCGGCGCGAAGCCCGCAGATGGCCGGACGGCGCGAAGGGCAGGCGTGGCGGCGCGCCGGCAACACCACAAAGGAGGCGACATGAACACCCAGCGCACACTCCACACATGGGCCGGAACGGCGGCGGCGATCGGCGTGCTGTTCCTGGGGGCCTGCACGACCGTTTCCGACGGCCGTCCCGGCGTGGCGGCGGGGGGTGGGGGCGGCAAGCCCGCCCCGGCGCTTTCCGGGGACGCCCTCGACGCCCGGCTCTCGCAGGCCGACCGCGCCCTGGCGGGCGGCGAGGCCGAACTGGCCTACAAGCTTTATTCCCACGTCCTCAAGCAGGACCCGGCAGACCCGCGCGCCCAGCTCGGCATGGCCGAGGCCCATCTCGCCGCCAGGGACGGCGAACAGGCCTACCGGCTGTTCCGCCTGATCGAGAGCGCCGGGGAGGCGTCGGGACGGGCCCTTCAGGGCCAGGGCATCGCGCTGCTCATGCTGGGACGTCACGACGAGGCGTTGCCCATGCTGGAAGGCGCGGTGCGCGCCGACCCGTCGCTGTGGCGGGCGTGGAACGCGCTGGGGCAGATCCAGGACATGCGCCGGCAATGGGAACTCGCCGGCCAAAGCTACGGCCATGCGCTGGCCGCCAATCCGTCGGCGGCGGCGGTGCACAACAACCTCGGGGTATCGCTGCTGCTCCAGGGCCGCGGTGCCGAGGCCGCCCAAGCCTTCGCCAAGGCGCTGCAACTCGACCGCCACCTGAAGCCGGCGCAGGGCAACCTGCGCCTGGCGCTGGCCGGGCAGGGCCGCTATGGCGAGGCGCTGGCTGGCATCGAGCCGAAAGGCTGGGCGGTGGCGCTGAACAACGTCGGCTACATCGCCATGACCAAGGGCGACCTGGGGACGGCCGAAACCCTGCTGATGGGGGCGCTGGAGAAGAGCCCGGCGTTCTACGACAAGGCGTCGCGCAATCTTGAGGAAGCCCGGGCGCTGCGGCGCCCGGAACCGGGCTGGTGACGCCATGATCGACCCCGGGTTCCTGGCCGATCTGCCGGCGGCGCTGTGCCGAGCTTCCCTTTTCGTCCTCCTCGGCCTCGCCGCCGCCCATGACGTCGCGGACTTCCGCATTCCCAACGCCGTGCCGGCGCTGCTGCTGGCGGCCTTCGGCCTGTTCGCGCTCGCCGCCCCCGGCGAGGCCGCCTTCCTGGACGGCATGCTGGGCGGCGGGGTGACGCTGGCGCTGGGTTTCGCACTGTTCTCAGCGCGGTTGATGGGGGGCGGCGACGTCAAGCTGCTGGCCGCGGCCGCCCTGTGGACCGGCTTTAGGGTCCTGCCGGCCCACCTTCTGGCCGTCGCCGTGGCGGGCGCCGGGCTGGCGCTCGTCCTCGTCGTCCTGCGCTGGGCAGTGGCGCGCGCGGTGCTTTTCGCTGCGGGATGCGGCCCGGCGGCGCCCCTGCCAAGAATCCTCCGTCCCGGCGAGCCGCTACCCTACGGCGTGGCCATCGCCATCGGCACGGTCCTGGTGGTTCCGGGGTAGCCGGCGTCCCGGAAACTCTTTTCCGGCACTCCCGTCCTCTTTCCAGTCGCTCTCGCGAAGGCCGGGGTCCAGGGCTCGGCTCCGCCTGGATTGCTCCCTCCGCCATAGCTAAATCCCCAAATATCTCAATAGACCCCACCGACCCGCCGGTTCCTTCCCTGGAGGCTTCCGGACGCCGGTCCCCAGTGCCGTCCCACTTCTATCGAGGGGCCGGCATCCGAAACCCTTCACATGATCGGACGCCGCTCACATTTTTGGATCGGGCCAGCGCCGCGAGAGGTGGCGGATCGTTGATCACGCTCGGCGAAAATGGCAGAAATCCGAGCATCCTTCATTTGGCGTAAATTTTCGGGACAGTTGGCAGCGAGCCTCCGCAACCAGCGTCGGCAGCCCATTTTGGTTTAGCACGGGCTCTGGGATGGTACGGATTTGCTCGGGTCTAAAAACGGCCGAGATTGCTAAACCGCATTGAAAGTAAACGGTTGTCAGGCAACTCTTAATCAGCGGGTCCAAGGTTCGAGTCCTTGTGCGCTAACCAATTAAACCAAAGGCTTATGCCGTTGTTTTTAGGAAATTTAAGTACTGAAAACAGCAAAAGGTAACAGCCTAGGTAACACAGACCACTAGGAAAAGCCCGGCTCCTCGCGAGTCGGGCTTTTTTATCGACGCCCCGACGTGGTGTCTGGGGGTAAATATCCTCGGGGACTCTACGGCTGCGAAGTGGTTGCGGCACTTGTCCGATTCGTAGAGGTAGCAGATGCTGTCTGGATTCGATCAGCGAGAAGCGGCTGTATCAGTTGACGCCAGAAGCGGGGTCGTCTGGCGGCGAAAGATCGTCGAGGGTTACACCTAGGGCGTTAGCCAGGGCACGCATGGTGGTTAGAGTGCCGTCACGCCGGCCGCTTTCGATCTGCGACAGGTAGCCGCTGGAAATCCCGGCGACCTCGGCTAGGCGCTGGGCCGTCATCTCCCGGAACTCGCGCCACACCCGAACGGGGTTTTCGCCGGTCAGAAGGCGTTCGGTGACCTCGAAGGGAATCAGTTCGTCTTCGCCCTTTTCCAGGCGTTCCTTGGCGCGATCATATGCCGCCACGTCATTGGCCATTTCAGCAGCGCTGCGAAGAGCCTCAAACTCCCGTTCCGGCATCACCACCAGACGGCCGCCGGGCGCATCTATGTACTGCAAATTGCTCTTGGTCATGACCGGTTCTCCTTATCCGTATATGCCGCCACGTGGGCCGATTTCCAAGACGGTCATGCCGTCTTCATCCACGTTAAAGATCACACGCCAGTCGCCAACCCGGAGCCTATAGCCGTCCCGGCCTTGCAGTTTGGTGACGTTGTTCTCCTGGGACGCTGGGCTTTCCGCATACTGCCGAATCTTGGACGCGATGCGCCGGGCAGTGTTGGCCGGCATCCGGCTCAGATCCCTGCTGGCGACTTTGCTGATTGTAATCTTCATGACGTATATAGTTTAGCATACAGCAAACTTCCAGCAAAGCCGCTGCCCAATGCGCTGTCAGTAACACACGATATGACCGCCGTAGGTAACACGTGATCTGTCCGGTTTAGAAGAAGCCCGAAAGGAGGGCTTCGATGAGGCGGACGGAGGTGTTGCAAGGGCTACGGCAAATGAAGTTCGAGGAGGTTTACGAGCGGACGGGGCGGCACGCGCTGAGCCAGGCGGATGCGGCGTCGATCTTGGGGATGAGCGAACGGACGTTCCGGCGCTGGCGGGATCGGTTCGAGGCCGAGGGTGCGGAAGGGCTGTACGACCGGCGCCTGGGCAAGATTTCGGGGCGTCGGGTTGCGGTGGACACGGTTATGGCGGTTCTGGACCTGTTTGACAGCCGCTACTGGGATTTCACGGCGAAGCACTTCCACGAGAAGCTGGTGGAGGAACACGGGTTCACCCGGAGCTACAACTGGACACACCCCCGCACCGCCGGCTTTTCCTGTCCGGACAGGCGTCCAAAGACCATCTCGTACGCGCGTTCGGCGCGCCAGATTTTGAGCCGCCGTTGTATCGTGCGCAGCAAAACATTCGGATGTTCAACCTGCAGTCGTTCCAATAGCTCTCGCCCCACTCGCCACGGCTCCTCTTCGAACCAGGCGCGCAGTTCCGCGGTTACCGCCGCCAGCGGATCGGGGCGACGCCGCCCGCGTTTCGGCTGCGGCTTCGGTTGGGCGGTCGGCCGCACCTCGCCCATTTTCCATGCCGTCCGCAGCCCGGAGAGGAACACGTCGATCTGCGGGGCGTTATCCGCCATGACCATTCCCGGCGTGTCGGCGATCTCGACCAACCGCTGCTGCGCCGAACGCATGTCCCGCAACAGGCGGATCGGATCCAGCGTGGCGGCGGTCGCCGTAAGCCGCTGCCGGACTTCCTCCGACGTCCGCGGATCCGCCAGCAATCGTTGACAAGGCGTCGCTGGTTGATAATAGCGCTTGCGCATCCGGGCGCCTTCGCGATGCTTCTCGGCCAATTTGAACGAGGGCTGGAAGAAGTTTACGAACAGCCGCACGATTGCATAAAGCTCCGCCAGAACGACTGCGGCCGTAAGTCCTTCGAGGCGCCGGTAGCCAACAATGCGCCGAACCACCGCACCATTTTTCTGCTCGACAAACGCTTGATCATTCTTGCGGTACGGCCGGCATCGGGTAAAGGCGATGTCTTCGGCTAGGCAATAATCCCGCACCGTCTCGTTCACAAACACGCTGTCATTGTCGGTGTCGAACCCCAGCAGCGCGAAGGGCAGCAATCCGCGCAACTCGGTTGCGGCGCGACAATCAGGATGATAGCGCAGCGACAATCAGGATGAGAATGCCGTCGGCTTGGAACGGAGGGAGGGCGTAGCCAGCCAGATCCGCCTCGAAAAACCCCGGTGGCGGATCATTCCAGTCGGCAAAGGTGCGGATCGGAACACTTCGCCGGACCACCGACGCCGACCCGCCCCAACGACGCTTGCGCCCGCCTCCCTCCTTGGCCTCCCGCAACGCCCGATCGATCGTTGCCGCACTCATCGCCAGCAACCGCTCGCGAATCACAGGCGCAAGCCGCAAATGCCCATGCCGTTCCATCGCCTCGATCAGTATCGGCATCAGCGGGCGCAACCGCTTGCCGCAGATCCGGTCCGACGCCTCCCAGATCACCACCAGCGCCGTCCGCACCGCATCATCGTACACGCGCCGCCCCAACCGCCCGCGGCCCCGGTCGGCAACCTCTCCGTTCCGCAGAAGTCGCATCGCGTGCTTGCGATGAAAACCTGTCACCGCCACGAACTCGTCCAGGATCCGCAACTTCTCGCCGCGTCCGCTCTCGACGTAACGGCTACGGATCGCCGCCACCAACTCCTCACGCGTCATCATGGTCACCTTCCTCATCCTACCCCCCCCAGAGACCAGATCCCTGGGGAGCATTTCAGATGAGGCAACAAACCGACAGTCGGGAGCATCTCAGGCGAGGCAATGCGACTTCTCATCCAGATTGTCGCGCTACAAATCCGATGTCGCTGCCGACCGCAACGAACGAAAATCCCCATTGGGGGTAACGCAGCGCATCGTCGCGTGCCGGCGCCAAGGTGTCCGCCGCCTTGCCCAGTTTACGGGCGGTTTCGATGTGCGCAAAGCCGAGCGGCGGGACATGAATGGCATTGACAACCGGGCGGGTCTTTTGGTTAAGTTGTCATAACAGATATCGGAAACACGGTGGTTTTCCAGCCACCCAACACGACTCACGAGGGGGAGGCGCAAAATTCCCTCCAACACGCCAAATCAACCTGAAGTGCACGGATTGTCCCACATTTTCTTCAAGGAATGTGTGGATTAGCCCACTAAAGAGACCTGGGGAGACTTTATTCAATCCATCCAAAGCGTGTTTTCTGCGTGGATAAGAACCGTGTGGAGGTGCAACATGTCTGACAAGTTTATCAAAGGACTTTCCCGTGCGGCGGCGGCGGTATCCTTCGGCTGCGTTCTCGCGGCGGGTGTCGCCCCTGCGGCGGCGGCCGATGTGACGATCACCTACTCCGACTGGCAACTGGCCCAGGATATCTGGGGCAAATCGCTGAAGGAGGCGTTCGCCGAGTTCGAGAAGCAGAACCCGGGGATCAAGGTCGCCACCGAGCCGGTCGCGCTGGCTCAGCGCGACGTCAAGTTCACGACCGCCATCCGGGCTGGCGCGGGCCCCGACGTCTTCGCGCTCGACATGAATCCGGTCAAGCAATACATCGCCGAAGGCTGGGTGAAGGACCTGACGCCATTCATTGAGAAGGAAGGCGGCAAGAAGTTCCTGGACGACTTCTACGCCCGCAGTACCGGGCCGCTGACCGAAGCGGGCAAGACCTACGGCGTGCCGAAGAACATCGTCGCCATGGTCCTCGTCTACAACGAAGCGATGTTCAAGGAAGCCGGCATCCAGAAGGTTCCGGAAACCTGGGACGACTTCCGCGCCGCGATGAAGACGCTGACGAAGTCGACGAAAGCCGGTGGCCCTGTCGACCAGTGGGGCTGGACCATCGTCGCCGCCAAGGCCGGCTTCGATCTGCGCTTCTCGGTCATCCTGCGCGGTTTCGGCGGCGATTTCCTGACGCCGGACGGCAAGAAGTCGGCGCTCGATTCGCCAGCCGCCAAGGAGGCCTTCAAGTATGTCGTCGACATGATCCAGAACGACAAGACGATGCCTCCGGGCGTCGCCCAGGTCGATGCCAACGGGGCCAGGCGCATGCTGGCCAACAAGCAGATCGCGGTGAAGATCGGCACCACTTGGTCGCTTCCCGAGGTCAGCGGCATGAATCCCGCCCTCGACGGCTGGAAGGTGCTGAAGATGGCACATATTCCGCAGAAGACGGTCGACGGCTCGTCGGTGCGTTCGACTCTCTATCAGAAGTCGTTGTTCATGAACCCCAACACCAAGAATCCCGAAGCGGCCTGGAAGCTGATCAAGTTCATGACCGAAGCGAAGCAGATGCAGAGGTGGTTCGACGACAACAACATGCTGTCGGCCCGCAAGAGCGTGAACGAGACCTACAAGCCGATCGCCGAAAGCCCGTTCGCCGTGACCGTGGCCAAGGAGATCGACCGCGCTGCGTTCCTGCCCTTGACGCCAAAGTGGCCGGAGATCCTCGAGACCTTCCGCGTCAACCTGCAGGACGCCATCGCCAAGTCGAAGTCGCCCGAAGAAGCCTTGGCGAACGCCCACAACCAGGTCAACGCCATCCTCGCGCGTCCGTGACGCGAATGTGCTGATGGAATAGGGACGGGTCGCCACGACGATCCGTCCCGCCCTTTCGTCATCGCCCCGCATGCCCCTTCGCGCCGAGGTCACGCGCCATGAGAGACAACTACAAGGGATACCTGTTCATCCTGCCGGCGTTCCTGATGCTCGTGCTCATCCTGGGCTTCCCGGCGGTGGCGGCGGTGCTCCAAAGCTTCAACCTGATGTGGGTTTCGAAACCCGCCTTCACGGTTGGCGCCTACCAGGCGCTGGCCCAGGATCCCGAGTTCCTGCGCTCGCTGCTCAACACCGTGCTGTTCGTGACGGTCGTCGTTTCGAGCCATCTGGCGATCGGGCTTGGGGTCGCGCTCCTTCTCAACATGGACATCCGCTTCAAGTGGCTGTGGCGCGTCGTGGCGATCCTGCCCTGGACAATGCCTGACGTCATCGGCGGCTTGGTCTGGCGCTTCATGTTCGACACCCTGCCCGGCATCGTGAATTCCCTGCTGCTCCGCACCGGCCTGTCAACCGAGCCGATCGACTGGCTCGGCCGGCCCGATCTGGCCTTCGCTGCCGTGATGCTGGCGGAAAGCTGGCGCGGCTATCCTTATGCCATGCTGATCCTGCTGGCCGGGCTGCAAGCCATCCCGCGCCAGCAGTACGAGGCGGCGGAACTGGATGGCTGCTCGGCGTTCCAGAAATTCCTTTACGTCACCATGCCCAATCTCAAGCACATGTTCATCATTGCGCTGGTGCTGGACACCATCTGGGAGAGCCGGCTGTTCGGCATGGTCTACAGCATGACGGGCGGCGGGCCGGGCTATTCGACGCAGATCCTGACCCTGCTCAGCTACAAGCAGTACTTCCAGTTTTTCAACATCTCATACGGCGCGGCCATGGCCGTGGTGCTTGCGACGGTGCTGTTCTTCATCAGCCTGCCGTACCTGCGCATGAGCATGCGGCAGCGGATCTAGGGGGGGGCAGGCCGATGCGCAAACCCGCAAGCGTTTGGATCTTCATCTATGGCGCTCTCGCCGTGATGTTTGTTTACAACCTGCTTCCCTTCTTCTGGATGGTGATCTCGTCCTTCAAGTCTGAGATGGAGGCGACGCTTTTCCCTGCGACCCTGCTGCCGGACGTCTTCACCACCGAAGCCTATGAGAAGATGTGGCTGCAGGAGGGATTCCTGCTCTACTTCAAGAACAGCCTGATCGTCTCGCTGTCGACCGCCGTGCTGTCCTCGCTGGTCGGCATCTTCGCGGGCTACGGCTTCTCGCGGTTCCGTTTCCGCGGCCGCCTCACCCTGATGACCCTGTTCCTGGCCACCCAGATGATCCCCGGCGTGCTGCTGGTCGGCCCGTATTTCAAGATGCTCACGATCTTCAACATGTACGACACGCTGTCCGGGCTGATCCTCGCCCAGACCTCAATCACACTGCCGTTCAGCGTGTGGATGATCAAGGGCTACATGGACACGGTGCCGATCGAGATCGATCAGGCGGCCGAGGTCGACGGCGCGTCCCGCCTGCAAACGATGTTTCTGTGCATCGTGCCGCTGGTCCTGCCGGGCCTGGTGGCGACCATGATCTTCGCCTTCCTGCTGTCGTGGGGTGATCTGCTGTGGGCGCTCTGCCTGATCAGCGACCCGAACAAGCAGACGATGACGCTGGGCGTCACCCAGCTGGTTGGCCAGTTCCGCGTCTTCTGGTCGGAGATCATGGCGGCGACCGTGATCGCCAGCGTCATTCCGGCCACCCTTTACCTTCTGCTGCAACGCTACCTCGTGCAGGGCTTCACCGAAGCCGCCGTCAAGGAGTAAGCTATGATCTACCGTCAGGCACCACGGATCGGCGTTCCGCTTTCGCTGTTCTCCATGGGCGGCCACGAATACTTGGCCGACGGGCGGTCGCGCGGCTTCAACGAGGACATGGACAAGGCGACCCGTCAAAAAGGTTACCTGTTCGATGGCTTCGGCGGCGATCGGCGCCTGGAGATCCTGCGGATCGCCTATGACGCCCGCATCAACTTCTTCGATGTCACGCAGGACAGCGAGAAAGAAGCGTTGGGGCGTAATCTCAAGAACCTGCCGCCCCCTTACGAGATCTATATCCAGACCCGCCCCGAGGGCATGTGCTACTCGTACGACGAGTTTAACCGCGGCCTCGCCGATTATGCCAAGCTGAAGCCGGAAGTTCAGCGCTGCCTCAAGCTTCTCCAGCGCGACCGCATCGATTTCCTGAATTTCGGCATCCTGCGCCCGGCCATCGATCACGACCCCGATTATCTGGAGAAGATCAAGCACACCATCGGCCGGCTGAAGCAGGACGGCTTGATCCGATGGGTCTGCGCCGACACCTTCTCGGGCGAATACACGTTCCTCAGGATGATCGAAAGCGGCGCCTTCGACGCCGTCAACCTCAACTTCAACTTCGGCGACTGGGGCGCCCGCCGCAAGGTCATCCCGGCCGCGCACGCCGCCGGCATGGGGGTCTTCCTGCGCGAAGCATTCTTCAAGGGACCGCTCTTCCGCATGGGCGCCGAAGCCGGGATCGAGGACCGCCGTGCCCTGGCGGCGGCGGCGCTGCGCTGGTGCCTGTCGCATGCCGAGACGACGTCGGTGACCATCGGTACCGGCAATCCCGGCCACCTGGCCGCCAACCTCGCCACCGTCAATGCGCCCGACCTGACCGATCAGGACCACGAGATCATCGAGCGGGTCAAGGCCCACTCCCCGATGTTCCGGGAGTTCGAGGCCAACCGGACCCGGGAATATTTCCAAACCGACCGCAAGTAAGGACCGCTTCATGGCTACCGTTGACATCCGCAGCGTCCGCAAGGCCTTCGATGCCCACGAGGTCATCCACGGCGTCAGCGTCCTCATCGAGGATCGCGAGTTCGTCGTCCTGGTGGGGCCCTCGGGCTGCGGCAAATCCACGCTGCTTCGCATGATCGCCGGGCTCGAGGACATCACCTTGGGCGAGATCGCCATCGGTGGGCGCGTGGTGAACGACGTGCGCGCCAAGGAACGCGACATCGCCATGGTGTTCCAGAACTACGCCCTCTATCCGCACATGAGCGTCTACAAGAACATGGCCTTCAGCCTGCGTCTGAAGGGTATGGATCGCAACGAGATCGACGAGCGCGTCCGCCATGCCGCGAAAATCCTGAACCTCGGGGAACTCCTGGACCGGCAGCCGCGCCAGCTCTCCGGGGGGCAGCGCCAGCGGGTCGCCATGGGGCGCGCCATCGTGCGCAACCCCAAGGTCTTTCTGTTCGATGAACCCTTATCCAACCTCGACGCCAAGCTGCGCGTGCAGATGCGTACCGAAATCAAGGACCTTCACCTGCGGCTTGGCGCGACCACCGTATACGTGACGCACGACCAGCTGGAAGCCATGACCATGGCGGATCGCATCGTTGTCATGAGCGATGGCAACGTCGAGCAGATCGGTGCGCCGCTTGCCCTCTACGATCACCCCGACAATGTCTTCGTGGCGGGGTTTCTGGGATCGCCGGCGATGAACTTCTTCAAGGGGACGCTTCGGCGAACCGGCGGCGAGGCATGGGTCGAGGGCGCCGATGGCCTTCGCCTGCCGCTTGCGCAGAACGCCCCAGGTCAAGAAGGCCGCCCGGTCGTTTACGGAATTCGCCCCGAACATCTTAAGGTCGGCGGCGACGGCGGGTTTTTCGAATGTCGCGTGATCGTCGTCGAAACTACCGGCTCGGGCACGCAGGTCGTGGCGGAAACTCCGGCTGGTCGCATCACGGCGGCATTCGATGGGCGCTACCCGGTCCGGCCGGGCGAGTCCTTGCGACTTCACCCGCAGCTTGCCAACGTCCATCTCTTCGATGCCACCACGACGCTGCGGATGAGGAGCGCATGACAACGACCGAAACTTTTCCACTCCGTCACGTCGAATTGGCCTACGACGTCGAAGTCGTGGGGCCGCCTCTGAGACGGCCGCAGAGGCTCTGGCATTGACGCCGGCACATGCTTCGGTGGACAAAAGGTTCGACAGCAAAGGTAACAGCAGATTGGGCCGACAGCCGAACCACGGCGACGAGATCTACAGCCGGCTGCACAGTCGGATCCTCGACGCCATTTACCCGACTGGCGGCAAGTTGCCGTCGGAACCGGCGCTGTGCCGGGAATTCGGCGTATCCAGGCCCGTTGTCCGCGAGGCCCTGGCGCGGCTGCGGGCCGAGGGGCTTATCGTGTCGCGGCAAGGGGCGGGCACCTTCGTGCAACAGATCTCCGGGCCGCCTCTTCGCGGATTTCCGCCGGTCAAAAACCTCAAGGACATCCAGGACTGCTTCGATTTCCGTATCGGGCTGGAGGGCGAGGCCGCCTTTCATGCCGCCGCCAATCGCGACGAGGCGGATCTCGAAGGATTGCGGTTATCGTGGGAGGCCCTGGAACGGGCCGTCGGCCGCGGTGGCAGCGCCAACGACGAGGATTTCGAGTTTCACGTCGCCATCTCGCGGGCAACCCGCATCCATTTCTTCACTTCAGTCATTACTTCGATGCGCCAGCACATCATGGTCGGCATCAACCTTGCCGACGAACTGTCATCGGTCCGGCAGGACCAGCGGATGCGTCTGGTTCGCGCCGAGCACGAGGCGATCTTTACCGCCATTGTGGAACAGGATGCCGAACGGGCTTCGGCCGCGATGCGCCACCACCTCGAGAACACGCGCCGGCGTCTTTTCGATGGGGCCTAGCGAAGCATTCTAGAGCAGGTGCTGTCCCAGGAAGACGCGTTGCCGCGAGGCATCCAGATGATAGCGGATGGCTTGCCGCGCCGCGGTGCCATCCTTCGCGATCACCGCGTCGACGACCCGCTGGTGCTCATCCTTCATCTGGTCGAGATGGAGTTCCGGCTGTTCGAGCGACAGGCGTCGGCAAAGGCTCATGCCGGTTCGAACATGATTGATCAGGCTCCTGATGGTTGAGCCGAAAAAGCGATTGTGGGAGGCCTCGATCACCGCAAGATGAAAGGCATAGTCGGCATCCACGCTGGGTTTCTTGGCGTCGACCAAATCGGACAATTCGCTCGCTGCCTTTTCGATGGAGGCAATGTCTTCGTCCGTGCGGTTGCAGGCCGCATAGAACGCCGCCTCGCCCTCCAGGGAAATGCGGAACAAAAAGCACCGCTGAACGTCGGCCAAGCTGCCGAGGGGTAGGAAGCGCAGGTGGTTCTGGTCGCCCGTGCCCAACACAAAATATCCGATGCGATGGCGCGACGAAATGACCCCATCCTCCCGGAGGGCGATAAGTGCCTCGCGAACCGTTGGCCGGGAGGCCTGGAATTCCTGGGCAAATTCGGATTCGGACGGCAACCGGCTGCTCTCGGCATACTGTCCGGTGGCGATTCGCTGGTAAATCAGATCATAGATCTGTTCGCTCAGCTTCACACGCCGCACCGGCGAATTGTCAGCGCTGAGCATTGCGATTTCGTGGGCCATGGCCGGATTTTATACCCTGAGCGGCGGACGACAAAACAGATAACTGAGGGCGGCTGCGGGTCTGAGATCGATCGCCCCCCTGGCGCCGAGATTCCTGAATGGTCGTCAGAGAGCCCTTGCTAAAATTTTAGGCGACAAACCGCACGGCGTTGCCGCTCTCCCGGTCGAAGACGTGCAGGTTTTCTATCGAGAAGTTCAGATGGATTTTCTCCTTCCGCTTGAGCGGAAGCTTGGGGTCCAGGCGGGCGGTCAGTTCCTGGCCTTCGAGCAGGCAGATCGCCATCGTATCGGAGCCCAGGGGCTCGTAAACGTCCAGCACCGGAGAGAAGCGGGCATTTTCCGGGAGACACCAGTCCAGGTGCTCGGGCCTGATGCCGACATGGATCTCGGCGCCGGTCGGCAGATCGATATGTTTCAGCGGGATGCGCGCATCGGCGATTTCAAGGGTTGTTTCCCCCTCCAGACGCTGAACCCTGGCCCTCAGCACGTTCATTTGCGGCGATCCGATAAACTCGCCGACAAACTGGCAATTGGGCGAGGAATAGACTTCCGCCGGTGATCCGGCCTGCACGATCTCGCCGCCCCGCAGGATGACCACGCGGTCGGCCAGCGTCATGGCCTCGACCTGGTCATGGGTCACGTAGATCGTGGTCGTTCCCAGCATCTCGTGCAGGCGCTTGATCTGGATGCGCATGGCCACGCGAAGCTTGGCGTCGAGATTGGACAGCGGCTCGTCGAACAGGAAAACCTGCGGATTGCGCACGATGGCCCGCCCCATCGCCGCGCGCTGGCGCTGCCCGCCGGAAAGCTGGCCCGGCTTGCGCTCGAGAAGGTCGCCGATCTGCAAAATCTCGGCTGTCCTTTGGACCTGCTTCTCGATGTCGGTTTTTTTGACGCCGCGCATCTTCAGGCCAAACCCAATGTTTTCGGCAATGGTCATGTGCGGATAGAGGGCGTAATCCTGAAAGACCATGGCGACATCGCGGTCCCTGGGTTCGATGTCGTTCACAACTCTGTCGCCAATGCGCAATGTCCCGCTGGTGATCTCTTCCAGCCCGGCCACCATGCGCAGCAGCGTCGATTTGCCGCACCCGGAAGGGCCGACGAAAGCCACGAATTCGCCGTCAGAGATGTCGAGATCGATGCCCTGGATGGCACGCAAGGTACTGTAATCCTTGACGATCCGTTCCAGCCGGATGCTGGCCATACCCTCTTCTCCCCAAATGCCGCCAGTCCTTCCGGACCGGGTTCGGTGCCCTTAAAGATGCCCTTGCATCGACGTCGGTATTATTGTTAACGTTATCGTTATCGATAATCAAGGCGTTGACAGAATGGCCATCGAAAGTTTTCAGCCGCCTCCTCTCAGCGACGGCCGAGGCACGGTCCATCGGCTCCCACGGCGGGCCGATCGGCGGAGCCACACGATCTTCTCGGCGCTGCAACGGGAAATCGTGTTGGGAATTCTCCCGCCACGGTCGGTTATGTTGGAACTTGACCTCGCCGATCGCTTCGAATGCAGCCAGAGCACCGTCCGCGAAGCCCTGCTTCAACTGCAGGAGGAGGGGCTGGTCAATCGCATGCCTCACCGCGCGACGCACGTCGTCGACTGCCTTGCGGCCGATGCGCGCGAATTGCTGCGCGTTCGCCACGATATCGAATGCCGCGGCGTCGTCCGCGCCCTGGAACGCTTCGATTCGCTGTTGCGGGACAGCCTGCTTGGCGATGTCGAGGCCATGCGCGCCGCCGCCATCGAGGGCGACGAGTACCTGTTGTCGGTGCACGACCGGCAGTTCCATTTGCGCCTGTTTGGGGCTGCGGATCTTCCAAGCGTCCAACCCATTCTCGTCCGCTGCCTGATCCACAATCACCGCTACAAGATCCTGAATTCGCGGCCCAACCGGGAACTGATGGAAACCGCGGAACGGCATTTCACGATCACGGCGGCCCTCGACACCGGAAACGTCGAAGGGGTGCAGGCCGCCCTGTCCCATCACATTTCCACGATCGTCGATTTCGGGCCGAGCATCATCCGCAACGATCCTCTGCCCATGGCCGAGAGGCCGTAATGCCGGATACCCTTGCCCGCGTTCCCACACCCCAGATGCAGGCCATCCTCGAGCGGCTGATGCGGGAGGATGCCGGCCTGCCCGATCCCACGACGCTGCCATCCGCCGAGGGGCGCGCACTCGCGGAGCGCACCAATCGGCGTTGGAATGGCGACCTGCCGGCGATGGCGGAAGCCCGTGACGTCGGACTGGCGCCGGGGGTGGCCGGCCGCGTTTTGGTGCCGACCAATGATGAGGGCGAGGGCGCGATTCTGTTTATCCACGGCGGCGGGTGGGCTTTCTGCAGCATGCAGACCCACGAGCGCGCGGCTCGCCTTCTGGCCATCGAGGCCCGCGCGCCGGTCGTCACCTTCGATTTCCGTCTGGCGCCGGAACATCCCTATCCAGAGGGTCTCGAGGATTGTCTTGCCGCCTGGCATTCCTTCGGGTCGATTTTTCCGGACCGCCGCCTTGCCATGGCCGGCGACAGCGCCGGGGCGAACCTCGCCGTTGCGGCGATGTTGCGGCTACAGACGGAATGGGGCCGGGCGCCGGATACCGGGCTGCTTTTCTATGGCGTCTACGACGACGATTTCGACAGTCCGTCCTATCGGCTGCACGCCGACGGGCCCGGGCTCACGCGCGCGAAAATGCGGCGGTACTGGGATTGGTATCAGCCCGTGCGGGCGCGCCGGTCCGATCCGCTGGTCTCCCCACTCAAGGCATCCGATCGGGCGCTGTCGGCGTTGCCGCCACTCTATCTGAATGCCGCGGGGATCGACCCATTGCGCAGCGACAGCGAAAGGTTCCATGCCCGGTTGTCCTCGCTCGGGCGGAGAGATTCCTTGCGGATTTTTGGGGGCGTTGTTCATGGCTTCATGCAGATGAGCAACGTCCTTGCAGACGCCCTAACCGCCACTCAAGAAGCGGGAGAGGCTTTCAGGAAGGTCGTCAACGCAGAGTAGGATCACAGAAGGGAGCAAAGACATGAAACGGACTGTCATGGGGGCGCTTGTTGCGGCTGGCATGCTGGCGGCGAGCGCGGGGAATTCCTGGTCGGCGGAAACGGTGCGCTTTTGGTTCCATTTCGACAACGCCGACAATCCGATGTCCAACCTTGTCGCCAAATTCGAGAAGCAGAACCCGGGAATCAAGGTCGAAGCGGAAAACATCCCCTGGAACAGCTACTACGACAATCTTTACACCTCGATCATCGGCGGCAACGCGCCGGACGCCGCGATGGTGAAGATGTTCGCGCAGCCGCGGCTGATCGAAATGGGGGCGCTGGAGCCGATCGCATCGCGCGTCGACGGCTGGGCGGACAAGGCCGACATCGACTCCAACCTGTTCAACCTGACCAAGGGCAATGACGGCAAGACCTATTACCTGCCGCTGCAATACGTTGTGCTCTATCTCTACTACCGCGCCGACATGTTCAAGGAACTGGGCCTGAAGGTTCCCGCCACCTGCGAGGACTTCCGGGAAGCGGCGAAGAAGCTGACCCGCGACACCAATGGCGACGGGCAACCGGACGTTTACGGGTTCGGATTCCGCGGCGGCAAGGGCGGCCACGACCACTGGGCCAGCCTGACGTTGTCCCGCAAAGGCGCGAACCTCGCAGGCGGCATGAAAACCGACGCCGCCCTCGCCGGCAGCCAGTTCGTCGTCGACCTGTTCCGCAAGGACAAGGTGTTCCCGCCGTCGGCGCCCAATGACGGATTCAAGGAAACCATCGGCGCCTTCAAGGCCGGAAAGACGGCGATGACGATTCACCACATCGGGTCGTCCAACGAGATGGATCAGACGCTGGGCGACAAGGTATCCGCCGCGCCGGTGCCGGAATGCGGTGGTGGCCGGTGGACGGCATTCGGCGACGAGTCGACGGCCATTTTCGCGGCGTCGAAGGTGAAGGATGCCGCCTGGAAGTGGATTTCGTTCCTGTCCACGGCGGGAAACAATGCCGAGTTCAATTCGGCGACCGGCCAGCTTCCGGTCAGCACGAAGGATGCCAATGCCTGGACGCTCCACAAGCGGCGCTTCATCGACGCCACCGTCCAGTCTCTGCCCTTCGCCCAACTGCTGCCGAACCGAGCCGAGACGTCGGACTTCGTGAACACGGTGTGGCCCGTGAACATGCAACGGGCCCTGACCGGCGAGATTTCGGCGGCCGACATGAACGCCAAGATCGCCGAACTTTACAAATGACCACGCAGGAGGGGGTGGCCTCGGCCACCCCCGTTCATCGCCCGGTAACGACGAGGGGTCGCTGAATGAAACCGAACCCGTCACCGCCCAAGGCGGGCGGCATGGCGCTCGGCCGGACCGTTCTGCCCATTGCCATGCTATCGCCGGCCGTTCTGGTCACCGTGGCCATTGTTTTCCTGCCGATGCTCCAGACGGCCTGGATGAGCCTGCACGACTACATCCTGTTCCGCCCGAAGAGTTTCGATTTCGTAGGGCTCAAGAATTTCATCGCGGCCCTGAATGACGAGGTGTTCTGGATATCCCTTCGGCATACGTTGATCTGGATCTTCCTGACGGTCCCCTCGCAGTTGCTGCTGGGCTTGGCGGCCGCGCTTTTGCTGAACCAGGAATTTCCGTGGCGCGGGTTGGCCCGGGCCCTGATCATCGTGCCCTGGGCGTTGCCCAGCGTGGTGATCTCCCTGATGTGGGTTTGGATCTACGATTCGAATTACGGGGTGCTCAACGATTTCCTTTTGCGCCTGGGTCTGATTGCCACCTCCATCCCCTGGCTGGCCGATCCCGCCACCGCGCTTTACGCGATCATCCTGACGCTGACCTGGCAGGGCTTTCCGTTCTTTGCGGTGATGATCCTGGCCGGCCTGCAATCCATTCCCCGGAGTTTTTACGAAGCCGCGGCCATCGACGGGGCGAGCGGGTGGCGGCAGTTCTGGCACATCACACTGCCGGGCATTTCGGGCGTCCTGGTGACCGCCGTGCTGCTCAGGATCATCTGGGTGGCGAATTCGATCGACGTGATCTTCGTCATGACCGGCGGCGGGCCGGGCTATGCCACCTACACGTTGCCGCTTTATGCGTTCATCAAGGCCCGCACCAATCTTGATTTCGGATACGGCTCGGCCCTGGCCGTGCTGTTCACCCTGATGTTGATGGGCTTGGTGATCGTCTATTTGCGGCGCGCCGGAAAGGCGGTGCAAACGTGATCATCAAGAAACGGTCACTGACGCGCCGCCTGCTGACGGTGGATCTGCCGATTACGGTGATCCTGGCCTTCGCTCTCGGCCCCTACGTGTGGATGTTCCTGACCTCCGTCACCGCGAAGAACAGGCTGTTCACCTTCGGTCCGTCGCTGGTGGAGGCGACGATGGAAAACTACCTCCGCCTGTTCAAGACCGTCGGCTTCTGGAACAATCTGGTCGACTCCTTCATCATCGCCGGAGGGACCGTCGTCGTCGGGCTGACGCTCAGCATCATGGCGGCTTACGCCTTTTCGCGATTCAGGTTTCCCGCCAAGCGGGGGCTGCTTTTGCAGTTCCTGGTGATCAACATGTTCCCGGTGGTGTTGCTCATCCTGCCGCTGTTCATCTTCATGCGGCAGCTGGGGCTGATCGACACCCATGCGGCGCTCATCATTGCCAACTCGACCGTCGCCATCCCGTTTTCGGTGTGGATGATGGTCAGCTACATGAACGGCATTCCCCGCTCGCTCGACGAAGCGGCGATGACCGACGGATGTACACGGCTGGGCGCGCTCTGGCGCGTGGTGATGCCGCTGTGCCTGCCCGGAATCATCGCGACGGGCATCTACATCTTCATTACGGCGTGGAACGAGTATCTGTACGCCCTGACTCTGGGCGGGCGGAACGTCCGGCCGATTACGGTGGCGATTCAAACCCTGATCGGCGAGTACGAGGTCGAATGGGGGTTGCTGACCGCCGGCGGAGTCGTCGGTGCGATGCCGGCTACCGTGCTTTTTCTCATCGTCCAGAAACGCCTGATCAGCGGGCTCACCCAAGGTGCCGTCAAAGGCTAGAAAACAGGGGAAAATCTTGAAAAATCCGATCGGTATCATCTCGATGCAGTTCGTTCGGCCATTCGGCCCGCAGCACCTGCATCTGTTTCGGAAAGTGAAGGATCTCGGATTCGATTTCATCGAGTTGCTGGTTCCCGAGCCGGAAGACAGCCTCGATTTCGCGCAGACCCGCCGGGCGCTCGCCGATGCCGGCCTCGGCCTGGTGCTGGCGGCGCGAGTGAACCTGCAGCGCTCGATTGCCAGCGCCGATCCGGCCGCCCGCCAAGGCGGGATCGACTACCTCAAGCGATGCATCGAAGTCGCCGACGGGCTGGGCGCCAAAATCATCGGTGGGCCGCTCTATGGCGAACCCCTGGTCTTCGCCGGCCGTCCGCCGCAGCCGCACAGCCCCGAGGAAATCGCCGAGCGGGCGGAACGCACGGTGGAAGGGTTGGCTTCCGTCGCCCCAATTGCCCGATCCGCCGGCAAGGTCCTGGCGCTGGAGCCCCTCAATCGGTTCGAAACGGATATCGTCTGCACGACGGGCCAGGCCATCGAAGTCATCGACCGGGTCGGTGACGCCGGCCTCGGCATCCTGCTCGACACTTTTCACATGAACATGGAGGAACGCTCGATTCCCGACGCGATCCGTGCCGCCGGTTCTCGCCTGGTGCATTTCCAGGCGAACGAAAACCATCGCGGCTTCCCGGGGACGGGGAACATGAACTGGCCGGCGATCGTGCGGGCCCTGGCCGAGATCGGGTATGAAGGGCCGGTCTCGCTAGAACCCTTCCGCCGGGACGACGACCGGGTCGCCCTGCCCATCGCCCACTGGCGGGCCCCCCACGAGGACGAAGACCAGAAACTGCGGGCCGGTATCGGCCTCGTGCGCTCCTGCCTCGAACTGGCGGAGACTTCGCGATGACGCTCAACATCGGATGGATCGGCTGCGGCCGTCACGCCCGCCAGATGCTCCTGCCCCAGTTGGGTCGAAACGGTATCCAACTGGCGGCGATCTGCGACGTCGACAACGAAGCGATGCAGGCGGTCGCCAGCCAGTATGGTGTGCGCCATGTTTTCGGCGATTTCCGCGACCTGATCGCCCATCCCGGGCTGGACGCCATCGGCATGGCGGTGGGGCCGGACGTTCACCGGGCGGCCAGCCTGGAGGCCTTGGCCCGTGGGCTGCCAGTTTTTATGGAAAAGCCGCCTGCGATCGACCTTGCAGGGGCCAGGGAGGTGGCCGCGGCCGCGAAGCGCGCCGGAAAGCCGGTCATCGTCGGGTTCATGAAGCGCTATTCCACGGGCAATCGGATCGCCCACAATATTCTGACCAGGGGCGACTTCGGGCCGGTTTTGGGGCTTTCCGGAACCTATATGACGGCACCGACCTATTTTGAGGGGGCGGTGGACTACACCCCCTTCTATCTTCATCACTGCGTGCATTACATGGACATGATCCCCTGGCTGGCCGGGGCGCCGTTTGCCGACATGGCGGTGCGCCGCGTCGAACCGGCTCCGGGCAAGCTCTTGTTCCACGTCAATTTTTCCTGCGGGAACGGCGCCATCGGGTCGATCGTCATGGGCACCGTGCAGTCGCGCGGAACGCCGATGGAGTTCATCCAGGTGATGGGCGACCATGCCCGGGTCGAGGTTTCGAACGTCATCAACGTGTCTTATTTCCGAAACCCCCCGTTCAAGGCCGACGACCCTGCGGCAAGTCTCGCGGACGATGTGGATACGCTGACCTGGACACCCAATTTCACGGCGGCGGCCAATGAGGATCACAAAGGGTACAATGCGCTGATCGCCGACGCCGCGGCAGCCTTGCGGGGGGAGCCGAGCGGCGCTCCCGACATCACCGACGGCGTCAACGCCATGGAGCAGTTGGAGCGGATGGTCGCCCTGTTGGAACGCCAGGCCTGACGCGGTCGTGCCTCACAGCATCGGCCGCCCGCCGGCTATTGGGGCGGCTGCGGTGCGTCGGTCTTGGGGCCGGAGGTCATGGAATTTTTCCTCGCACCGGGGCCTCCGGCGGCGTCACAGCCGCACCGGAGGCCCCCAAGGCGTGCTTCGTTCAGTGGACAGTGCCGACGGCTTGGCGGCAGGCTTCCTCGCAACTCCGGCACGAGTCCGCGCAGATCTGACAGTGCTCATGCATATCGGCGTGACGGGCGCACTCCTCGCCGCAGATCCGGCAGGCGCTGGCGCACGTCTCGATCATCTGGCGCAGCAGGTCCTGGTTGGAGCCGGTCCGGCGCGAGGCAAGTTTGGCGGTCGCCGCGCAAACGTCGGCGCAATCCACGTTGAGCCGGATGCACTGCTTGAGTTCATCGACACTATCCTCGGCCAGACAGGCGTCGGCGCAAGAGACGCAGGTCTGGGCGCAGGCATAACATTCCTCGATACAGCGAATAAGCGCGTCATTCACGCTGCCCTTTACGTCGGGATGGGTGCTGATCATTTCGTGTGTGTGCATGGGGGAACTCCCGCTTTGGCAAGTTGAACCGTTTTTTTACCGCTGGCGCTGCGACGGATGCTCGATGGCTCCGCCAGTACCGTGGAGCGGTAGCGGTTCAACGGGTTATGGCCCGATTGGTTCAATTTTATTTTCGGCTTCTTTCCCGCCGGGAAAAGGCGCGGCGTCTACTTCCGGTGCCGGGTCTCGCGATAGAGAATATAGAGCCCGGTGACCATCACGATGCCGGCACCCAGCAGTGTGGTGACGGAAGGCGACGCCCCCCACAGCGTCAGGTCGAAGAGGATCGCCCAGGCGATCTTGGTGTACTCGAACGGGCTGATGATCGAGGCCGGCGCCAGCTTCAGCGCATAGGTCATGCAGATCTGGCCGATGGTGCCGACCAGGCCGGTGGCGAGGTAGAGGATCATCACTTGCGTCGTTGGCGTCACCCATACGAAGGGCAGGAAACAGGCCGCCATCAGCGTGCTTGCCCACATGTAGTGGAAGACCACGGTATAGGGGCTTTCGGTGGCTCCCAGCATACGGACATAAGGCATGGCCACAGCCCAGAACAGGGTTCCGGCCAGGGCGAAGAGGCTGCCGGTCTGGATGTCGCCTTGCGGGTTCAGCGCGATCAGGACGCCGCCGAAGCCGACGATGATCGCCATCCAGCGGTGCCTACCCACCTTTTCACCCAGCAGCGGGATGGCGAACAACGTGGCGAAGATCGGCACCGACATGGCGATGGCCATGCCGTCGGCCAGCGCTACGTGCTGATAGGCGTAGAAATAGCAGACGTTGCTGATGACCCCGGTGACGGTGCGGATGGCGTGGATACCGGCGCGTCGCGTCTTGAGGATGCGCAGACCGCCGAAGGAGAGGATGAACGGCACCGTCAGTACGGCGGTGATCAGGTTGCGGAAGAACACCGCCTCGACCGGGTGGTAGGTGGGGCCGATCAGCTTGACGAACATGTTGGTCGAGGCGAAGCAGCCGACCGCCACCACCATCAAGAGAATACCGGTGGCGACCGCCGCGGGCGGCGTTGGGGTGGATGGAGGAGGGGGAACCTTGGCGGTCACCTGATGGCAGGCTCGCTTAGGTATGCCAGCCGCGGGCGCGATTGAAGAGGTCGGTGATCCAGAAGGCCTGGGCGCCGACGGCGCCCAGCGGCAGCAGCACCCAGGTAACGTCAAAGAGCGCCAGGGCGCAGACGATGACGCAGAAGTCGGCGCGGCTCAGCTTGTGGAAGATGTAGATTAGCCAGTCGATAGTGTCCTCGGGCTTGCGTTCCGACTTGGCCACCTCTTCGCGGCTGGGTGCCTTGGCTTTCTTGCGGTTGCGGGCGTAATGGACGAGGTCGACCCCGAAGTCGACGGTGGCGCCGGCCGCCGCGGCGATGCCGAACCACAGCCACAGCGCCTCGCCGGTGGCGCTCCAGGCGCCGATGCCGAGACAGGCGAAAAAGGACGTGTCGACCAGCCAGTCGGCGATATCGTCGAGGCGGGCCCCCCATTCCGAGGACATGTTCTTGATGCGGGCCACCTCGCCGTCGCAGTTATCCAGCGTATAGCAAAGGATCAGCAGAAGGCCGCCGATCACCCCCCACCCCCAGGTTCCGCGAAGGAAGCAAGCGGCGCCCGCCAACCCGGCCGCGGCCGACAACCCGGTCACGTGGTTGGGCGTGAGCGGCAGGCGCAGCAGCAACGGGGTCAGGCGGTAAGACAGGTGGCGCGTCAGCGGGAACAATTGCTTGGGCGCGCGGAGCGTATAAGCGGCATCGGAAGACGAAAGGGCGGACACGATGGGATCGTCCCTGGTGGCGATGGCGGCAGCCGAGCGTCATCTCTAGCCAAGCCCCCGGGGCGTTGCAAGGCTTCCCGGAACCGGCGGACGCATTTCGTGGTGGCGGGGCCGGGCGGCAATCCTTAAAAGAAGGCCGGGTTCTGTTGCGGCGGAAGCGCGTATGAAGGTGGCGTCCTACATCGGCCTGCTCCTCGGCCTGGCGGTCATGACCGTTCTGGTCGCATGGGCGGGCGTCCAGGAGATCGGCGGCCTATTGCTGGCGTCCGGCTGGGCGCTGCTGTGGATTCCGCTGATCTGGCTGCCATCCTTGCCGATGAACACGCGCTGCTGGCAGCTGCTGTTCGTGCCGGAGCACACGCCCAAGTTCGGGCAGGCCCTCTATGCCCAGTGGATCGGACGAGCCATCAACACCCTGCTGCCGGTGGCTTCCATCGGCGGCGACGTGGTCAAGGCCCGGGCGCTCATCCTATGGGGGGCCGATCCCCATCACGCCAGCGCGGCGGCGGTCGTCGACAAGACCATCGACGTCATCACCATTGTGCTGTGGGGGCTGATCGGCATCGCGCTCCTGGCGACGATGGCGCTGGACGACGGGCTGGCCACGGGCTCGTTGATCGGGCTGGTGGCTCTGGGCGTCGGCGTCTTCGGCTTCATCGCGGTGCAGCGGGCCGGCATGTTCGGCTACCTGGCCCGGCTGGCCTATCGGCTGACCGGATCGCACGCCGCCGGCCGGCTGGTCGGCATGGCCGAGGAGGTCGACCGCGTCATTCGCGATCTTTACGCCCAGCGCCGCCGGCTGGCTGCCGCCATCGTCTGGCGCATGGCTGCCCTGATCTGGCAGTCGGGTGAGGTGTGGTTGGCCGCCTACCTGTTAGGCCATCCGATCGGCGTCATCGAGGCGGTGATGCTGAAAAGCCTCAGCAACACGGTCAGCGACGCCGCTTTCGTGGTGCCCAACAGCTACGGCATCCAGGAAGGCGCCTTCGTCCTGCTGGGCGGCCTGATCGGGCTCGCCCCCGACGTCTCGCTGGCCGTCTCGCTGGCCATCCGCATCCGCGAGCTGCTCATCGACGTGCCGGGCCTGATCGCCTGGCAGGCAGTCGAGGGCCGTATCCTGCTGCGCCGCCGGCGGGCCTGAGGCGATATCCGATGCAGATCCTGGTCATTCTCTCCGTCGCCCTGGCCGCCGCCTCATTCGCCTACGCCGTCGTCTCGATGGCGGCGATCCTGCGCTTCCGCGGCCTGCTCGGCGCCGCGCGGCCGGCTGCCGTCTGGCAACCGGCGACCCTGCTGAAGCCGCTCTACGGGCGGGAGTTCGAACTGGAGGAAAACCTCGCCTCCTTCTGCCGCCAGGAAGGCGGCGACTATCAGGTGGTGTTCGGCGTGCACGACGCTGCCGACCCGGCGATCCCCGTGGTCGAGCGGCTGCGTGCGCGCTTCCCCGAGCGCGACATCGCGCTGATCGTCGATCCCGCCGCCATCGGTACCAACCAGAAGGTTGCCAACCTCGCCAACATGATGCCGGCGGTCCGCCACGACCTCATCGTCGTCTCCGACAGCGACATGCGGGTCGGCCCGGACTACCTGGCGCGCGTCATCGCTCCCTTCGCCGACCCCACGGTCGGCGCCGCCACCTGCGTCTATTGCGGGCGGCCCGGACCGGGTTGGATTTCGCGGGTCGGCGCCATGTTCATCAACGAATGGTTCCTGGCCTCGGCCCTCATCCCCGCCGTCTTCGGCAAGCTTACCTTCTGCTTCGGGGCCACCATGGCGGTGCGGCGCGACGCGTTGGAGGCCATCGGGTCGTTCAAGGCGCTGGCCAATCTGTTGGCCGACGACTACATGCTGGGCAACCGCGTTGCCGCGCAAGGCATGAAGGTGGCGCTGGCCCCTTACCTGGTGGAAAACCTCGTCGACGAGCCGACCCTCAAGGGCCTATTCCTGCACGAACTGCGTTGGGCGCGCACCATCCGCTCCGTGCGGCCGATCGGCTATGCCTTGATGTCGATCACCGAGGTGCTGCCGCTGGCCTTCCTTGCCGCCGGGCTGCTTGCCGTCGCCTCGGCCTCGGCGCTGCCGGCCCTCGGACTGGCGGCGGGCGGCGTCGCCGTGCGCCTGGCCCAGCATGCCGCGGTGCGCTCCATCCTGCCGGCCACCAGCCGCGGGCGATTCTGGCTCATTCCGCTACGCGACCTCTTGTCACTGGCGGTCCGCGTGGCCAGCTTTTTCGGCAGCAAGGTGTTGTGGCGCGAGCAGGCTTTCGTCATTCATGACGGCAACCGGCTCAAGGCCGCGGAATAAATTGGTCGCAAGGATTGGTATCGACGATGAAAAAGACCCTGTTCCTCAGCCCGCCCACCTTCGACGGCTACGACGGCGGCGCCGGTTCTCGCTACCAGTGCAAGCGCGAGGTGAAGTCGTTCTGGTATCCGACCTGGCTGGCCCAGTTGGCCGCCCTGGTGCCGGGCAGCAAGCTGATCGACGCCCCGGCCCGCGGCCTGCAGCTGGACGCCCTGCTGCCGTTGGCCAGCGAATACGAATTCCTGGTCATCTACACCAGCACGCCGTCCTTCAGGAACGACGTCAAGGTGGCCGAGGCCTTCAAGGCGAAGAACCCGGCGCTGCTGATCGGCTTCTGCGGCTCGCACGTCGCCGTCAACAACGAGGCCTCGATCCAGGCGTCGCCCGCCATCGATTTCGTCTGCGACGTCGAGTTCGACTTCGCCATCAAGGAAATTGCGGAGGGCCGGCCGCTCCCGGAAGTGCTCGGTATCACCATCCTCAAGGACGGCGCTCCCCATTTCACCGGCAAGCGGCCGGTCATCGAGGACATGGATTCGCTGCCGTGGGTGACCCCCATCTACAAGGAACATCTGGTCACCACCGACTACTACAACGGCTACATGCTGCACCCCTACATGTCGCTCTACACCGGGCGCGGCTGCAAGTCGCACTGCACCTTCTGCCTGTGGCCGCAGACCATCTCGGGGCATCGCTACCGCACCCGCTCGATTCCCAACATCGCCGCCGAGATCAAGTGGGCGCGCGACAACTTCCCCGAGATCAAGGAATTCTTCTTCGACGACGACACGCTGACCGACAACATCCCGCAGGTCGAGGCGCTGGCCCGCGAACTGGGCAAGCTGGGCGTCACCTGGTCCTGCAACGCCAAGGCCAACGTGCCCTACGATACCTTGAAGGTGATGCGCGAAAACGGCCTGCGCCTGCTGCTGGTCGGCTACGAGTCGGGCAACCAGAATATCCTCAACAACATCAAGAAGGGCATTCTGGTCACCAAGGCCCGGCAGTTCACGAAGGACTGCCACGAGCTCGGCATCCTCATCCACGGCACCTTCATCGTCGGCCTGCCGGGCGAGACGCTCGACACCATCGAGGAAAGCATCCGCTACGCCCAGGAACTCGACCCCAAGACCATCCAGGTGTCGCTGCCCGCCGCCTATCCGGGCACCTTCCTCTACAATCAGGCGATGGAGAACGGCTGGCTGGCGCCCGATAAGGCCGACCATCTGGTCGACGACCACGGCGTGCAGAACAGCGTCATCGAGTATCCGCACCTGACCAGCGCCCAGATCTTCGACGCGGTGGACCGCTTCTACAAGCGCTTCTACTTCCGGCCGCGCAAGATGGCGTCCTTGTTCTTCGACATGTGCCGCGACTGGCAGGTGATGAAGCGCCAGCTGCGCGAGGGGGTGGAATTCTTCCGCTTCCTGTGGGGACGGGAGAACGCGGCCTGAAACGCCTGATCGTCACGGGCGACGACTTCGGCCTGTCGGCGCCGGTCAACGAAGCCATCGAGGAAGCTCACAGCCGGGGCATCCTGACCGCCGCCTGCCTGATGGTCGGCGCCCCGGCCGCCGCCGACGCCGTCGAACGGGCAAAACGGCTGTCCAGCCTCGGTGTCGGCCTTCACCTCGTCTTGGTGCGCGGCCGTGCGGTGCTGCCGCCCGCGGACATTCCCGACCTGGTCGATGCCGAAGGGCGCTTCGATACCAACCTGGTGCGGGCAGGCTTCCGCTATTTCTTCCTGCCCAGGGTACGCCGCCAGTTGGCGGCCGAGATCCGTGCCCAGTTCGAGGCATTCGGGAAAACCGGCCTAGCGCTCGATCACGTCAATGCCCACAACCACATGCACGTTCACCCGACGGTGCTGGGCCTGATGCTGTCCATCGGCCGCGAGTACGGCATGATCGCCGTGCGGCTACCGTTCGAGCCGACCGCCGGGGGCGGCTTTCTGGCGCGCCTTGGCCGCCTTTTCCTGGGCCTGTGGATCGCGCTCATGCGCCGCCGCCTCGATGCCGCCGGCATTCGCCACAACGATTTCGCCTTCGGCATCGGCGATTGCGGTCGCATGGACCGCCGCCATCTGCTATCCCTTCTCGCCTCCCTGCCCGAGGGGGCGTCGGAAATTTTCTCCCATCCCGCCACCCGCCGCTGGCAGGAGATCGAGCCGGAGGCTCAGCACTTCCGCTTCGAGGACGAGTTCGCGGCCCTGATCGACCCCGACGTGCGCCTGGCGGTGACGGGCGCCACATTGACGACCTTCCGCGGATTGTGATACCCGCCTGAAGCCATATTTCGAACCGGAGCCCGTATTCATGGTCGGTGATTCCTGGACCCACAAGATGGCCCGCGTGGTCATCCTTCCCCTGGTCAACACGCCGGTGACGCCCAACCACATCACCACGCTTCGCCTGGTGACCGGGCTTGCCGCCTGCGCCGCCTTTGCAGTGGGCGAGCGTTCGTGGGACGTAACCGGCGGCTGGCTGTGGTTGCTGTCGGCCTTTCTGGATCGCGCGGATGGCGAACTGGCCCGGGTCAGCGGTAAGACCAGCCCGTGGGGCCACAAGTACGATATGGTGGCCGATATCAGTGTCACCGCGTTGTTCTTCCTGGGGGCGGGTATCGGCCTCAGGGTTACCGACCTTGGCGGCTGGGCGATCCTGATGGGGGCAATGGGGGCGGCCGGGGTGATCGTGGCGGAGATCCTGGCCGAAGTCATCGACCGCGCCAACCAGGATACCGGCGAGAAAGCCTATCCCGGCTTCGCCGGCTTCGACTTCGACGACGTGCTGTACCTCTTCGCGCCGGTCGTCTGGTTGGGCTGGCAGATGCCCTTCGTGGTTGGCGCCGCCGTGGGGGCGCCCGCCTTTGCGCTGCTGACCTGGTACCGTCTGCGCCGCAACCGGGCGATCCGCGCCGAGACGGCCTGATCGCTTCCGTCAGGCGGCCGGGCGACCGGCCTTTTCCCGCAGGCCGGCCAGGTAGTCCTGGGCGAGGTCGTGAACCGACATGATGTGGGTGCGAAGCTCGGAGGCGGCGCGCTCTTCGGCGCCTTGCAGGATGGCGGAGACGATCCGCTGGTGTTCGTCGTAGGACCCGGCGAGGCGCCGCAGGCTGTTGAACTGAACCCGGCGGAACGGCGCCACGCGCCGTCGGGTCGCCTTGGTCAGATCGACCAGGACAGGGCTGCGCGCTCCGTCATAGATGGCGTCGTGGAACCTACGGTTCTGCAATTCGTAGGGGCCGGCGGCGCCCTCGCAGACGGCCCGCCCCATGGCGCGGTGCAGGGCTTCCAGACGGCTTCGCTCGGCCGTGCTCATGCGCCGACTGGCCAGGCGACCGCAGGCCGCCTCCAACTCGGCCATGGCGTCGAACATGGCGCTCAGGCGCTCGGGCGTCACCAGCGAAACGAAAACCCCACGGCCCAGACGCCGTTCCACCAACTCGGTGGCGGCCAGCAGATGCAACGCCTCGCGGACCGGCGTGCGCGATACCCCGAAGCGTCGGGCCAGCTGCGGTTCCTCCAGCCGGGTGCCGGGAAGCAGCCGGCCGGTCACGATATCGTCCTCAAGCGCCTGGCAGACCGCCTGGGCCGGGGCAAGCTGATCGGCGGATCGGGGCATGGCGGACGTTCCTCCGTGCAAGTGTCGTGCTTGGGCGACGGGTTGGATAATATATAGGCACGCATACGGTGTAGACTAAATATTATGCATATTGGCGCGCTCCATTTTTCATTAATTATTATATATCAATAGCTTAATGGTTGGTATGGCCTTTGCAGGGTGTATACACGTCCGTTTCGTGGTGCAAAGGAAATCATCTCATGGCTTATCTTGACCGCCGCCGATTTGTCAAAGCCACGGCCCTCGGCGGCCTCGGTGCCGTCGGTGCCCTCGCCGCCCCAGGGATCGTCCGCGCCAAGGACACCTTCGCCTGGAAAATGACCAACGCCTATGGCGCCGGCGCCCCGTTCTACACGGTCGGCCCTGGCAGCCCGACCGACTTTTGCAAGAAAGTGGCCGAGATGTCGGACGGTCGCCTGGCCATCCAGCACTTCGCGGCCGGCGAATTGATCCCGGCGCTCGAAGGGTTCGACGCCGTGCGGGCCGGAACCGTCGAGATGAACGCCGCCAACTCCTACTTCTGGGCCGGCAAGCTGTTCGCCGCCCAGTACTTCACCACGGTGCCCTTCGGGCTCAACTTCCAGGGCATGAACGCCTGGATCTATCAGGGAGGCGGACTTGAACTGTGGCACGAGCTCTACAAGCCGCAGGGCCTGATCGCCTTTCCGATGGGCAACACCGGAGTCCAGATGACCGGCTGGTTCCGCAAGCCGATCACCTCGATCGACGACTTCAAGGGCCTCAAGATGCGCATCCCCGGCCTGGCCGGAAAGGTCTATGCGGCGCTCGGCGTCGAGGTCAAGCTGCTACCCGGCGGCGAGATCTTCCCGGCCCTGGAGCGTGGCGTCATCGATGCCGCCGAGTTCGTCGGCCCCTATCAGGACCGCCGCCTGGGCCTGCACAAGGCCGCCAAGTACTACTACACCACCGGCTGGCACGAGCCGTCCAACGTCACCGAACTGCTGATCAACCTCAAGACCTGGGAAACGTTGCCCAAGGACCTGCAGGCGATCGTCAAGGCGGCGGCGATGGCCTGCAACGTCGAAAGCCAGGCGTGGTCGGAGGCCAACAACGCCGACGCGCTGGACGACCTCGTCAAGAACAACGGGGTGAAGACCGGCCAACTCGCGCCCGACATCGTGCGGCGCCTGCGCGAGGTGACCGGAGAAGTCCTTGAGGCCGAGGCCGCCAAGGACCCGGCGACCCGCAAGGTGCACGACGCCTTCATGGCGTTCCGTGCCAAGCACCGGTCGTGGTCGGAAATCTCGGAGAAGCCCTATCACGCCCTTATTGCTACCGACGGCAGGGAGGTGTGACCATGCGCCGCTCCTCACCCGATTGGGCCAGCCGGACGGAAGGGGCGATCGGCACCGTCATCGACGGTGCCGGCGCCGCCACCGCTTGGGTCGGCCTTGGCCTCGTGCTCGTCGTCGCCTCCAACGTTCTGCTGCGCTATCTGTTCAACACCGGCTCGGTGGCGCTCCAGGAACTGGAATGGCACCTGATGGTGCCGATCGCCCTGTTCGGCATGGCCTACGGCATGCACAAGGGCGCCCACGTCCGGGTCGACTTCCTCTATGACCGCCTGCCCGAACGGGCGCGGCTGGTTATCGACCTGATCGCCGCCCTGATGATGATCGGACTGGCGGTCGCCATCGTCGTCCTGTCCATTCCCTACGTCGGGCAATCCCTGCAATTGGCCGAGGGCTCGCCCGATCCCGGCGGTTTGCCTTACCGCTGGGTGCTCAAGGCGCTCATTCCGGCCGGCTTCGCCTGCTTTGGGTTGCAGGCCGTCGCACAGGCCCTCCAGGCGGCGCTGAGACTGGCCCCGCCGACGATCCGGGAGAACGTTCTCTCCGGGCCGGGGCGGCAACCGAGCGAGGTTGCGGCCCTGTCATGACCGGCAACGAGTGGCTCGCCCTCGGCATGCTGGGGGCGTTCTTCGGCCTGTTGGTGGCCGGCATCCCGGTGGCCATCGCCTTGGCCGGTTCCGGCTTGGTGTTCGGTTATCTCGGTTTCGGAACCGGCCTGTTCAACCTGCTGCCGGCCCGCATTTTCGGCGTCGTCACCAACTACACGCTGCTGGCGCTGCCGCTCTTCATCTTCATGGGCATCATGCTCGAGAAGTCGCGCATGGCCGAGGATCTGATCGACGTCATCGGCCATGCCATGGGGCGGCTGCGCGGCGGCATGGGGTTGGCCATCGTGCTGGTGGGGGTGCTGATGGGCGCTTCCTCCGGCGTCGTCGGCGCCACCGTCGTCACCATGGGCCTGCTGGCGCTCCGGCCCCTGGTGGCGCGCGGCTACGACAAGGGGGTGGCCTGCGGCGCCATCTGCGCGTCGGGCACCCTGGGCCAGATCATCCCGCCCAGCCTGGTGCTGATCCTGCTGGCCGACATCCTGGGCCTGTCGGTGGGAACGCTGTTCGCCGCCGCCATGGTGCCGGGGCTGATGCTGGCCGGCATCATGGCAATCTACATCATCGTCCTCGGCGTCGTCCGGCCGCACATGGTGCCAACCATTCCCGCCGCCGAGAGGGCCGAGCTGTCGCGCCGCGCCCTGGCCAACAAGTTGATCCGGGTCGTGGCGCCGCCTCTGCTGCTAGTGTTCGCGGTGCTGGGTTCCATCGTCGGCGGCGTGGCGGCGCCCACCGAGGCCGCCTCGATGGGGGCGCTGGGGGCCCTGCTGCTGGCGTTGGCTTCGGGCCGCCTCGATCTGGCGACGCTGAAAGACACCTGCCGCTCCTCGCTCGTTACTTCCGCCATGGTCTTCTTCATCCTGATCTGCGCCCAGCCGTTCGGCTTGGCCTTCCGCGGTCTCGGCGGCGAACGGTTGATCGAGCACATGTTCTCCTTCGTGCCCGGCGGGCTCGAGGGCAGCCTTCTGTTCATGATGGCGCTGATATTCGTGCTCGGCTTCTTCCTCGAATGGATCGAGATCTCCTACATCGTGTTGCCGATGTTCCTGCCCATCTTCGCCGGTACCGATCTGGACTTGGTGTGGTTGTCCATCCTGGTCGCCATGAATCTGCAGACCAGCTTCCTGACCCCGCCCTTCGGCTGGGCGCTCTTCTTCCTCAAGGGAGTGGCGCCGGCGGGCGTGACGACGGTCGACATCTATCGCGGCGTCATTCCCTTCATCGGGCTGCAACTGGTCGGCCTGTCCCTACTGTTCGTCTTCCCGCAGTTGACTTCCTGGCTGCCGAAGCTTATCGGCTGGTGACGAAGGCTGATCGCTTCCCTTTCGCGGCGGCCGGATCGCCCGGCCGCCGGGTCCTTGTCACAGCCGAAAGTCCAACGGAAACATAAAATGGTCGATAGCTTCTTCGCGGACCCGCAGTTCTTCCTTCTTTTCGCGGGCGGAATCCTGTTGGCCGGCGTCGTTGCCGGCATCCTGGCCGGCCTTCTTGGCGTCGGTGGCGGCATCGTCATCGTGCCGGTGCTGTTCAACGTGTTCCTGTTCCTGGGCATCGACGAAGCGGTACGCATGCACCTGGCGGTCGGCACCTCGCTGGCCACCATCATTCCGACCTCGATCATGTCGGCCCGTTCCCACTACAAGCGTGGCGGCATCGACGTCGAGTTGCTGAAATCCTGGGGTCCGGCCATCTTCATCGGCGTGCTGGCCGGCACCGTCCTGGGCGGCAACGTGCGCGGCCAGGTGTTGACGGCGGTGTTCGCCGTGATCGCGCTCTTGGTCGCCGCCAACATGGCCTTCCGCAAGGAGGGCATGACCATCGCCGACGCTCTGCCGGGGGGCATCGGGCGCGCCGCCATGGGGTTCGGCATCGGCGCCTTCTCGGTGATGATGGGGATCGGCGGCGGCACCTTGACGGTGCCGATCATGACCGCCTTCAACTATCCGATCCGCCGGGCCGTCGGCACGGCGTCGGCCATCGGCTTCATCATCGGCGTGCCGGGTGCCATTGGCTTCATCCTGGCCGGACTCGGCGCCGCCAATTTGCCGCCGCTCAGCATCGGCTACGCCAACCTCATCGGCTTCGCGCTGATCGTGCCGGCGACCATGACCATGGCGCCCGTTGGCGTGCGCATCGCCCACGCCATCAAGCCCCGCACGCTCCGCCTGGCCTTCGGCTTCTTCCTGCTGGTCACCTCGTTGCGCATGTTCTGGAGCCTTCTCTGACGGAAAGACGTTAGAACGCGGCAACCCGGCCGTCGCTGCGGGGGTCGGCCGCCCCTTCGAGCCGGCCGTCGGGATGGCGCACGATGGCCCCGGCGTGGCCCATCTGGTCGGTGAAGTCCTCCACCACCTCGACGTCGTGGCCGGCCTCGCGGAGGGCTTCGATCAGCGCCGGGGCGAAGCGGCCTTCGAGTTTGAGGTTGGTGCTGTCCGAGCCCCAGGTGCGCCCCAACAGCCAACGCGGCGCCGTGACCGCCGCCTGCAACGGCTGGCCGAACAGGGCGTAGCGGCTGAACACCGCCGCCTGGGTCTGCGGCTGGCCTTCGCCGCCCATGGTGCCATAGGTCATCACCCGGCCGTCGTCTAAACGGGCGAGCGCCGGGTTGAGGGTATGGAACGGCCGCCGGCCGGGAGCCAGCCGATTGGGGTGACCCTCTTCCAGGGCAAAGCTGATGCCGCGGTTCTGCCACAGTACGCCGGTGCGGGGCGACACCACGCCCGAGCCGAACTCCCAGTAGATGCTCTGGATGAAGCTGACGGCCCGGCCGTGGCGGTCGACGGCGCCCATCCACACGGTATCGCCGGGCACCGCCGGCTGCGGCCAGGGCAGGGCGCGCCGGGCGTCGATGCGCGCGGCCAGACGATCGAGAAACGGTCCCTCCAGGAAGCTCTCGGCCGGCTCGGCCATGTAGGCGGGGTCCCAGACCCGGGCGTTACGCACGAGGAAGGCCTGCTTGGTGGCCTCGATGAGGCCGTGGATGTGGGTGAAGCTCTCGGCCTCGTTGACGCCCAGGCGGTCAAACAGGGCGAGGATCATCAGCGAGGCCATGCCCTGGGTGGGAGGCGGCATGTTGTAGACGGTGCCGACCGAAAGTCGGGTCGACAGCGGGCGAACGATCAGCGGCCGGTGGGATTGAAGGTCGGCCAGCGTCAGGGGACTGCCGGCCGCTGAGAGGTCGGTGGCGATGGCACGCGCGACGTCGCCCCTGTAGAAGTCATCGAGGCCGGCTCGGGTCAGGTGGCCCAAGGTATCGGCCAGGACCGGCTGGCGCAGTCGCTGGCCGACGGCGGGCACTTGGCCGCCGATCAGGAAAGTGTCGGCGAAGCCCGGCACGTCTTCGAGTTCGGAGAGCTTTTGCACGGTCAGTGCATTCTGGCTGATGCTCACCGGCACACCGTCGCCGGCATGGCGAATGGCATCGGCTAACAGGCGCGACAGGGGCAGGCGCCGGCCCCATGGGCCGGTAATGTCGAGGGCCGCCTTCCAGCCGGAAACCGTACCCGCCATGGTCAGCGCCGCCAGCGGGCCGCGTGCCGGAATGGCGCCATGTCCGGCATACATCCGTGGCGCGGCGGCCGCCACGGCGGCACCGCAGGCATCAATGCCGATCGGCTCCTGGCCCGGTTCGGCCAGAATCCAGAAGCCGTCACCGCCGATGGCGTTCATATGCGGGTAAACGACGGCGATGGCAGCCGCCATGGCGACCATCGCCTCGGCGGCGGTGCCGCCCTCTCTCAGGATGGCGCCTCCGGCCTCGGCGGCCAAGTGGTGGGGGGCGACCGCCATGCCGCCGTAGGCGGCGACGGTGTTCAGCATGAGGCGGCGCTCCGCCGCTGCCCGGCCTTTGGGCACATGCCCACACCGACTGACTCAGAAATCATCCTCGGACTCCGTTTCCCGCGGGTTTGCGCTACGTTGCGTCACCATAAGCAATTGGCGGGCCAGATGCCCAGGCGAACGACTCCAAAAAGCGGATGGCCAAATGACGAGCGCGGTTTCATAGTGCGCGCCAGCGCAGGCATGCGAAGGGAAGTCGATCTTGGCGGACGATCCTCGACAAACCGACGGCCCATTGCCGTTGCCGCCGCGCCAGGCGGCGCGGCTCATGCGGGCTGCCACCCATGCCTCGGTAACGGTGGCCGTCACACTGACGCTGGCCAAGCTGGCGGCTTGGCTCATCACCGATTCGGTGAGCCTGCTCTCCACCCTGCTGGATTCGCTGCTCGACGCCGCTGCCTCGGCCATCAACCTGGTTGCCGTTCATCACGCCCTGCAACCGGCCGACGAGGATCATCGCTTCGGCCACGGCAAGGCCGAGCCGCTGGCGGGCCTCGCCCAGGCCGCCTTCATCTCGGGCTCTGCGGTGTTCCTGATCGTGCAGGCCGGGCAGCGCCTGTTTCATCCGCGCGCCGTGGTCAACCCCGAGGTCGGCTACGTCGTGCTCGCCATCTCGATCGCGCTCACCCTCGTCCTGGTCGTTTTTCAGAAATATGTGGTCAAGCGGACCGGATCGGTGGCGATCGGCGCCGACTCGCTGCACTATCAGACCGATATCCTGGTCAACGCCAGCATCGTGGTCTCGCTCGTGCTGTCCAGCCGGTTCGGCTGGACAGCGGCCGATCCGCTGTTCGCGCTGGCCATCGCCGGCTATATCCTTTGGGGCGCCGTCGGTATCGGACAAAAGGCCTACAACCTGCTGATGGACCGCGAACTGCCCGAGGCCGACCGCCGGCGTATCCGCGAGATCACGGTGGCGGTGCCCGGCGTGCTCGGCGTCCACGACGTCCGTACCCGCTCCTCTGGCCCGCAGGTGTTCATCCAACTGCACTTGGAGCTCAAGGACGACATGGCGCTCGACGCCGCCCACGACATCGCGCTGGCGGTCGAGGGGGCGCTGCTCGATGCCTATCCGCGGGCCGAGGTGCTGGTTCACCCCGATCCGGTCAGCGTGGTCGGGGCCATGCGCGACCGGGAGGCGGCGCTGGGAAACATCTGAATCGTGCCGGCCGGCGGCCGGGCCTACATCTTGATGCGCAGCTTGACGAGGCCGGCGTAGATGGAAGAGGCGTCGCTGGCCTCGGTGGAGGTGCCCTGGAGTTGAAGGCGGGCGCCGCGGACGTTGAGGATGGTCCCGACGGAAAGCGACCCGTCGGCGCTGTTCGCGGTTCCGTCGGCGTAGGCGTAGCGGCCAAGCCCTGAAACGTACGGCTCCAGGCCATCCAGCACGTCGAAGGTGTATCCCAGTCGGAGATCGCCGACCGCCACCATCTGGCCGTTCGATGTGGTGGCGGAAAACGGGGAGTCGACGCCATTGCCGGCGTAGAGCGTGCCGACGCGGCCGCCCAGGTGCCAGGCGTCAAGCAGGGTGTAGTCGAGGTTCAGGTCTGTCGCGGCAAACAGGCGGTCGGCATCGGTCGCATGGATGTCCTGGCCGTAGAAGGGATCCCTGTAGCTGCTCGTGTAATCGAGCCAAGTATAGCCGCCGCTGGCGTCAAGGCTCAGGTTGTCGTCGAGCCGATAGACAATGTAGGGAGCCGCCGTCATGCCGTTGCCGGCAATGGTGCCGCCCAGCAGCGAGGCGTCGAAGTTCTGGTTTTCGTAGCCGCTGGCCACCCCGACGGTCAGCCGGCTGTTCATCTCGTAGTCGAAGCCGAAATGGCCGGACCACACGTCACCCTTGAAGTCCACCCCATCATTGCCGAATTGCAGCCGCGACCAGGCGCCGTCGGCCCACACGCCGAAGGGCGTCTTGACCGGCAAATCGACCAACTGGATGCCATTCTTCTGGGCGAGTGCCCGGGTGTCGGCGTCGTAGGTATTGCCGAAGACGGTCCCTGCGTTGCCTAACTGAAACAACCGTACATGGCGATCCGGCGTCAGTTCGAGCGGAGAGGTCTGCCGCCCGCCGGTCAGCGCACGCACCCGGGCGGCGATGGCGCCGCCGGTCTGGGTGACGGCGGTGCGCACCAACCTGGCGTTGGTAAGGACGCCGTCTTCCGGCCGGGCGGCGGCTTCGTCGGCGCCGGCCGGACCGGCCATCCCAAGGAGAAGAAGCGCGAACGCGAAACCGGATATGACGCGGAGGAAACTCGGCGACCAGCCGCAGTCCATCGCTCGTCTCCTCCCATTCTTATCTTTCGCCGGATGACCGTTGGGCCGGCGGGCTCCACGCGCCGATATCTTCGGCGCCCCAAGATCTTAGGAGGACGATTAACAAAAGGTTAACCGGCGCTCGGCTTGGAGTTGAGGAAAAGTGAGGCGATCAATGGTTCGACGGGTGGGCGAATCGGCCGTCCATCTCCGTGTACCCATCCCTCGATGGTCTCACTTTCTGTTGATGCACTCTAACTGCTGATGAAATTACCAGCACAAATCGCCATGACCATGATGCCTAAAGAAAACGCTGCCAAAGCCCAGAGCAGGAGTAGACATTGGATTAGGAGATCAGGCGGCGAAACAGAAAAGTGGTGCCCCGTGCGAACGCGTTCATAAGACTTTGGTTGATTAGGAATAAATGACCGCCACGAACCGTAGCTCCAGATCAGCACAACAGGGACGGTTAGTACGAACCCCACGCAGAACAGCCAGACCCAGCCTTGTGTGGTTGAGCAAAATAACGGAACTACGTAAAGTACCGCGATTGCGGCGCTCAGCCTGAGAAGGAAGCGGTGATGTCGATTAGTTGAGGTTTCTGCTCTTTCTCGCGCTTCACGTTCGGTGCGCTTAAGATAAGTTTCTCGCCTCATGTCATGCGATCAGTGATCCGACGGCTCGGCGAAGCGATCCGACAATCCGGTGTCGTAGGACAAACCCTCGGCGGTCAGCGTAATGCTCCCGAAATCGTCGGTCCTGGCCAGTCCCTTGCGGGCCAGCGCCACCCAGACGGCGGGGTTGGCGAAGCCGCTGGCGTCGCGGGCCGAGACGGTGAAGCGGCCGACGTGCACGTGATCGCCGTGCGGGTGCGGCACCTGGTCGAGGACCACGGCGCCGGTGGCGGCGTTGCGGGTCGCCATGCCGGGTTCGGCGGCCACTACCTGGGCCAACGCCAGCGTCCTCAGTTGCAGCGCGTTGAGCTTGAGCGGGTTCTTCTTCGGCGGCATGGCTCCATCCTCGGCAGGGGGCGTGCGGCGGCCAGTCTACGGGGTTTCTTGGGGAAGATGAAGATGGCGGGCGTGGCGAGACGCCGCCCTTGACGCTAGACTGCCCCTCATGATCCCGATCACCGACACCATTGCCTTGGCCGACGACGAGATCGAGGAGCGCTTCATCCGCGCCCCCGGCCCGGGCGGCCAGAACGTCAATAAAGTCGAAACGGCGGTGCAGATCCGTTTCGACGCGGCGCGCTCGCCGGCCCTGCCCGCCGAGGTGCTGAGCCGACTCAAGAAGCTGGCTGGCCGGCGGATGACCGAGGACGGCATCATCGTGCTGACCGCCAGCCGCTTCCGCAGCCAGGAGCGCAACCGCGCCGACGCTCGCGAACGCTTGGTGGAGTTGATCCGCCAAGCCACGGTGGTGCCGCGCCGCCGCCGCCCGACCCGCCCGACGCTGGCCTCCAAGCAGCGACGGCTCGACGCCAAGCAGCGCCGCTCGGCCATCAAGCGCACGCGCGGCGGCGGGGCCGAGGAGTAGATCCGGCTCGGTTGGCCCGCCCCCATTTTCCATTTCCCGAAAAAAGACCATACGTAAATCATAAGTAATACGATTTTCATAGACATCATACTGATGGTTCCCTATGAGAGCCCCGGCATCGCTCGTTTTGCCGGTCACAGGGGAGTTTCCGCATGCGTCTTCTTTCCCGCTTTTGCATGGTGGCGACCGTGGTTGCGGCCGTCTCGGCGTGGTCCACGGGTGCCCCGGCGGCGGACCGGACGGTCACCTTTTCCTGGGCCGGCAACGTCGGGCAGCTCAATCCGCACATGTACTCGCCGAACCAGATGTTCGCCCAGGACATGGTCTACGAATCCCTCGTCCGTTATGTGGCCGGCGGCCGGATCGAGCCGTGGCTGGCCAAATCGTGGGACATCTCGCCCGACGGCAAGGTCTATACCTTCCATTTGCGCGATGACGTGGTGTTCTCGGACGGCCAGCCGTTCAACGCCGAGGCGGTGAAGCGCAACATCGACGCCGTGCTGGCCAACCGCACGCGGCATGCCTGGCTTGAACTGATCGCTCAGATCGACGCGGTCGACATCCTCGATCCCTTTGCCGTGCGCCTGACCCTCAAGGGCCCGTACTATCCGGTCCTGCAGGAACTGGCGCTGATCCGGCCGCTGCGCTTTCTGTCGCCGGCGGCGATCCCGGAAAGCGGATCGACCGTGGACGGCATCAAGGCACCCATCGGCACCGGCCCCTGGAAGCTGGTCGAGACGAAGCGCGGCGAGTACGACCTGTTCGCCGTCAACGAGAGGTACTGGGGGCCGAAACCCAAGATCGAGCGCGTCCTCGTCAAGGTTATCCCCGACCCTAACACCCGCGCCATTGCCTTCGAAACGGGTGAGATCGACCTGATCTTCGGGATCGAGGGACAGATTTCTCCGGACACCTTCGCGCGGTTCGCCGCCCAGAAGCGCTATACGACCGGCATTTCGGAATCCATGGGAACGCGATCCCTCGCGCTCAATTCATACCGCGGCGCGACGCGTGAAGTGGATGTTCGCCGCGCCGTCAACCACGCCATCGACAAGGACGCCATCGTCGCCAACATCCTCTATGGCATCCAGCCGAAGGCCGACACCCTGTTCGCCAGGAACTTCCCCTATGCCGACATCGGGCTTCAAGCCTACGTCCATGACCCGGCCATGGCGGCCAGGCTGCTCGACGCGGCGGGCTGGACGCTGGCGCCCGGGGCCACGGTACGCATGAAAAAGGGCGAGCTGCTTCGCCTCGAATTCTGTTTCGTCGGCAGCGACGCCCAGGAGAAGGCGATGGCCGAAGTGATCCAGGCCAACCTGGCGAAGGTCGGCATCGATGTCATCCTGCTGGGCGAAGAGAAGAACTCGTTCTATGCCCGCCAGAGGGGCGGATCGTTCGACATGATCTTCTCGAACACCTGGGGCGCGCCCTACGATCCCCATTCCTTCGTCAGTTCGATGCGGGTGCCTTCGCACGCCGACTATCAGGCCCAGCGCGGCCTGCCGATGAAGGCCGACATCGACCGCAAGATCGCGGATGTCCTGGTCAGCGTCGACGAGACGAAGCGCCAGGCCCTTTACAAGGACATCCTGACGATCCTGCACGAGCAGGCGGTCTACGTGCCGATTTCCTATGTTACGTCGATCATGGTGCACGGGCCGAAGCTTGCCAACGTCGGATTCGGCGCCACCAAGCACGAAATGCCGTTCAACGCCCTGACGCTGAACTGAGGGGGCGCGGTTCCGGTCCATGCTGCGCTACATCCTTCACCGCCTGGCCGTCCTCATCCCCATGCTGTTCGGGGTATCTGTGGTGGTCTTCCTCATGCTCAGGCTCGGGCGCGGCGATCCGGCCCTCGACTACCTGCGCCTGTCCCAGATCCCGCCCACCGACGCCGCCCTGCTCGATGCGCGCCACCTGCTGGGGCTCGACCGGCCGCTGCTCGAACAATACGGGGTCTGGCTCGGCAAGGCCTTCCAGCTCGATTTCGGGATCTCCTACGTGACCCGCCGGCCGGTGTTGGACGAGATCCTCTACTACCTGCCGGCGACCCTCGAACTGGCGGGCGTCGCCCTGATCCTCACCTTGGCCGTCAGCGTGCCGCTCGGCGTGTGGGCGGCGCTCAACCGCGAAGGCCTGCCCGACCACATCGTGCGGGGGATTGCCTTCACCGGCGTCTCGGTTCCCAACTTCTGGCTTGGGTTCCTGCTCGTCCTCTGTTTCTCGGTCTGGCTGGGTTGGCTGCCGCCCTTGGGGCGCGGCGGCATCGAGCGGCTGGTCATGCCGGCGGTGACGGTATCCCTGATGTCGCTGGCCATCAACGCCCGGCTGCTCAGAGCCAGCATGTTGGAGGTGGCCGGACAGCGACACGTGCTCTACGCCCGCCTGCGCGGCCTTCCCGAACGCCAGGTCATCGGCCGGCACGTGTTCCACAACGCGCTGTTGCCGGTGGTCACGGCGGTTGGCATGCACATCGGCGAACTGATCGGCGGCACCCTGGTGGTCGAGAACATCTTCGGTTGGCCGGGCTTGGGCCGTTTCGCGGTCGCGGCCATCTACAGCCGGGACTATCCGGTGCTTCAGTGCTTCACCCTGCTGATGACCGGTATCTTCGTGCTGTGTAACCTGGCGGTCGATATCCTTTATGCTTGGCTCGATCCACGCATCCGGGTCGCCGCCGTGGAGAACGCGGCATGAAGACATTGGCGCAAATCCCGTTGCCGAACTCCGTTTTCGCAGCTCTGCGCAGGGAACGGATGCCCGGCCTTTCCATTCTTCTGTCGGCCGCCATCATCATCCTTCTGGTGATCCTGTCGGTGGCGGCTCCATTGATTTCCCCCCACGATCCCAACGCCATCGATCTTGCACAGCGGTTGCAAGGGATGAGCCTCGGGCACCCGGTGGGCACCGATCACCTGGGGCGCGACATCCTGTCCCGCCTGATTTATGGAACACGGGTGTCGCTGGGGGCGGTGGCGGTCATCCTGGCGATGGTCCTGGTGCTGGGGATCGGTGTCGGGTCGCTGGCGGGATACGCGGGGGGCCGCATCGATGCCGTCATCATGCGCTTCTGCGACGTTTTCCTGACCTTTCCGACCTTTGTTCTGGCCATGTTCATGGTTGGCGTGCTGGGAACCGGCATCGTCAACGTCGTGCTGGCCATCGCGCTGTCCCATTGGGCCTGGTACGCCCGCATCGCTCGCAGCTTGGTGCTGTCCTTCAAGGAGCGCGATTTCGTGCTGGCGGCACGTGTCGCCGGGGGAAGCCGCCTGGGCGTCTTTTTTGCACACATCCTGCCCAGCGTTCTCGTGCAGTTCGTGGTGCTGTGCACCCTCGACATTGGCCACATGATCCTGCACGTCGCCGGGCTGTCCTTTCTGGGCCTCGGCGTCATGCCGCCGATGGCCGAGTGGGGGGTGATGATCAGCGACGCGCGCGAGTTCATCTGGACCCAGCCGATGCTGCTATTCTGGCCCGGCCTGATGGTTTTTTGCACCGTGATGGCCTTCAACCAGTTGGGCGACGCGTTGCGCGACCGGCTCGATCCGGCCCTGCGCGCCGAGGCGATCTGATCATGGCGCGCTCCCTTGCCGTCGAGGATCTCGCCATCGTCGCGCCCCGCCGCGAGGGCGCCCTTGACGTCGTTCACGACGTTTCCTTTACGCTGACGGCCGGGCGCGTGCTGGCTCTGGTGGGGGCCAGCGGCTCGGGCAAGTCGGCCACCTGCCTGGGCATGCAGGACGCCTTGCCGCCCGGCCTCAGGCGGACCGGCGGCCGTGTCCTTGTCGACAGGCGGGCGGTTCCCTTGGCCGGCCTGCGCGGTCGAACCGTTGCCACCGTTCTGCAGAACCCGCGGACCGCCTTCAACCCGATCCTCACCATGCGCCGGCACGGCCGGGAGGTTGTGGAACCGGCGGGACGGAAGGGCGCCGACGCCGACACGGCGATCACGGAGGCGTTCCACGAAGTAGGGCTGGCCGATCCCGCCCAGGTTCTCGACCTCTATCCGTTCCAGATGAGCGGCGGCATGCTGCAACGGGCGATGATCGCCCTGGCGCTGTTGGCGGACGCGCCGTTTCTCATCGCCGACGAACCCACCACCGACCTCGATCTGCTCTCCCAAGGGCGGATCCTCGATCTTCTCGAGGGATTGGTCGTGCGGCGAGGGATCGGCGTTCTGCTGGTGACCCATGATATGAGCGTGGTGGCCCGGCTGGCCGACGACGTGGCGGTCATGCATCGGGGCCGGATCGTCGAGCGGAATGGCGTCGAGGGGGTGTTCGCGTCCGCCAGGCATGCTGCCACCCGGGCGCTGTTGGCCGCGCACCACGCCCTCTATTCGGGCGAGAGCATGGAGGCGTCGTCGTGACCATCCTGAGCGTCGAGGGCGTATCGAAATCCTATGGCATCGGCGGCTTCTTTTCCGCGAGCCGGCGCAAGATCGTATTGAGCGACATCGATCTGCGCATTGGCGAAGGGGAATGTGTCGGGCTTCTCGGAGCCAGCGGATCGGGGAAGAGCACCCTCGGCCGTCTGGTTGTCGGCATTGAGCGGCCCGACTGCGGATCCGTCCGTTACCGGGGGCAGCCGATGCTCGGCCTGACCGGTGATGATTATCGTGTTTTCCGGCGCAACGTGCAGGTGGTCTTCCAGGATTCCATCGGCGCGGTCAACCCGCGCCATCGCATCCGGCGCATCGTGGCGGAACCCTTGGTCAAGCTCGACCGCCTGTCTGGACGCGAGCTCGACGAACGGGTGCGTGGGCTTCTGGAGACCGTGGAGATCGATCCCGGCGAGGCCGACAAGTATCCCGGCCAGATGAGCGGCGGACAGTTGCAGCGCGTGTGCATTGCCCGCGCCCTGGCACCCAAGCCCGAGCTGATCGTTCTGGACGAGGCGGTCAGCAACCTCGACCTTTCTCTCCAGCTTGCCGTACTGGACCTGCTGGACGGCCTGCGCCGCCAGCGCGGCATGGCGTTCCTGTTCATCACCCATGACCTGCGGCTGGTGCGGCGTCTTTGCGACCGGGTGGTGGTCCTGGACGGCGGGCGTGTGGTCGAGGAACGGCGTGTGACTGCCGGCCTCTCGTTCACCCACCCAGCGGCCGTGGCCTTGCAGAATGCGGTGCTTCCGGCGATGCCCGCCGTTCATGCCCGGGTGGAAAGGATCGCGGAGGCGGCGCAGGCCTAGACAACCCCCTCCCGCCGCCAGACCAGCAGCTGGTTGTTGGCCGGCATGGCGTGGTCGGCGACGAACCGCAGGCCTTGGACGCAGGCCAATTCGTCGACGGCCTCGAAGTCGCGGATGCCGCTCTGCGGGTCCTGGCGTTTCAGCCAGGCATCGAACTCGGCGTTGCTGGGGGTGGTGAAAGCACCCTTGTACCTGAAGGGGCCGTAAAGGCAGAGCGTGCCGCCCGGTTCCAGCACGTCGCCCGCCCCGAAGAACAGGTCCTCGACGCGCGGCCAGCCCATTATGTGCACGGCGTTGGCCGAAAAGACGCCGTCGACGGAACCTACCGGCCACGGCAGCAAGCCGACATCGAGCGCCACCGGCGGGCGCACGTTGGCCAGGCCCTCGCGTTCCAGGCGGGCGCGGATGCCGTCGAGATTCTCGGCAAGGTCGCTGGGCTGCCAGATCAAGTGGGGCAGGGCGCGGCCGAAATGGACGGCGTGCTGGCCGGTGCCGCTGCCGATCTCGAGCACGCGGCGGACTTCCCTGAAGGTGTCCACCAGGACGCGGACGATCGGTTCCTTGTTGTTCTCGGCGGCCTGCGAGAAGGGCGGCATCGGTGTCCTCGTCTGGGGCTGGGGCATTCGCAGCAAAGATGGGGGCGGCCGCCGCGTTCGGCCACCGCCGGCCGCCGGCGTCAGTCGCCCAGCACGGCCTTGAGCGCGGCTTCGAGATCGTCGTTGGAGTAGGGCTTGGTGATCAGCCTGATGCCGTCGCGGCCGAGCTGGGAGAGATCGATGTCGGCTTGCGAATGACCCGTCGTTAGCAGAACCTTGACATCGGGGCGGCGGCGCAGGGCCTGTTGCGTCAACTCGATGCCGCTCATGCCTTTCGGCATCACCACATCACTGAACATGACGGTGATTTCAGGTGAGGCCGCTAGGATATCAAGAGCGGCGGGGCCGTTCTCGGCCTCCCGGGTGACATAACCGAACACGTTGAGAACCCAGATCGTGGCCTCGCGGACCGCCGCGTCGTCCTCGACGACCAGCACAACCGGCCCGTTCCGGCTTGTCGAGGGGGTCTTGCCCTGGCTCATCATCCGTTCCCTGGCGGCCGCGAGACAGCCTAAGCCCTGGGGGGCGAGCATGGCAAGACGGCTTGGGGCGCGCGCGGGCGACCGCCAAAAAGTCAGGCCGGAGGTGCCACAAGTCCGACACAATCCGGTGGGGAATCGACATGGCGAGGACACATTGGCCCCCTAGGGTGGTTGCCAGAGGGGAAGGAGATTGCCTTCCGTCCCCTTCGGCCCCACCGGGGCAGGTCCATGCTGCGAGAAGGAGATACGGACCATGGTTTCCGTCCCCTATGTCCCCCATGCCATCCGGCCCAACGTCATCCGGCGCCGCTCGTCGATTTTCCGGCGGATCGCGGCGGTAGGCATCGCCCTCTTCATCATGACCGGCGTTGCCGGTGCCATGATGGTTCTGAGCACCGTCGGTTGACGGTATGGGAGGATTCCCGATTTTGCGCTCCGGCGTGACGCTCGTCACTTCTGGCGCGGACCGGCCGTGCCAGGATGGCTTCCTCGACAGGGGGGAGCGAGATCGATGGAGGCCGGAGATACCGCTTGCGTCAAGCGCCGCGTTGACACGCTGGCCGGCCGCGCCGTCGAGGTCGATGCCCTTCTCCGGGCGGCCCGCCTGCTGATGGCGGCCGAGGCCGCGCCCGACAATATGGACGCCCTGGCGGCGGCGTTGGATTTCAATTTCAGCCTGTGGACGGTGTTGGAAGCCGATCTCGCACACGAGCACCACCCCCTGCCCATCGCGCTTCGCGGTGACCTGATGGCGCTCTGCCGGTTCATGGAGTGCGAGATCGCCGATGCCGCCCACCATCCCGAAGGGGCCGATCTCAAGGCGATGATCGAGGTCAACCGCACGCTGGCCGCCGGCCTCCTCTAGGGTGCTTAATTTCGGGGACACCATACTTAATTCAAGTGTAGAATTAAGTGGAGTGCCCCCCTAGCCTGGGACAGAGGAATAGGGGACAGTTCTCCTTGTAGAGGGGGAACTGATGGCAGAGGAAAGTCCCAGGCGGTTTAGCCGGGAGTTCAAGCTGGCGGCGCTACGGCGGATGCTGGCGGGGGAG
>JACZKS010000058.1 GCA_014859895.1 Rhodospirillales bacterium
GTCGGTGGGGGAACTGGTGGAACAGGTGAGCGCGGCGTCCTCGGAGATGGAAAGCTCCGCCGAACAGATGACGGCGACGGCGGAGGGGACGACGCGGCAGGCCTCGGCGGTTGCGGCGGCCTCGGAACAGGCCTCGGCCAATGTCGAGACGGTGGCGTCCGCCGCCGAGGAACTGTCTTCCTCGATTTCCGAGATCAGCCGGCAGGTGGCGCGCGCTTCGGAGATCGCCTCGGGAGCCGTGCATCAGGCCGAAGTCACCAACGTCAAGGTGCAGGGCCTGGCCCAGGCGGCCAACAAGATCGGCGAAGTGGTGGCGCTGATCACCGACATCGCCGAGCAGACCAACCTGCTGGCGCTCAACGCCACCATCGAGGCGGCGCGGGCCGGTGACGCCGGCAAGGGCTTCGCCGTCGTTGCCAGCGAGGTCAAGAACCTGGCCAACCAGACGGCCAAGGCGACCGAGGAGATCGGGGCCCAGATCGCCGGCATCCAGGCGGCAACGCGCGACGCGGTGGCCGCCATCGAGGAGATCGGCAAGACCATCACCGAGATCGACGAGGTCAATTCGGGCATCGCCTCGGCGGTCGAGGAACAGGGCGCGGCGACCCAGGAGATCGCCAGGAACGTCGAACAGGCGGCGGCGGGCACCCAGGAGGTTTCCTCGAACATCGCGGGCGTCAACGAGGCGGCCACGGAAACCGGCACGGCGGCGGCCAGCATGCGTACGGCCGCCAGCGACCTGTCGCGCCAATCGGCGAAGCTGCATGCCGAGGTCGACCGCTTCCTCGTCAGTGTGCGCGCCGCGTAGCTTCCCTTCCGGACGGCTCCTTCACGCTGAACGCGCGCTGCGATCGGCCGCTTCTTGGGTGGCGCGGCACAGATTATTCCCGCGAAACGGGTGTTTCGGGGAGATTGGGTGGTCGACGAAGGGCCAAAATAGGGGATGTCCATATATTGACCCGATGGGTTTTTATAGGGCATGTTCCGCCATCGGCCATGACGGCGTCCGATCAATTTATGGAAAAAACAACTAAAAATTTAGCAATCATCAATTGAAAGTCCTCCCGTCCGCACGAAATCGCCCAAAGGGAAGAAGGGAAACAGCCCGATGAATGGGGATATCCTTACCAACAACGCCGACCGGAACATCTCTTCCGCCGCAACCGCCGAGCTGGCGTCGTCTGCGCGGACCGGCTTTCGGCGTCGCCTCAGTCTTTCCGACGTCCGCATCGGCCGCAAGATCGGGATTGGCTTCGCCACCGTGCTGGCGCTGACGTTGGGGGTTTCCTATCTCGGCTGGAACGGCCAGCAGCAGATCAGCCGGCAGCTTGAGAGGACGGATGCGACGGCGCTTCTTACCGGCGGGCTGCAGGAGATCCGCCAGGACGAGAAGAACTACCAGATCTCCGGCGATGAGAAATCCTTCCAGGATGCCAGCGCGAAGATCGCCTCGTTGAAGGAGCGGGCGGGAAGCATCGGCGACCTCTTCGATTCCGCCAGCGATCGCGAGTGGATCACCAGCGTCGGGGCGCAGATCGTCACTTACGAGGCGGCGCTGACCCGCTATCACGATTTCGAGGTGAAAAAGCGCGCCGCCCTGGAGCGCATGCTCCAGAAATCCGAGCAGATGGAGAACGCTTCCAAGGAGTTGCGCACCGACCAGGACAAGCAATTCCGCGAAGTGGTGGAGAGCCAGACGGCTCTCGAGAGCCTGCGTGACAGCATGTTGTCGCTTTCCGACGAGGCTGCCAAGACGGTATCCATGTTCACCGATCTGGTGGTCGAGATGCAGAAGTTCCAGATCGGCGGCGATGCCAAGCAGGCGGAGGATTTCGACCGTCTGGCCTATCGGGTGCAGTTGAGCCTCAAGAACGTCAAGGCACTGATGGGCGACAGGGCGATGAATACCCTGCCCGACGAGATTTCGGAGAAACTCGACGGTGTTCGCGCGGATTTCAAGACCTTCGCCGCAGGTGTTGTGCAGGACGGCAAGCCGCGCGAATCATCGGCGGCCAGCGATCTGGAGCAACGGATTATCGCGGTCAGGAGCCTTCTTGGGAAACTGGCATTCAGTGAGCGGATGGAATGGGAGAACCGGACCGATGAGGCGACCATGTCCAAGTTCCGCATGCAGGACAAGCAGGAGGTGATCCTGAAGGCAAGCAGCCTGATCGAGGAGGTCAAGCAGGCCCGCTTCGCCCAGATGCAATACCTGCTTCAGCCGACCGCCGCAAAGGCACAGGAGGTCAGGGATTGTATCGCCAATGTCGGCGAGGAGATGGTGGCCCTGGAGGCCAAACTGCAATCCGCCGAGGAGACCGCCAAGACCCAGGCGATCCGCGCGGAGGCGGGGGCGTATCTGGAGGAATTCGAGGGCGTGGTCGGGGCCTTCGTTCAGCAGGCCGCGGCCAACCGCGAGATGGTTGGGGCGGCCCACGCGGTGGACGGCGAGGTCCGGCGGGCGGAGAGCGACCAGAAGACGGCGAT
>JACZKS010000059.1 GCA_014859895.1 Rhodospirillales bacterium
GACCTCGGGCGCCGGCGGCGCCTCGCCCGCCTCGGGCACGACCGAAAGGGCGCCAATGCAGTCCCGCCCATGGCGGAGCAGCAGGCCGAGGTCGTCTTCCCCCTCGACGCGGCCGGCCCGGGCCTGGCGCTGGCGCAGCCAGCCCTCGGCACCGAGGTTCTGGAACACCGGATGGAGGCCGCCCGCCCACGCCACCCAGCGCTCCGCGATCGGCAGCGCGCAGGCGATGGGCGCCTGCCAGCCCGCCTCGTAGGTGAAGACGGTGCCGCCGGCTGGCGTCTCCTTCACCTGGCCGGCCAGGTGGTCCTTGAACAGGATATGGGCGCGCCGCAAGGCCATCGATTCAGCTCCAATTGATTCCGCCGCCAAATATGGGCCGATTGACGGGGAAAACTCAATAATGATTGATCAGTAGAGCGGAAGTTTGAGATAAAATCAATTATGGATGAGCTGGAGTCGTTTGACGGCTGATCAGCTACATCGTGGTTTATAAAATTGGATGGATATGCAGGTATATGGGTTTGAGCTAAATTATAGATTAGTTTCAGGGTCCCAGTCGTGGCGGGCCAGCCGTGATCGCCTTGGGCGCGCAACGCGAGGATCGGTTCCGGGTGTCGGTTGACTCATGAACGGCAAATACCCATTTGGTTCAATAGCACGGATGGTCATTTTTTCCATTCATCGTTGAGACTTTCTCGGCGATCGAGCCCGGGGTGCCAGGGGATTCGAACCGATGAACGATCCCTCTCCAGGCGTTATTGATGTTGGAGAGGCGCGTCGTGGCCAGAAAAAAGAAAAATCCTCAGGAACCAACAGTTCCGGCTTCTCGCGCCAAGCCGGCCGCGCCACCATCGTCTTCGGGGGCTGGCGGTCCGGCCGCTGCGGCAGTTTCAGGCGCGCCGCCGGATGAACGGCGGATGAAACACTTCCCCATCGTCGGCATCGGCGCCTCGGCCGGCGGGCTGGCGGCCTTCGAGGCCTTTTTTTCCGGCATGCCGGCGAATACCGATCCCGGCATGGCCTTCGTGCTGGTGCAGCATCTGGCCCCCGACCACAAAAGCATCCTCAGCGAGCTGATCCGGCGCTACACGAGCATGCAGGTCTTCGAAGTCGAGGACGGCATGAAAGTCGAGCCCAACTGCACCTACATCATTCCGCCCAACCGCGACATGGCCTTTCTCAACGGCGCGTTGCATTTGCTGGAACCTTCGGCACCGCATGGCCATCGCCTGCCGATCGATTTCTTCTTCCGTTCCCTGGCCCAGGACCAGCGCGAACAGGCCATCGGCATCGTCCTTTCGGGGACCGGCAGCGACGGCACCCAGGGGGTGCGGGCCATCAAGGGCGGGGGCGGCATGGCCATGGCCCAATATCTCCAATCGACCGAGTACGACGGCATGCCGCGCAATGCCATCGCCACCGGCCTGGTGGACTACGAGCTGCCGGCGGCCGAGATGCCGGCCCAGTTGATCGCCTATGCGGCCCACGCGTTCGGCCGGCCGCATCGGCCCGCCGCCACCTCACCGCCCAAAGCCGAGAACGTGCTGAGGAAGATCTTCATTCTGCTGCGCGCCCAGACCGGCCACGACTTCTCGCAATACAAGCCGAGCACCGTCCGCCGGCGCATCGAGCGGCGCCTGGCAGTCCACCAGATCGAAACGATCGACGCATACGCCAAATATCTCCAGCAAACGCCGGCGGAGGCGGATCTCCTTTTCCGCGATCTGTTGATTGGCGTGACCAGCTTCTTCCGTGACCCCGAGGCTTTTGCGGCATTTGACAAAGAGGTCATTCCAAAGCTCTTGGCCGGCAAGCCGGCCGACACGGCGATCCGCGTCTGGGTGCCGGGATGTTCAACCGGCGAGGAAGCCTATTCCCTGGCCATCCTGCTCGCCGAACGTCAGGAGACGATGAAGCACGGCTTCAGAGTGCAGGTCTTCGCCACCGATATCGACGGCCAGGCGATCGCCACGGCGCGCAGCGGCGTCTATCCGGCCAGCATCGCCGCCGACGTCACGCCGGAGCGGCTGGCGCGTTATTTTTCGCCCGAGCACGACGGCGGCGCCTACCGCATCCACAAGGCCATCCGCGACATGCTGGTCTTTTCCGAGCAGGACGTGATCAGGGACCCGCCGTTCTCCAAGCTCGACGTCATCAGTTGCCGCAACCTGCTGATCTATATGGGCGGGGAGTTGCAGAAGAAGCTTATTCCCCTGTTCCATTACGCGCTGAAGCGGGACGGCTTTCTTTTCCTCGGCTCCGCGGAAACGGTGGGCGAGTTCGGCGATCTCTTTACGCCGCTGCACCGCAAATCGAAGCTGTACCGGCGCAGGGAGGATGTTCGCGGCGTCCATCGCGCGGCCTCCGGGCGCTTCCTGCCGCCGATGACGGGATTGGACAGGACGGCCTCGCCGGCCACCGGAAAGAAGCCCGTTCCAGCTAAACCGCCGCTGCGCGAATTGACCGAACAGGCGCTTTTGCGGCAAATCGCGCCGGTCGGAGTTATGGTCGACGGCCGGGGCGACATTCTGTATCTCCATGGCAGCGCCGGTCGCTACCTGGAGCTGACCCCCGGCGAGGCCGGCGTCAACAACATCCTGAAAATGGCCCGCGAAGGGCTGCGGCGCGAGTTGACCACCGCCCTGCGCAAGGCCGTGGTGGACAAGGAGACCGTGCGCCAGCTGGGCCTGCGCGTCAAAACCAACGGCGATTTCCCCACCATCAACCTGACGGTCGCCCCGGTGGCCGGCACCGACGTAAAGACCGAGGTGCCGCTCTATCTGGTCGTCCTGGAGGAAGCGCCGCCCGATCAGCGCGAACCGCCGAGCCACACCGCCGCCTTGCCAACCGCGGCCACGTCCGGCAGCGCCGATACGGGTGCCAATATGACCATCGCGGCACTCAGGCAGGAATTGCAGGCCAAGGAGGAATATCTCCAGGCGTCCAACGAGGAACTGGAAACCTCGAACGAAGAGCTCAAATCGTTCAACGAGGAAATGCAGTCGGTCAACGAGGAACTGCAATCGACCAACGAGGAACTGGAAACCTCGAAGGAGGAATTGCAGTCGGTCAACGAGGAGCTGGCCACGGTCAACGCCGAACTGCAGACCAAGGTTGTGGATCTGTCGCGGGCCAACAACGACATGAACAACCTGCTGGCCGGCACCGGCATCGGCACCGTCTTCGTTGATACCAAGCTGCGCATCCTGCGCTTCACCCCGACCGCCACCCGCATCATCAACCTGATCCTGAGCGACGTCGGCCGGCCGGTGGGGCACCTCGTTCCCAAACTGGTGGGCTACAACCGCCTGCCGGAGGACGTGACGGCGGTGCTGGACAGCCTGGTCCCCAAGGAGATGGAGGTCCAGACGACGGCGGGTGCGTGGTACACCATGCGCATCCAGCCTTACCGCACGCTCGATAACGTGATCGAGGGCGCGGTGATCACCTTTGTCGACATCAGCGAGCGCAAGCGGGCCGAGGCGGCATTGCGGGAGAGCGATTCCTACTTCAGGCAACTGATGGAGTCCGTGCCGCAGCTGGTTTGGACGTGCCTGCCCGACGGCCTTTGCGATTACCTCAGCCCACGGTGGGTGGAAATCACCGGCGTGCCCGAGGCGCAACAGCGGGGCCGCGGGTGGAATGACCTGGCCCACCCGCAGGACCGGGACGCGCTGGCGGCCGCGTGGAATGGGGCGATGGCGACCGGGGGGTCTTTTGACATCGAATTCCGCCTTCGCCATCACGACGGCGATTACCGCCCGTTCGCCATTCGCGTTGTCGCTTTGCGCGACACCGCCGGGCACGTCGTGAAATGGTTTGCCCTCAACATCGAAATCGCCGGTCACCGGCTCGAGGACCGGGCGGGGCAAGGGGCGGACGAAAGGCCGGCCAGGGACGGAGGCGCGCGATGACCGGCAAGGGCAAACACGCCGAGGACAAGGCGACGTCGACGAAGTCGGCTTCCGCCCTGCGCCAGTGGGCCGAGGACATCGCCGGGGAAGGAGCGGTCGTGTCGCCCGAGACGCTCGCAGCCCTGTCGTCCGAAGACATCCTGCGTTTGCTCCAGGAACTGCGAGTTCATCAGATCGAACTGAGAATGCAGAACGACGAATTGCGCCGGATCCAGGAGGAACTGGCCGATGCCCGGACGCGGTATTTCGACCTCTATGACTTGGCGCCAGTCGGTTATTGCGTCCTCTCCGAACAGGGGCTGATCCTGGAAGCCAATCTGACCGCCGCCGGCTTGCTGAACGTGGCCCTGGGCGCGCTGGTCAAGCAGCCGATCACGCGCTTCATCCTCAAAGAGGACGGGGACATCTACTACCATCACCGCAAGCGACTGTTCGAAACCGGTGAACCGCAGACCAGCGAGTTGCGGATGACAAGGAATGAGGGTACGCCATTCTGGGCTCGCCTGGATGCTACCGCCGCGCAGGCCGCCGACGGCGCGCCCATCTGCCGCGTCGTGATGAGCGACCTCACGAACGCCAAGCAGGCCGAGTGGGCCTTGCAAGAAAGCGAGGCGCGGTTCCGCGATCTCTACAATTTGGCGCCCGTCGCTTTCGTGTCGGTCGATGTCGACAACGGAACACTCACCCGGTTCAACGAAATGCTACCCCGGTTGCTTGGGGCCGATCCGGAAACCTTGCGCCGGATGAAGGGGCTCGACCTTTACGCCGACACTCCGGACGGCCTGCCCAAGGCCAAGGGCCTGTTTGAAAGAATTGCGGCCGGCGAGACGGTCCAGGACGTCGAGTTGCAAATGAAGCGGGCGGACGGCGGCGTGATCTGGGTGAGCTTTTCGGCCAGTCCGGTTTTCGACGCGGACGGTCGGGTCACTCGAAGCCGGTCGGCCATTGTCGACATCACCAAGCGCAAGGCGTTGGAAGAACAGCTACGCCAAGCCCTGAAGATGGAAGCGGTGGGTCAGTTGACGAGCGGCTTGGCCCACGACCTCAACAACTCGCTCGCCGTCATCTCGATAAACGTCGACCTCCTCAACCTGGTCGCCGCCGACAATCCGAAAGCGACCCGTCATATCGAAGCGGCCCTGAATGGCGTGCGGCGGGCCGCCGCGTTGACCCGCAAGCTGCTCGACTTCTCGCGCATCGAGGCGGGCGAGACGCACCGCGTTCAGATCAACGAGTTCGTCACCGGCATGGAAGACCTGATCGCCAGGTCGCTGACGCCGGCCATCGCCCTGCAGATCGTGCAGAGCGAAAAGCCATGGTCGGTCGATATCAGTCCCGGCGACTTCGAGGCGGCGTTGCTCAACCTGGCCCTCAACGCTCGCGATGCCATGCCGGACGGCGGCACCCTGGTCATCGAAACGGCCAACAAGGTGCTCGACGAATTCTACGTGGCCCACAACCCGGGAAGTTCGGTCGGCGAGTTCGTGATGGTCTCGGTCAGCGACACCGGCACCGGCATGACGCCTGACGTGGTGGCCAAGGCCTTTGAGCCGTTCTTCACCACCAAGGACGTGGGCGAGGGCACCGGCCTCGGACTCAGCACGGTGCACGCCTTCGTGCGGCGCTCGGGAGGCCATGTGACGATCTATTCCGAGCCGGGTGAGGGATCCACGATACACCTCTACCTGCCGCGAACTGGCGGTGAAGCAAAGGATGCCATGGGCCGGCCGGCGGCCGGGACCAACCTGCCGCACGGTGATGAAACCATCCTCGTCGTCGACGACGAGGATGCATTGGTCGAGACCGCGGTGACCGTCCTTACCGCACTGGGCTACCGGACCCTTGCCGCTACGGACGGTCGGCGGGCCCTGGATATTCTCAGAGACGATCCGTCGATCGACCTGCTGTTCAGCGACATCATCATGCCGAACGGCGTCGATGGCTATCGCCTGGCCACGGAGGCCCTCAAGACGCGGCCGGAACTCAAGGTCCTGCTGACCAGCGGCTTCACCCGGAAGCGCAAAGAGTTTGCCAATGAAGACCGGGCGATCGCCGCGGACTTGGCCAGGGATCTGCTGCCCAAACCCTACAACATCGCCGAACTGGCCAACGCCGTCCGGCGGGCGCTCGATCGAACAACGGAAACTTCCGGCTAGGATCAGGAGCCGCCGAAACACCTGGCCGTCATCCCCGGACAGCCGTGGACTTGTTCCGGGGATCCACGTCTTTCTTCTTCCCCGTCGGACCGGCGTCCGGGGGGGGCGGGTTCAACGAAGCAGGCGCGGCCGGGCCAGGCGGGCGACGGCGGCCTTGGCGCCGCGCAGGCGGTCCTCGAGGAGCCGTTTCAGCACCCAGCGCGACACCGGATGGGAGGGCAGCCGCATCAGCCCGCCCAAGGCATAGCGGGCGGCCAGCCGGCGCCGGCCGAGGGCCAGCAGCTCGCGCGACTGCAGCGCCAGATGGGCGCCCAGCGCGCGGCGCGACGGGGCGGCGCGGTTGTAGCGCTTGTGGATCCTGGCGTTGGCCAGAAAGACCGTCCGCGCGCGGTACGAAAGCTGGTCGGCGGCCCCGAAATGGTAGTGGACCCCGACATCGGGGATGAAGTCGACGGCATAGCGGCGGGCGATCCTCAACCACAGGTCCCAGTCGTGGCGGGCCGGCAGGGCGGTGTCGAAGCCGCCGATGGCGTCGAACACCGGGCGGCGGACCATGACGCCCGAGGTGCGCAGCACGTTGACGACGCGCAGCGTCTCGAACAGGTCGCCGCGATGGCGGGGCGGGCGATCGATCGGCGGCCAGGCGGCCGACATCTCGCGGATGCCGCAATAGACGACGCCGACGTTTTCAGGCAGCTCGGCGAAGCGGGCGACCTGGCGCGCCGTCTTGTCGGGCAGCCATTCGTCATCGGCGTCGAGGAAGGCGATCAGCTCGCCCCGGGCCTCGGCGATGCCCCTGTTGCGGGCCGCCGAGGCGCCGCCGTTGACGGCCGTGTGAAAGACCTTGAGCGACGGGCCGGCCAGCCCTTCCAGGCGCGCCGGGGTATCGTCGGTCGAGCCGTCGTCGACGACGATGATCTCGATGGCGGGATAGGTTTGCGCCCGCACGCTGGCGATGGCCCGCCCGATGACGGACCCGCGGTTGTAGGTGGGGATGACCGCGCTCACCAGCGGCGTGGTTCTTGCGTCGCCTCCTTGCCGATGGCGAAACCCGGTTTGCGGGGGGCGCGCCGTCATGGAACGATCATGTGAAGGGTGGGGCGGAACGTGTCTTGCGCCAGGTCGAGCGTCGCCACGGTGACGGCAAGGTCGAAGCGCCGCGGGCCGGCGCTGCCCGGATTGAGATAGAGGACGCCACCCATGGTTTCGATCTTCGGGCGATGCGAATGGCCCGAGACGACGATGTCGAAGCCGGCCAGGGCGGGATCGAGGTCGAGCTCCTTGAGGTCGTGCAGCACGTAGATCGAGCGGGCGGCCAGCGTGACGACGGTGCGGGCCGGGTAATCCGCAGCCCAGGCGCCGGTATCGACGTTGCCGCGCACCGCCGTCACCGGCGCGATCTCGCGCAGGGCGCCGAGAAGCCCGGGCTCGCCAATGTCGCCGGCATGGATGATGTGCTCGACGCCGGCCAGGCGTTCCGTGGCTTCGGGCCGCAGCAGTCCGTGGGTGTCGGAAATGACGCCGATACGCATGGCGGGGGGTCCCGATCGGACGGCGCCCCGGCAGCGGGCGCCCAGAAGGCTATATGGCGCGCCAGCCCGGCGCGGCAATGGCGCTATCCGGAATCGTCGGGGCGGACCCCGCCCGCGCCGGCCCGGCGGCTGGACAGGCGATGCGAAGGGAGTCACACTGGTGCAACCCACAATCGCGGACGGGGGATGACATGCGCCTGTTTCTCGCCATCGCCGTGGGCGCGATGATCGCCACCGGCCAGCCCGGCACCCAGCCGGCGGCGGCGCAAAGCCGCCTCGACCCGCTGGAAACCACCGAGGAGGCCCGCCAGCGCCACGGCGCCCTGCGCTGGAACGAGTATCAGCGGCGCGGCGGCCAACCGCCGCTGGGCGGCTACAAGGAAACGATCGGCGACCCGGCGCCCCCCGGCACGCCGGAACCGGGATACGCCGCGCGGCCGGTTGCCGGTTCGGATGGGGGCCGGAAGGACGCCACCCCGGCCGGCGGGGCGACGGGCAAGTGATGGCGCAAAGCCGGCTCAAGCCACGTCCGCCCGACCCCAACCGCGGCCCCGGCGGGCCGGGCGGCGGCGCGCCGTGGAAGATGCTGCTGCTGATCGTCCTGCTGGCGGCGCTGACCATCGGCCACCTGGCGGGCGGCGGGACCGCCTTTCCGACGCTGGTCGATTTCTTCACCGGCCGCTGAGGGGCGAGGGAAACCGCGGACGATGGCTGCCGTTGCCGCCCGGCGCGCCGAAAATTCCGTGACGCGTGACGCCGGGCGGGCGGTGGCGCCCGTAAGCTGCCGGGATCGTTCCCGCCAACCGTCGCCGAGGAGTTCGCGGACATGTCCCTGTGGGAAAGCCTGCTCGATGACATCAACGCCCTGAAGAACAAGAAGGCGCCCTCCGACGACGACGCCCCGAGGCTGCGGAGCCTGTTGCGCCAGGTCAACGAATTGGCTGGCGTGGCCGGCCCGGCCGACAGGGCGGGGGATGAACCCGATTACGGGACCAAGGACGTTCGGCGCGATGCCGGCGCCCGAACCACAGGGAACGTTGTGGATAAACCGCTGGTCGTCAATTTTCAGGAGTCGAGGAAGGGTTTGGTGCTGCCGCCCGGCGGGCCTGCGCCGGAGGATGGAAGACGCATCGCCGATGAGGGGCTGCCCACCCTGATGAAGATCCTCGGGAAAGGAGAAGGAAAGACGGAGGAGGATCGCGCCGCCCTGGCGCGGCTGGGCGACCAGTTGCTTCACCTGTCCAAGGCGGACCCCAGCGCATTTGAGAGGTTTGATCCAAAACTGCGCGAATTTGCGACGATCTTCGGCCGCAATTGGGAGTACAGGCAGAATCGTCTCGTCAACCTTCCAAGGGGCGACGTGAAGTATCACACGCCGGACAAGGCGGAAGTAAGCCGCAAGGCCTGGGATGGGGCGATGAGGGAGGCGGCCGTTTCCGCCGCCGACGAAGTGCTTGTCGCGCCGGCAAAGCGCAAGGCCCTTCTCAAGGGGATCGCCGATGTCCCGGCCTATCTGGGCAAAGGCGTGGACCTTTTCGGCGGGCCCGAGGGGGTGAGAGCGGCCACCGAAAGGTATGAGAAACTTGTCGAGGCCCATCTCGGCCGGTCCGAAGAGTTCAGGAACCTGAAGCCGCTGGAGCGGTCCGAGGCCGTCGGCAATGTCATCGGGCTCGTGTTGCTGGCGACAGCCGTCGAGCTTGTCGCGGGAGGCGTAGGGG
>JACZKS010000060.1 GCA_014859895.1 Rhodospirillales bacterium
GTCGGTGGGGGAACTGGTGGAACAGGTGAGCGCGGCGTCCTCGGAGATGGAAAGCTCCGCCGAACAGATGACGGCGACGGCGGAGGGGACGACGCGGCAGGCCTCGGCGGTTGCGGCGGCCTCGGAACAGGCCTCGGCCAACGTCGAGACGGTGGCGTCCGCCGCCGAGGAACTATCCTCCTCGATTTCCGAGATCAGCCGGCAGGTGACCCAAGCTTCCGAAATCGCTTCCGCCGCCGTCAAGGAGGCGGAAGCCACCAACATCAAGGTGCAAGGCCTGGCAACCGCCGCCAACAAGATCGGGGAAGTGGTGGCGCTGATCACCGACATCGCCGAGCAGACCAACCTTCTGGCTTTGAACGCCACCATCGAGGCGGCGCGGGCCGGCGATGCCGGCAAGGGCTTCGCGGTCGTTGCCAGCGAGGTCAAGAACCTGGCCAACCAGACGGCCCGGGCGACCGACGAGATCGGAGCCCAGATCTCGGGCATCCAGGCCGCCACCCAAGAGGCGGTGGCGGCAATCGAGACGATCAGCCAGACCATCTCGAAGATCAACGAGGTCAACTCGGGGGTGGCATCGGCGGTCGAGGAGCAGGGCGCGGCCACCCAGGAGATCGCCAGGAACGTCGAACAGGCGGCGGCCGGTACTCAGGAAGTTTCCTTGAACATCGCGGGCGTCAACGAGGCGGCCACAGAAACCGGCACGGCGGCGGCCGGCATGCATTCGGCGGCCGGCGACCTGTCGCGCCAATCGGTGAAGTTGCGCGAGGAGGTCGAAAAATTCCTCGCCAGCGTGCGGGCCGCCTAGCGGCCCTCCCGCCACCAGGCGGCGGCCAGTGCGACCAGGGCCAGGGTCAGGGTCAGCCACCACGGCAGTAGGGCCACCTGGTTGATGCCGACCACCACTTCGGCGCCGTTCTGGGTGAGGCCTACCCAGCCGCGCCCGGCGGCGGCACGCTCCGGCAGGGTGCGGCGGATGGCCGGCACCCCTTCGGCGAGCCAGCGGATGGCGCCACCGCTGGCTTCCACCAGCGGGCGCAGGGGTTCGGGCGTGGCGCGGAGGTCGGCCAGCTCGGTGGCGTTGAGGGCCCCCACCGCGGCGAATGCCGTGCGGCTGCCGTCTTCCGCCCGATAAAGGCCGGGCTCGTCGGCCGGCAGGGTGGCGGCGGCACGGCCGTCCGGCTGCGGGGTCAAGGTCAGCTGATGGACCGCGCCAGACGGCGTGGTGACGGCGACCTTGGCGGGAGCCGGGTCGAGGCTGCGGCGTTCCACCGTAAGCGTGCCCCCCCGGGCTTCGGCGGTCAGCGCCTCTTCCTCCAATTCCGGTTCCTTCATCAGCCAGTGGGCCAGCCGTCGCAACAGTTCGGCGTGCGGGCCGCCGCCGTCGTAGCCACGCGCCCACAGCCAGGTGTGATCGGTCATGAACTGGGCGACCCGCCCCTCGCCGGCGTGATCGAGGATGAGCAGCGGCACTCCGTCCGGCCCGGCCAGCAGCGGCGATCCCGATTGCTGCGATCCCTCGATTTGGCGGAACCAGCGGCCCCACGGCCGGGCCCCGCCGGAGGGTTCGATCGCCGAGGTGACGGGATGGCGATGACCGATCTCGGTGACGACCGGCCGGTAGGGCGCCACCAGCACGCGGCCGCTGGCGCGGGTCGGCAGGATGTCGGCCAGCGCCGTTTCGCCCAGGCTTTGCGGGCCGGCGAATTCCGGCCCCGAGGCGACCAGCAGGGCGCCGCCCTCGCGCACGTAGTTGACGATGTTCTGGAAATAGGCCGGCGGCAGCACGTGGCGGACCAGGTAGCGGTCGAAGACGATGAGGTCGAATTCCCGGAGCCTCACCTCGAACAGTTCCTGCACCGGAAAGGCGATGAGGGCCAACTCGCGTAGCGGCGTGAAATCGTCCTTTTCCGGCGGCCGCAGGATGGTGAAGTGGACGAGGTCGACGGCAGGATCGGATTTCAGCAGGTTGCGCCACGTCCGCTCGCCGGGATGGGGCTGGCCCGACACCAGCAGCACCCGCAATCGGTCGCGCACCCCGTTGACGGCGACAGCGGCGCGGTTGTTCACCGTCGACAGCTCGTCGGCGAGCGGCCCGGCCTCCAGCTCGATGACGGTCGGTCCGGCGTGTTCCAGCGTCAGGGTGAACGGCTGGCGGGCCCCGACCGGCACGGTCTCCCTCGCCACCACCCGGCCATCGACCCGTACGGTGATGGGAGCGGTGCCGCCCGTCGCGGCCGGCCCTTTGCCCTCGGCCTCGCGGTCCTCGACCCGGTAGGAAAGGGTGACTTCCTTGCCGACCAGCCCGTATCCCGGCGCCTGGTCGATGACGATGCGCCGGTCGCGCTCGCCCGGCTGGCCGGTGAGCAACAGGTGGACGGGCGCCGGGCCAAAGGGCGCGGCCCTGGACTTCGGGGCGTCGTGGACTTGGCCGTCGGTGATCATCAGCGCCCCGGCAAAGCGGCCGGCCGGGATATCGGCCACCGCTGCCTCCAGTGCTTCGTAGAGCCGGGTTCCGTCGCCGCCACCGGGCCCGTCGCCGCCCGCCTCGACGATCCTGACGTCGAGATCGTCGATCTTGGCCAGCGCCGCCTTCAGTTCCTCCAGCGCGGCCGCCGTCTGGGCGCGGCGCTCGCCGACCCCCTGACTGGGCGAGGTGTCGGCGAGGATGACGGCGACGTCCTTCTGGGGATCGGTTTTCTGATGGATCCAGCGCGGGTTGAAGAGCGCCAGCACCAGGATGGCCAGCGCCGTCAATCGCCAGAACAGGCCGCGTCCGCGCCGGAGCGCGCCCACCACCAGGAGGAGGACGCCGACCCCGCCGAGTGTAGCGATCAGCGGCCACGGCACCAGCGGGGTCCAGGCGATGCCGCCGCTCATAGTCCCAGCCTTTCCATGATCGCCGGCACGTGCACCTGGTCGGCCTTGTAGTTACCGGTCAGCGCGTACATCAGAAGGTTGATGCCGAAGCGATAGGCCAACTCGCGCTGGCGCTCGCCGCCCGGCACCGCCGGGTAGAGGGGGCGCTGCTCGGGATCCATCGCCCAGGCGGCCGCCCAGTCGTTGCTGCCGACGATCACCGGCGACACTCCATCGTTGACGCGCTCGCCGGCCCGTTCGACCCAGACCGTGCCGCCAGCCCAGCGTCCGGGATAATCGCGCAGCAGATAATAGGCGCGTGACAGCACGTGGTCGGCCGGCGCCGGAATCAGCGGCGGCAGCCTGAGTCTGTCGGCCAGCCGGCGCAAGGCGGCGATCGACACCGCGCCGTCGGGATCGCGGGTATCGAACAGGATGACGCCGCCGCCGTCCATGAAGGCCCGGAGCTTGACCGCGACTTCCACCGACGGGGCCACGGATTCCGTCACCGGCCAGTAGAGGAAGGGAAAGAAGACGATCTCGTCGCGCTCCAGGTCGATGCCGACGGGAGCCTCCAACTCGACAGCGGTACGCCGGCCGGCAATGACGCTAAGCCCAATGAGGCCGGCGCGGCTTACCGCATCGATGCGGTCATCCCCGGTCATCACGTAGGCGAGACGGGTCGACCGGCTGGCCTCCTCGGCGAAAGCTTCGCCGCCAAGGCCATCAATCGACTGCGCCCGTGCCGCCGGCGGCGTGGCGGCTGCCATCAGCGCCACCATCACCACGACGGCGGGTGCTGCCCGCGGACGACCACGCAACAGGCCGCGCAGCATCAGGCTGGCGGCGAGGTCGATCAGGGCCAGCAGAAGAGCGGCGGCCAGCAGCCAGGGCTGGAACGCCACCTGGCGGTCGCGGCCATAGGTTTCGGTGCCGACGCCGGTGGGTGCCGCCGCCAGGGCTTGCGGAGCTGGCAGGCTGGCCGACAGGTTCAATGCGCGCCGCGCGTCGGCCTGGCCGTAATAGCCGGGGGGGTGCTCGGGGCCGGGCACCGCTCCATCGAAGCCGTCGGCGGCGAGCCCCAGGGCGCCGCTCGGCGGCATACCCAGGCGCCCGAAGCCGTCCAGCGATTCGAGTGGCGGCAACGGCGGCCCACCCGGTTGGGCGACGGCGCCGTGGCTGAGATCGACGACGCGGCGCAGCATTTCGACGAACAGGCCGGACAGCGCCAGATTCGACCAGCTGGTATTGGAACTGGTGTGGACTAGCGTCAGCCAGCCCTTGCCGCGCCGCTCGGCGGTAACCAGCGGGGTGCCGTCGGCCAGCGTTGCCCAGGTCTTGTCGGCAAGATCGAGCGCCGGGCTGGCGAGCACCTGCTGCGCCACCGTGACGTCGCCCGGCAGGGCAAGCCCGGCGAAGGGGCTGGCGGCGGAGAACGGGGCAAGACGGGCCGGGCGCGCCCACGACATGGCGCCGCCCAGGGTGCGGCCGCCCTGACGCAGAGCCACCGGCACCAAGGGATCGTCAATGGTGGCATCGTCGGCCAGGCGCGGCCCGGCGAAGCGCAGGAGGATTCCGCCATCCTCGATCCAGCGGGCGACGGTGTCCCGCTCGCCGTCGGAAAGCGGACTCGTATCGGCCAGAACGAGAACCGCCAGTGTGCGTCCGAGAAGATCGGCGACGGCGCCGCGCCGCACCTCGGTGAACGGCTCCAGCGCGCGGTTGACGTAATAGAATTCGCTCAGCAGAGGTTGCGTCTCGGAGCGTTGCGGGCCGGTCGCCAAACCGACCGGGCGCCGCCGCCAGCGCTCGTCGAGCAGGACCACGGCGCCGGCCGTTCCCTGGTTTTCGATATCGAGGCGGGTCAGCCGGTTGCGCATTTCGGCCGGCAAGTCGAGCGCCGCCTCGGTCTCGGCGTTGCCATCGGTGAAACGCAACGGCTGACGGGCAAGGAGCCGTCCCTCGGCGTCGTGGGCGCGGACCCAGATGTCCAGGGTGCCGGCCGGGCTGTCGCGCAACGCCTTAAGCCGGAGCGCATCGCGCTCGCTGGCCGGAGGGCGCAGGATCACCGCCGGACGTCCCGGTTCGTCGCGCACCAGCCGCACCGGGCCGAAGTGTTCCAGGCCGCTCAACCAATCCCTTGTGTCGCCCTCTCTGAGGCCGTCACTCAGCCACACCACTTCGCCCGCCGGCACGCCGGTCCGTTCCACCGCGCGGGTCAGGCGCTCCAGCGTCGCGACGCGATCGCCCGCCCACGGCTTCGGTTCCAACGCCAGGGCGCGCGAACGGGCTTCCTCGGCCCGCGTCACCTGAAGGTCGGGCACCTGGCCCCCGGTCGGGGCGGTGCCGGTCAAAAGGACCGGCCGGCCCTCGCGCGCCGCTTGGTCGAGCAGGCCGGCCATTGCCGCCTGCCGCCCGGACCAGTCGCGGGCCGCTGCCCAGCCGTCATCGACGACTAATATAACCGGTCCCTGGCCGCCAAGGCCACGCGCCGCGTTGAGCACCGGATCCGACAGGCCGGCGATCACGGCGATGGCCAGTGCCACGCGCAACAGGATCAGCCACAGCGGCGACTTGGCGGCGGTCTCTTCGCGCGCCGTCAGCCCGAGCAGCAGGCGGAGCGGCGGGAAAATCACGCGCAGTGGGGTCGGCGGCGTGATCCGCAGGAGCCACCACAGGGCAGGCAGGGCGAGAAGAGCCGCCAGGGCCCAGGGCGCCGCGAAGGAAAGGGGGCCAAGCGTCCACATGTCAGGCGTCCATTCCCTGCGAGAGAGCCACGAAGAGGGCGAGCAGCGACGTCTCGGCGGGCCGGTCGGTGCGATGCGTGGCCAGCGTCCAGCCGGTCTGGCGGGCCAGCGCCTCCAGGCCCCGCTGGTGGGCGGCCATCGCCTCGCGGTAGTCCTCGCGCACCGATTCGGCCCGCCCGATCAGCAGGCGGCCTTCGTCCTCCGGACCCTCGAACTGGATGCGGCCGGCAAACGGAAAAGTTTCCTCGGCGGGGTCGAGGACCTGCAACAGGTGGCCCTTGACGCCGCGCGCCGAGAAGGCGGCCAGGGTTTCGCCCAGTTTGGCAAGCGGCACCAGGAAGTCGCTGACCATGACGAGCCGTGCGTAACGCGGCAACGGTTCGGCGGCCGGCAGGCTGGTTCCCGCCGTACGCCCGAATTCAATGGTGTCGGCGATGCGCAAGAGCGCGGCCCGCCCGGACGCCGGGGCGATGCCGGTGCCGATCAGCGCGATGTGTTCGCCGCCGCGCACCAGCAGTGAGGCGAGTGCCAGGGTCAACAGATCAGCCCGACCGCCCTTGACGGGCAGGGTCTCACTGGAGCGGTAGGCCATCGACGGCGAGCCGTCGCGCCACAGCCAGATGCTCTGGGCGGCCTCCCACTCGTTCTCGCGGATATAGACCGGCTGCGACTTGGCGGACTGGCGCCAGTCGATGCGGCCGGCCGAATCGCCCGCCTGGTAGCGGCGAAACTGCCAGAAGGTTTCACCCTGGCCGATCCGGCGCCGGCCGTGCACACCCTGCGAAATGGTGGCGGCCACCCGCTCGGCCGCCACCAGCAGCGGCGGCAGGGTGGCGGCCAGCGCCTCGGCCCGGTGGTGCAGTCTGGTCCGCGCTTCGGCCATCGCGGGTGGCTGTCCTTTCAGGCGATGCTGGCGTTGAGCAGGTCGATGATGTCGCCGACGGCGACTCCCTCGGCTCGCGCGGCGAAGGTCAGCGCCATGCGATGGCGCAATACCGGATGGGCCAGCGCCAGCACGTCGTCGATGGACGGCGCGAGGCGCCCCTGCATGGCGGCTCGCGCGCGCACCGCCAGCATCAGGGCTTGGCTGGCGCGCGGTCCCGGCCCCCACGACACGTGCTTTTTCACCTCCGCGATCGACGAGGTTTCGGGGCGCCCGTTGCGCACCAGGGTGAGGATGGCGTCGACCACGCTTTCGCCGACCGGCACGTGGCGAATCAGCCGCTGGGCGGCGATCAGGTCGAGCGGATTCATCACCCGTTGCGCCTCGGCCTCGTTGGCGCCGGTGGTGGCGATCAGAATCTGGCGTTCGGACTCGCGGTCGGGATAGTCGACATCGACCTGCATGAAGAAACGGTCGAGCTGAGCTTCCGGCAACGGATAAGTGCCTTCCTGCTCCAACGGGTTTTGGGTGGCCAGCACATGGAAGGGGCTGGGCAGGTTGTGGTAATGGCCGGCCACCGACACGCGGCGCTCCTGCATGGCCTGCAGCAGGGCCGACTGGGTGCGTGGGCTGGCGCGGTTGATCTCGTCGGCCATCAGAAGCTGGCAGAAGACGGGTCCCTGGATGAAGCGGAACGAGCGTCGGCCGGTTTCCGATTCCTCCAGCACCTCGGAGCCGAGGATGTCGGCCGGCATGAGGTCGGGGGTGAACTGGACGCGCCGGGCTTCCATGCCGAAAACCGTGCCCAGCGTCTCGACCAGGCGGGTCTTGGCCAGGCCCGGCACGCCGATCAGCAGCAGATGGCCGCCGGCCAGAAGCGTGATCAAAGTCTCCTCGAGGACCTGGGGCTGACCGAAGATGACTCGCCCGATACCGACACTGGCGGCTGCGATTTGCACGCCCAGTCGATCGATTTCCGTAAGAAGGTCCTTGGAGTCCGACAAATTCACGTTATCTTTTGGCTTACCCGTCACCGTCTTCTCTCCGCTAAGGTTTGCCCTCGGGAATGAACCATACCCCCTCGGAACTCCCCGATCCCGCCTCAACTTCCAAAACGGGTCTCCTGCCGGTTCCCGCCGAGGGCCGCACGCTGTGCGGCGATCTCGATATCCGCATCGACCGCAACGCGGTCTGGCACTACCGGGGCTCGCCGATCCCGCGCAAGGAAATGGTCTGCCTGTTCGCCTCCGCCCTGTGCCGCGCCGCCGATGGCGGCTATTGGCTGGTGACCCCCGCCGAGATGGGCCGCGTTGAGGTCGAGGACGCGCCCTTCCTGGCGGTCGAACTGTTCACCGCCGGGGCGGGCCGCGAACAGGTACTGAGCTTCCGGACCAACGTCGATGAAATCGTCACCCTCGACAATGACCACCCCCTCGACGTCATCACCGATCCGGCCACTGCCGAACCTTCACCCTACGTCGTCGTGCGCAACGGCATTCCTGCCCGCCTGACGCGGTCCGTGTATTATGAGGTGGTGGCGAGGGGCCTCGAAGAAAAGATCGACGACGACCAATTCTACGGGGTGTGGAGTGCAGGCTCGTTTTTCGCCATCGGCCGGCTGGACCACGGAGAATGAGGCGCCAGCGGTTTGTCGAGGCGTTCCGCGCGACCGCGGGGGGCGAAGGCGGGGCTGAGCGGCTGCAAGGCGATTCCGACCTCAATCCGGACATGCTGGCGCGCCGGGCGCTGGTGCCGGCAGCCGTCCTGGTGCCGGTGGTCGACCGCCTGGACCGTCTCACCGTGCTGTTCACCCGGCGTACCGACGACCTTCCCGAGCATGCCGGCCAGATCTGTTTTCCCGGCGGCCGCATCGAGCCCGACGACGCCAGCCCCGAGGACGCGGCGCTCCGCGAAACGGAAGAGGAAATCGGGCTCCCCCGCCACCATGTCGAGGTGCTGGGCCGACTCGACGACTACATGACCGGCAGCGGCTTCTCCATCACGCCGGTGGTCGGCGTTGTCGCCCCGCCGTTCACCCTGACACCTCAGGTCCGCGAAGTAGCCGAATCCTTCGAAGTTCCCTTGGATTTCCTGCTTGATCCCGCCAACCATCAGCGGCACGAGCGTATCATTGCCGGCCGCGATCGCCACTTCTACGCCATGCCCTACGAGGGATATTTCATTTGGGGCGCCACCGCCGGTATGCTGATCAATCTGTATCAACGGCTGAGCCGCTCATGAGGATCCTGTTCCAGTACCTGTTTCCGCTGCTTCTGCCGGCTGCCGTCTACTTGGTGTGGACGTGGATCGCCGGCAAGCGGCGGCGCACCGCCGAAGAGCCGCCCCTGTGGTACGAGGGGCCGTGGTTCTGGTTGATCGTCGCCGGCTTCTTCCTGATGCTGGCGGTGCTGGGGTTGTCGGCGATTACCGGCGGCGGCTCGCCCGAGGGCACGTACGTGCCGCCCCGCAGCGAAGGCGGCCGCATCATCCCGGGGCACATCAGGTAAAGGCCTCGCGCCCGTGGAACCGACCGGGAAGATCGCTCCGCAGCCCTGGATGACGGCGCCGGAAACGCGGGCCGTCATCGCCGCGCTGACCGACCGGGGCGCCGATGTGCGCTTCGTCGGTGGCTGCGTGCGCGATGCCGTGCTGAAGCGGCCGATCAAGGATATCGACATTGCCACCCCCGACCCGCCGGCCGCGGTGATCGCGCTGCTGGAGGCGGCCGGAATCAAGGTCATCCCGACCGGCCTCGCCCACGGTACCGTCACCGCGATGATCGGCGAGGCCAAATTTGAGATCACCACGCTGCGCCTCGATCTCGCCACCGACGGCCGGCGCGCCAAGGTCGCCTTCACCGACAACTGGATCGCCGACGCGGCGCGGCGCGATTTCACGTTCAACGCGCTTTCCTGCACGCCGGCCGGCGACATCTACGATCCGTTCGACGGCTTGGCCGACCTGGGCGACGGCGTGGTGCGCTTCGTCGGCATACCACGCGAGCGCATCGAGGAAGATTACCTGCGGTTGCTGCGTTTCTTCCGCATGTACGCCACCTACGGCCAGCCTCCGCCCGAGGCCGAAGCGCTGGCCGCTTGCCGGCAGCTGGCGCCAGGCATCGCCAAGCTGTCCGGCGAGCGGGTGCGAGACGAGATGTTCCGCATCCTGCTGGCGCCCAACGCGGCTGATACCGCGGTGCTCATGCACGACAGTCGCGTGCTCGAACACGTCGTGCCGCCGCCCACCGACATCGGCCGCCTGCGCATGATGACCTGGCTCGATTCGACCGCGCTCAAGCTGGAAAGCGTCAGCCCCGATGCGCTGCGGCGCTTGGCCGCCTTGCTGGCGACCGATGCCGAGGGAACCGCCGCCCTGGCGGCGCGCCTGCGGCTTTCCAGGCGCGAGGCGGAACGTTTGGCCGCCCTTGTCCGCCCCGCCTTCGAGCTGACGCCGGAGGCCGGCCATGCCGCACTGCACCGCGCCGTCTATCATGCCGGCGCTGAAACCGCGCGGGACTGGGTGCTGATGGCGTGGGCCGGCGAACTGGCGTTGGCGCCGCGCCATGGCGGCGGACGCAACGCCGCCTGGGCCGCCATGCTGGAAACGGCGGCCGACTGGCCTGCGCCCGCCTTCCCGCTCAGGGGGGGCGATGCCGCCGCTCTTGGCGTCGCTCCGGGGCCGCGCCTGGGCGAACTGCTCAAGGCGGTCGAGGGCTGGTGGGAGGCCGGCGATTTCATGGCCGACCGCGACGCCTGCCTGGCTCACCTGCGCGAGCTGGCCGGATGAGCCGCACCCTCAGGGCCACGCCGTCATCGGCGGCAGGCTCATCAGGATAGCCTCGACGTTGCCGCCGGTCTTCAACCCGAACAGCGTTCCGCGGTCGTAGAGCAGGTTGAACTCGACGTAGCGGCCGCGCTTGACCAACTGGCGGCGGCGGTCTTCTTCCGTCCACGGATCGGCGGCGTGGCGGCGCACGATTTCGGGGTAGATGCCAAGGAAGGCGCGGCCGACCGCCTGGGTGAAGGCGAAGTCGCTCTCCCAGTCCCCGGAATCCAGGGTGTCGTAGAAGATGCCGCCGACGCCCCGGGGTTCGCCGCGGTGCGGCAGGAAGAAGTACTCGTCGCACCATTTCTTGTATTCGGCGTAGGCGCCCGACCGATAGCCGTCGCAGGCGGCGGCAAGCGCGGCATGAAAATCGGCGGTGTCGGCGGGGACCTCGAAGACCGGCGTCATATCGGCGCCGCCGCCGAACCAGCCCCGGGAGGTGACGATCATGCGGGTGTTCATGTGCACCGCCGGCACCTTGGGCGAGCGCGGATGGATGACGACCGAGACGCCAGAGGCCCAGAAGCGCGGATCTTCGGCGGCGCCGGGGATGCGGTGGCGGAATTCCTCGGAGAAGGTGCCGTGGACCAGCGAGACGTTGACACCGGCTTTCTCGAACACCTGCCCGCGCAGGAGGCCCATCACGCCGCCGCCGCCGTGGGCCCGGCCACCCTCCTCGATCTCGCGCGCCCAGCGTGTGCGCTCGAAGCGGCCGGGCGGGGCAGCGTCGTAAGGGCGCGCGCCCGTGAATTCGTCCTCAAGGGCTTCGAGCGTCGCGCAAATCTGGCCGCGCAACCGCTTGAACCAGATGGTGGCGCGCCGCTTGTGCTCTCCGGTGAAGCGCTCCATCAGGCGTCCCTTCCGAAGCCATCGGTCTGGCGCAGGGCCTCGCCCAGGACGAGGGCGGCGGTCACCGCCACGTTGAGCGAGCGCTCGCCGGCGGCCATCGGCACCTTGAGGCGGGCGTCGGCGGCGGCGTGCACGGCCTCCGGCACGCCGGCGCTCTCGCGCCCGACGATCAACACGTCCTCCTCGGCAAAGCGGAAGTCGAGATGGCGTTGCGCAGCTTGCGTGGTCAACAGCACCAAGCGACGGCCAGCGGTGCGGCTGGCATCGAGGAAGGCCTCCCACGAGTCGTGGCGGGTGATCCCGGCGCGCTCCAGGTAATCCATGCCGGCGCGGCGGAAATGGCGGTCACCCCACACGAAGCCGCACGGCTCGATGAGGTCGATTTCCACGCCCAGGCAGACAGCGGTGCGGATCATGGTGCCGGCGTTCTGCGGGATGTCGGGTTCGAAAAGGGCCAGACGCATGACCGCGATGATAGTCGAGGCGATGGGTCGCCGCTATGCCGCCGCGAGCCCCCATTCGGCCCTGGCTTGGCGGATCACCTGATAGGAGGAACTGAGCGCCAGGATCGCCATGATGGCGCCGACGATGAGGTCGGGCCAGCCGGTGGCGGTCGCCCACACGCCGCTGGCGGCGATGATGACGGCGATGTTGGAGATGGCGTCGTTGCGGCTGCACAGCCATACCGAGCGCATGTTGGCGTCGCCCTGGCGGTGACGGTAAAGCAGCAGCGCGCTGGTCACGTTGGCGATCAATGCGGCGGTGCCGATGGCGCCCATGATCGGCGCGCTGGGCAGGCCGGGATAGAGGACATGATAGGCCGAGGTGCCGATCACCCAGACGCCGAACAGGCCCATCGAGGCGCCCTTGACGAGCGCAGCGCCGGCCCGCCAGCGCAGGCTCATGGCCAGCACCGCGAGGCTGATTCCATAGGTCAGGGAATCGCCCAGGAAATCGAGCGCGTCGGCCTGCAGCGACACCGATCCGGCGATCAGGCCGCCGGTCATCTCGACGACGAACATGGTGGCGTTGATGGCGATGACGATCCACAGCACCCGGCGGTAGGCGCCGACGGCGGCCGAGTTGTCGATCTCGCAATGGCAGGAGCAGGCCATTCAGACGGTCTCCGTATCCGGTTCGCGGACGTGGTCGATCATGTCGACGAGGATGCAGCGGACGTGCTCGTCGGCGGCGGTGTAATGGACCTCGCGGCCGTGCCGTTCGGCCCGCACCAGGCGGGCGGCGCGGAGCAGTCGCAGGTGGTGGCTGACCAGCGAGGGCGATACCTCCAGCGCATCGGCGATGTCGCCGACGGCGCGCGCCTCATTCAGGCAGGCCAGGATGACGCGCAGCCGGGTGGGGTCGCCCAGCAGGCGGAACACTTCGGCGATTTCAACCACTTGGTCATCGGGCACGGCGTGCTCCTAAAATATGAACAGATAAATATATGAACATTCGTTTAGGTGTGGCAACACTTTTTCCGACGATCTTTTCCTTGATCTTGGTTATTCCCATTCGCATCTTTTGCCGGTATATCCTTCGCCCCTACGGCGGTTCGCCCCGCGGTGGGGGCGAATCTGTGTTTGCGCATATGGATAATTAGTATCATTAAGGAGTGTTCATGACCGACAAGGCCACTCCGGCTTCCCTCGACCATCCCGAGGATGGTTCCCGACGCGATTTCCTTCTGATCACCACGGCCACGGTCGGCGCCGTCGGCGCCGCCCTGGCGGCCTGGCCCTTCATCGATTCCATGAACCCGGCGGCCGACGTCCTGGCGCTGGCGTCCACGGATGTCGACCTGTCGCCCGTCCAGGAAGGCCAGCGGATCACCGTGGTGTGGCGCGGCAAGCCGGTGTTCATCAGCCACCGCACGGCCAAGGAGATCGAGGAGGCCCGCGCGGTGAAGGTTGAAACCCTGCCCGACCCGCAGACCGACGAAGAGCGCGCGCAGAACCCGGAATGGCTGATTGCCGTCGGCATCTGTACGCACCTGGGTTGCATCCCACTGGGCCAGAAATCCGGCGACCTCAGGGGTGAGTTCGGCGGCTGGTTCTGCCCCTGCCACGGCTCGGTCTACGACACCGCCGGACGCATCCGCAAAGGGCCGGCACCGACCAACCTGGAAGTACCGCCCTATACGTTCGGCGACGACAACACCATCCGTATCGGCTGAGGGGGCGGCCATGGCTAACCCAAAGTGGATTGACGCGACCGTCAAGTGGATCGACTACCGGCTGCCGGTGTTCACCTTCGTCGACCATCACCTGGTCGACTACCCGACACCCCGCAACCTGAACTACTGGTGGAATTTCGGCTCGCTGGCCGGGATCGTGCTGGTCATCATGATCGCCACCGGCATCTTCCTGGCGATGAGCTACACGCCGCACGTGGATCACGCCTTTGCCAGCGTCGAGCGCATCATGCGCGACGTCAACTACGGCTGGCTCATGCGCTATCTGCACATGAACGGCGCCACCATGTTCTTCATCGTGGTCTACATCCACATCTTCCGCGGCCTCTATTACGGTTCCTACAAGGCACCGAGAGAGCTTCTGTGGATCATCGGCGTGCTCATCCTGTTCGCCATGATGGCCACCGCCTTCGTCGGCTACGTGCTGCCGTGGGGCCAGATGAGCTTCTGGGGCGCCACCGTCATCACCAACCTGTTCTCGGCCATCCCGCTGGTCGGCCCCAAGATCGTCACCTGGCTGTGGGGCGGCTTCGCGGTCGACAACCCGACGCTCAACCGTTTCTTCGCGCTGCACTACCTGCTGCCGTTCATTATCTTCGGGCTGGTCTTCGTGCACCTGTGGGCACTACACAGCCACAAATCCAGCAATCCCTTGGGAATCGACGTCAAGGGCGAGCAGGACACCATCCCGTTCCATCCCTACTACACGGCCAAGGACTCCCTCGGCCTTGGGGTGTTCCTGATCGTATACTTGGCCTTCGTCTTCTTCGCCCCCGACTTCTTCGGCGAGCCCGACAACTACATCGAGGCCAACCCGCTGCAGACGCCGCCGCACATCGTGCCGGAATGGTACTTCCTGCCGTTCTACGCGATCCTGCGCGCCATCACTTTCGACATCTGGTTCATCTCGGCCAAGCTGATCGGCGTCGTCATGATGTTCGGTTCCATCGCCGTTCTCCTGGTGCTGCCCTGGCTTGATACCTCGAAGGTGCGCAGCGCGCGCTTCCGGCCCCTCTACAAGCAGTTCTTCTGGCTGTTCTTTGTCGACTGCCTGGCGCTGGGCTACATCGGGGCCAATCCGCCCGAAGGTCTTTTCGTCATCGCCGGGCAGGTGGCCACCTTCTGGTACTTCTTCCATTTCCTGGTGATCGTGCCGGTGCTGGGGAAACTGGAGCGGCCGCGGCCATTGCCCGAAAGCATCAGCGCTGCCGTCACTCGACGCGGCGTCAAGACAGGGAGGGCTTCGTGATGCGCCGGATCGCTCTTTCCGCCATGGTCGCACTGGCCTTGGGCGCCGGCCCGGCCGCCGCCGCCGAGACGACGCCCCTGCCCGAGCAGGACTGGTCGTTCGCCGGCCTCTTCGGCCATTTCGAGGAACCGGCGCTGAAACGCGGCTTTGCCGTCTACAACCAGGTGTGCGCCAGTTGCCACGGGGTGAATGGACTTGCCTACCGCAACCTCGCCGGCATCGGGCTCGATGAGAACCAGATCGCCGAAATCGCTGCCGAGAAGGAAGTCGAGGATGGCCCCAACGACGAGGGCGACCTGTACATGCGCCCGGCCAGGGCGGCCGACTTTATCGTGCCGCCGTTCGCCAACGAGCAGGCGGCCCGCGCCGCCAACAACGGCGCCTATCCGCCGGACCTTACCCTCATCGTCAAGGCCCGCAAGGGCGGCGCCGACTATCTCTACGGGCTGCTCACCGGCTACCTGGAAGAGCCGCCGGCCGGCGTCACCCTTGGCGAGGGCATGTACTACAACGCCTATTTTCCGGGCCACCAGATCGCCATGCCGCCGCCGATCAGCGAAGGCGGCGTCGATTTCGAGGACGGCACGCCGGCCACCGTCGAGCAGATGGCCCATGATGTGACCACGTTCCTTGCCTGGGCGGCTTCGCCCGAACTCGAGGCCCGCAAGCGCCTGGGGCTCAAGGTGCTGATCTTCCTGGTGGTGCTGACCGGCATGCTCTACGCGCTCAAACGCCAAGTGTGGTCCAAGTTGCACTGACCGGCGACCATTGTTTGGTTCTTCGACGGGCCGCCGGGTGTCGCCGGCGGCCCGTTCGTTGAGGGGGGTGCCGTGACTCTGTCCCGCGACCGCCGGAACGTTCTGGTCCTGGCCGCCTGCCAGGGCTTGTTCACGACCGGCCAGAGCATGCTGATTATTCTGGGCGGCCTGGTCGGGGCGACGCTTGCCATCGACAAGGCGCTGGCCACCTTGCCGGTGTCGATGGTGGTGGTCGGTACGCTGGTGGCCACGGTGCCGGCCTCGCTGCTGATGAAACGAGTCGGCCGACGGCCCGGTTTCCTGCTCGGTGCCGCCATCGGTCTTGCCGGCGCCCTGACGGCGGCCTTCGCCATCTACATCGGCGCCTTCTGGCTGTTTTCCTTCGGCTGTTTCCTGATGGGTCTCAATGGCGGCTTCGGCCAGTATTTCCGTTTCGCCGCCGCTGACGTCGCGGCCCCCGAGTTCAAGAGCCGCGCCATTTCGCTGGTGCTGGCCGGTGGCGTCGCGGCGGCGGTGGCCGGGCCGGAACTGGTCAAGCTGACGGTCGACGCCCTGGGCCCGGTGCCCTTCCTCGGCGCCTACGTGGCGTTGGCCGTTCTGCCGATCCTCTCTGCCATTTTCCTGGCTTTCCTGGACATTCCTCTGCCCTCGGCCGCCGAGGCCAGTGAAGGCGGGCGACCGCTGCTTTCCATTGTCCGCCGGCCGACCTTCATGGTGGCGGTGTTGGGCGGCATGGTCGGTTACGGGGTGATGAGCCTGGTGATGACGGCGACGCCGCTGGCGATGATCGGCTGCGGCTTCGGCGTTCCCGACGCCGCGCTGGTCATCCAATGGCATGTGTTGGCCATGTTCGCGCCGTCCTTCGTTACCGGCAGCATCATCCAGCGCTTCGGGGTGCTCAACGTCATGCTGGCCGGTACCGGCCTGCTGGCCGCCTGCGTCGGCGTCGCGTTGGCTGGCCTCGATATCGCCCATTTCTGGATCGCCCTGTTTGCCCTCGGGCTGGGCTGGAACTTCACTTTCGTCGGCGCCTCGACGCTGCTGACCGAAACCTACCGGCCGGCCGAACGGGCCCACGTGCAGGCGGCCAACGACTTCCTGGTGTTCGGTTCGGTGGCGACAGCCTCGCTGTCCTCGGGCGCGGTGCTGCACTTCTTCGGCTGGAACGCGGTGCAGATTTTCGCCCTACCCTTCGTCATCATTGCCGCCCTGGCCATCCTGTGGCTTAAGCGGGCTCGCCGATTGGCCGCGCCGGCCGGATGAACGAACGGCCCCGGTGGGGCCGGGGCCGCGACATTTTCTCCGAAAAGAGGGATCTCAGTTGTTCTTGGCGCCGGAATTGACCCAGCGGCGCAGGATGTCGATCTCGCACTTGGTCAGCTTCTTGCGATCGTGCGGCATGCGGATGGCCTGCGAGGCGCGGCCGTCGACGACGACCATGAAGTTGCTGGTCAGGGCGTCGCCGGGCACGACAACGGGGCCGAACTTGGTACCCTTCATGAGGCCGGCGTAGGAGCCGAGGTCGAGCCCGCTCTGCACATAGCCGTCGCCGCCCGGCTGGTGGCATTCCAGGCAGCGGATCTGCACGATGGGAACGACGTCCTCCTTGTACGAGATGGGTTCCTCGGCGACGGCGGCGGCGGACATGGCCAGCGCCGCTGCGGCGGTCACGCCCGCGGCCCACGACAGGCGACGCATACGGCTGAACATCGGTACCTCCCAGACTTGGTTCCGGACGGCGGCTTTTTCCTTTCGGGAAGTGTAACACTCCGGCGCGGAAAATTACATATCCTCTCAACCGCCGCGCGCCCCGCGGGCACCACCCACCGGGGTTCCGTCAGCCGGCGAGAGCCCGCCCGGCCACGGCGTCCAGCTTGGCGATCAGCGCCTGATCGCGCGCGTCGGGCGCGGTGATGAGGGCCATGTCGAGCGCCGTGTGGCAGCCGTTGGCGCACGGGGTGGCACGGCCGGCCAGCTTGGGGACCGCCCGGCGGACCAGGGCGCGGCCCTTGTCGGCGTTCTCCAGCAGCGTCTTGATAACGGCGTCGACCGAGACGTGGCCGTGGTCGGGGTGCCAGCAATCGTAGTCGGTGACCATGGCGACGGTGGCGTAGCACATCTCGGCCTCGCGGGCCAACTTGGCTTCCGGCATGTTGGTCATGCCGATGACGTGGCAGCCCCACGACCGATAGAGGTTCGACTCGGCCAGCGTCGAGAACTGCGGCCCCTCCATCACCAGGTAGGTGCCGCCGCGCACCATCGGCAGGCCCAGTTCGCGCCCGGCCGCCTCCAGGGCGTCGCCCAGCCGCGCGCACACCGGATGGCCGAAACCGACGTGGGCGACCAGTCCGGTGCCAAAGAAGCTTTTCTCGCGCTTGAAGGTGCGGTCGATGAACTGGTCGACCACCACGAACGTACCGGGCGCCAGCTCTTCCTTGAACGAGCCGCAGGCGCTGACCGAGATGATCTCGGTGACGCCGGCCCGCTTCATGGCGTCGATGTTGGCCCTATAGTTGATCTCGCTGGGCGGAACGCGGTGCCCGCGGCCATGGCGCGGCAGGAACACCATCTTGCGGCCGTCGAGCTCACCGAACAGCAACGCGTCCGACGGCTCGCCGAAGGGAGACGTCACCTTCTCCCAGCGCGTGTTCGTCAGGCCGTCGATCTGGTAGATGCCGCTGCCGCCGATGATGCCGACGACCGGAGGCGTGCCAGGTTCCACCATGATGTCGATTCTCCTTGATGAGGTCAGGTGCCGGCCAGTCTTCCAGGTTCGGCGGCTGCGTTCAATCCGCTTTCCATGGCGGACGGCGGCCCCGATCCGCCATTTGCCCTGCCTCGCAAGCGCCGATTGCAAAAGTGGGGGCAGAACTACGGTGCGGTGTGGACAAAACAACTCCTCCAAACTAAGCTTGCCCAAAACAAACGGGGAACATGATATCGGGGGATCATCATGCGGCCGGCGTTCTGCGGGTTATTTGCTGCCGCCTTGCTTCTTGCGGGGAGTGTCCTGACGGCGTGCCAGACGGATGGGGGAGGCGGTGCGGTCGTTGACGCCGATCAGGCGGCCAGGGTTTCGAAGGATTTCTACACGCCTTTTTTCGATCAGGGGGATCATCTGAAGGATCTGGCGGCGGTCGGCAATTTCAACGCGGCCGCCCAACTGTTTGCCGAGCAGCAGGACTATTTCGCCAAGAAGCGGGCGGAGCACCGCGAGACCCTGATGCAGGTGGCCGACCAGATGAAGGGACCGGCCGAGGCGGCGTTGCGCGAAGCTCAAGCCGGCCTGGAAGCGGGATCATGGCCGGCGCCGCGCGCGGATTGGGCGACGGTGCGGGAACGCCTGCAATTGGCCGAAAAGGCGCTGGCCGCGTTTCCCGGCCTTCCCCTGCTTAACGATCCCGAGTTTGCCTCAAGCGTGGTGGGCGGGCTTGAAGCCAAGCGAATGCGCCTGAAGGCGGCCATCGAGGCCGACGCGCCGGCCCAGTTCGCCATCTTCGACCACTTCGGCGACCAGGGATTCTTCCAGGCCTACCCGGTCGACATGGAATCTCCACGGCTCCTGGCCGACGGCCTCCCCGCCCTCGGCGGGCTGCTAGATGGCGCCACGGCCGAGCAATTGGCCCGATTCAGCCGCAACTATCCGGAAGCCGATCTCGGGGCCGAGGCGTGGGCCACCCTGGGCGGGCGCCATGTCGCCGCCGTTCTGCGCGAGCGGACGGGCGGCGGCAAGCCGAACCTGGCCGCGGTGCTCGACGCCATCCGCAAGACCCGCGAGGCCGGGCTGCGGCCGATGCGGGTGCCGGGCGTCGGCCTTGCCTTCGTCGAGGTGACCAGCCGCACACTGCTCAAGCACGGCCAGATTGAATTCCCGGTGGCGGTCGACGTCGACCTGCCGGTCGACGTGGTGACGGCCGAACTCGACGAGGCCCTCGCCGACCAGACGGCCGCCAAGGCCGACTTCGCCATCGTCTTCGACGTCGCGCTGGCCAAGACCCAGCGCAAGGTGAGCGGAATGCGCAAGATGCCGGCGCGCATCCTGGCGGGTTACCGGACGGAACCCAATCCCGAATACGCGAAGGCCCAAAACCAGGTCACCCGCGCCCAGATGGACTACCAGCGGGCTTCGCTCAATTCGGCGACGGCCGGCTCGCAGTACTGCTACGGCATGGGCTGCCTTGCCCAGGCTTTCGCCGGCATGGCCGCGATCGCGGTCGAGGCCGCCGCCGCGGAGGCGATGAACCAGGCGATGGCCGTCCTCCAGGCGACGCCGATGACCGTCGATATCCCGGTCTACCAGCCTTACCACTACGACTTGGCGTCGGTGCATGCGGCCAAGACGACGACGGTTCACTACTATGTCGTCGACCGTTCGGCCCGCACGCTCTTCAAATCCACCTTCGACGTCGTCGAGAAGAAAAACTTCGAGGTCCCGTACAAGATCGCCGAGCAGGATCCCGAGGCCGACGAACACCGCCGGGCGGCGACCGTCGAGGAGGATGTCGTCGCCTGGGAAGAGGCGCCGGCCACGGTGGCGCTGTCGCAGGTCGTCGACCACTACCTGGCGAACGCCAAGAACGTCAAGCCACTGCCGGAGTTGGCGGCGCTGCGCGCCGAAATGCTGCGCGACAAGAACGAGGCGCTGGCCCGCTATCGTGAGCAGACCTTCGAGGGCAGCACCCAGTCCGATCCCCGCTTCGACAGCGTCGTCGTCATCTACATGCCGGACGGCGGCCTGGGATCGGGATTCTTCGTCCGGCCCGACGTCGTGATGACCAACTACCATGTGGTCGAGGAAGGCCAGTTCGCCGAGATGAAGATTTACGGCGGCCAGGAAACCTTCGGAAAGGTGATCGCCCGCGATGTTCGGCTCGACCTCGCGCTGCTCCGTGTGCAATCGCGCGGCAAACCGGTCCAGTTCTTTGACAAGAACCAAGTGGAGCTTGGCAGCACGGTAGAGGCAATTGGCCACCCCCGGCGACTCGAGTTTGCCATAACCCGCGGCATCATCAGCGCGGTCCGCGAACTGCCGGCACCAAACATTTCCGGAGGCAAGCCGGTCAAGCAGATCCAGATTGACGCCGCTGTCAGTCCCGGGAATTCGGGGGGCCCGGTATTCCTCAAGGATCGCGCCGTCGGCGTCGTATCCTGGCGTATGAAAGAGTCGCAGAACCTGAATTTCGTCATTCACTATGCCGAGGCCCTGCAATTCATCCGCGACTCGCTGGGCAGCGGGTCGTGACCGGTTGGGAAAGGGAGCAGCCATGAGCGCCCATCGAATCGCCGTCAATCTTCTGCTGGCCGCCGGCGTCGGCGTATTGCTCGCGGGCTGCCTAGGGGCGTCGCCCGCCCGCATGGGGATGGTCAAGGACCCGGCCACCGGCCTGCAGTTCGGTTCGGTGGTCAGCAACACCATCGTTACCGATCCGGCGTTTCACAAGAACCGCAAGATCAAGGTCAGGGTGCGCAACACCTCGGGCGACGTGGCGTTCAATCTGCACGAATTCACCGGCCGTTTGCAGGACACCTACCGCGCGGCCGGCTACGAGCCGACCGACAGCGATGACTTCGGCCTGCTGATCGACTGCAACGTCAAGTACAGCGGCCAAGCACAGAGAAACCTGGCGCAGGAATACATGCTTCTCGGCGCCACCGCGGGCGGCATCGCCGGGGCCGCCGTCGGCCGCGACGCCACGGTGGGCGGCGCGGTCGGCATCGTATCGGGGGCGACGTTCGGCGCCATCCTCGGCAGCTTCGTCACCGAGGACACCTACATCATCGTCACCCAGGTGACCCTGGCGATCGTCCGCCAGCCGCGCAAGGAATCCTCCAAGACCATCATCTTCAGCCGCAGCCCCAATCCGGCCGAGGACGAGGAGGAGCGCCTCTACAAGGAGGAGGAGCGCGGCGCCGCCAGCATCCGCAAGAGTTCGATGGCCGACGTGGCGGTCTACGCGGGGGGAACCAACGTTTCGCAGTCGCAGATTGCCGGCGAGGTGCGCCAGCGCCTGATCCGCATCGTCGGCGATTTCATCTGAACGGGGGCGCCCACCCACCACCCACTCGGTTTTCCGCCTTCATATGCGCGAGTCGGAGGATAAAAGCGCGGGCGCATTGTGCCGAGCGTACATCACCTTCCAGTTGCTAAATTACCACTTTAGGAGTAGGGATATTGCAAGCTATCGGGGTGGTGTTTCATGCGGCATTCAACTCGCCTTCTTCTCGCGGCACTCGGCTCGGCCTCGCTGGCCGCGGGATGTACCTCACCTTACGAACCGAAACCCGTAGAGATGACGCTGGACGGCCCCAAGCTCATCAGCAATACCGCTTCGGTCAAGAACACCTTCGTCATGGACGCCGATTCCCCGCTGGTCGTGTGCGCCGAACCGCCGCCCGACGCCGCCTTCAGCCAGAACACCAACCTCGACATCACGATCGCGCTGGTCGCCGCTGGCGGCGACAAGGGCGGTGATGACGACGAGGGCAGCGAGGAATCGGAAATGGCCGGCCGCTCGCCGGGCGTCCTGCTGGCGCGCGAACTGCTTTTCCGCTTGTGCGAGTTTTCGCGGAACCACAAGGTCGACAAGGACGTCGCCATCGAGCTCTACAAGCAGAACCTCGACATCATCCGCGAGGTCGGCAACAAGGAAGCCGAGCATACGGCGGTCAAGATCGGCGACGCGGTGACGAACGCCGAAACCATTACCGTCGACGAGCGCCTCGCCGGCGGCCGGCCGAAACGGAAACCGACCGCCAATACGGACAAGAACAAATCCTCAAGCTACACCTATCCATACGACTCCAGCACGTCCGGCTCCAACTCGTCGTCCAGCGACGACGACGACTACTGAGGAGTCACGCTTCTCCATCAACATATCCGCCAGGAAATGAGAAATTGCCATGCCGGGATTGTCGTTCCGACCTCTCGCCGTACTCTTCTCGTTCGTCTTGACCCTGCAACTGGCGCCGGCCGCCGAGGCCAATGATGGTGATGCGATGCGCGACCTGCTGGCAGGCACCGAACTGGCCGGCCTCCAGGACGTGGTGGCCAAGCTGACCCGGATCGACGGCTCGCAGCACTACGGCGTCGACATCTTCGGCGCCAAGGCCGACCTTTACGTCTACTTTCAGGACGGCGACGTGGCGGCGCCGGTCGCCGTCGTCACGCTCCCGTCGGTCGCGCTGAGCACGATCGTCCCGCCCCTCAAGGGCACGGCAATGGATATCAGGCTGGACAAGCCGATCCTCATCGTCGCGACGGAAGGGTACCTGAACGTTGCCAAGATGCCCGACCCGGTGAAGGCGCGGGCGGCGGAGATCGGCTTTACGTCGAATTTTCACGTCGAGGAGAAATTCAACGCCTTCGGCCTCGTCGCAAACCGCGACGATTTGGTCGCCCACGTGCTGAAAATCGCCAACCTGCCGGGGCCGCTGGTCGCGGGTTATGCTTCGCCGTCCGGCGCGAAGATCGACAACCCCAAAAATCCGGACAAGAAAAAGACCCTGTCCGATCTGGTGGTCAGCCTGTCGCTGCCGGCGAATGCGGCCTGGGAGAATCCCCTTTTCCTCAAGGATACGGTGATCGAGCGGGCGTCCGTCCAGTTCCGCAAGCCGAACAAGTCGGATCCCGACCCGAAGACCCAGCTGCGCATCAACGGCCGTGCGCGCATCGGCGAAACGGGCAAGGGCCCCAAGGAATACGACCTGTTTCTCGAGAAGACCTTCGGCACGCCGGCCGACGCTGAAAGCCTCGGTATGCTGGTGGCGCTCAACCCGATCGGCGAGGTCGAACTGACCGACTTTTTCAAGATCACCAAGGCTGTATGGGCGACGCTCGGTTTTCCGGAGCAAATGGCGACGGCCGTGCTGGGCGCCGGCCATGCGCTGCCGCTCGGCCACATCAAGCTGCGCAACCCCTATAGCGCCAAGGAAGCGTTCCCCGAGGAGGGCGGCATCCCCGACTTCGACAAGGTGATGTTCGCCGGCGCCAATCCGGCGGCCGAGATCCCCGACCGCGGCATTCTCGGGAAGTTCAACACGGGCCCGCTGCTCACCGTCAACGCCGACGCCAAGGTGTTCGGTTTCGACGCGGCGGGGCTCAAAGGCGCCTTCTCGCTGACCCACGGTATCAAGCTCGACGCCAAGGCGAAGCTTCCGAAGCTGGGGCCGATCACGGTCGCCGATGCCGCCTTCGACACGACGGTCAACCTGAAGGAAGCCTATATGAAGCTGCACGCCGAGGCGGCGACGGTGGGCAAGTTCGACATCGACGCCGGCAAGGAGGGGCTATCCTTCGAAATTTCCCCCCAATGTCCGGACAAGCCGGTCGGCCTGGTCGCCTCGCTCTCCGGCTTCGATTTGACCAAGGACTTTTCGGTGAAGCCGCAGATGAAGGACTGCCTGACGCCGATCATCAAGGATCTCATCGAAGGCGGCGGGAAGGCCGTCGAGGTGGCGGGCGAGATCGCCGGCGAGGCGGCCGACGAGGCCGCGGACATCGCCAAGACGGCGGCCACCGACGTCGCCGACCTCTCCAAGAAGCGCACCGAGGCCTGGGGCAAGGCGATCGCCAACAAGACCGGCGCCAAGAAAGCCGTCGACGACGCCAAGAATGCGATCAACACCCTCAAGTCGGCGATCAGCGACCTCGACGACAAGATTTCATCGCTGACCCACTCGATCGAAAACCTGCTCAGCGACGCTTGGAAGAAAGTCAGCGGCGAAGTCAAGAAGCAGAAGAAGGCGCGCCAAAGCGCGATCTCCGAGCGCGACTTCAACCGCATCATACTGGCGGCCGCCCGACAGCGCGAGCAGCAGGCGGAAAAGGCGGCAACCGACGTCCCGGTCCCCTATCACGACGACGCCCTGCGCAACGCGCAGGCGGCCGAACTCGGCAAGTTGGCGACTATGGCCCAGCAGACGCAGTTCGCCAACCAGGCACGGGGCCTGACCGACGATCTGAAAAAGCCGGAAGCCCGCCAGCGGCTCTTCAAGGTTGAAGAGATCGCGGCAAAGAACGAAGCCGTCTTCATCGCCGAGCAGAAGGCGGTGCTGCTGGCGCGGCTCGCGGGCGACGCTGCGGGCAATTCAAAGAACAAGACCCTCGGGAAAGGCATGATCGTCGGGCCCGGCACCGACTCGCGGGCGGCCGAGATCCTGGAGCGGGACCTGACGCTGGGCGACCTCGTGGCGACGCTCGGGAGCCTGGAGGCCGCCACCCAGGCGCCGATCCCCGACGGTTCCTCGATCGCCGTCGGCGTGGCTGGACAGCAACTGGACGGCCTTCGCGAAAAGCTCCTGCATCAGGAGGTGCCGAACCTCCCGACCATGGCGTTCGGAAAAAGCGTTCTCGTGCAGACGAAGGTTCAGGATCGGACCTTGTGCCTGGCCCAAGTGGAGAAATCCGGAGAGCTCGGGCTGCGCGACTGCGCCGTTGCGCCAGAGCAGGTCTTCGTCTTCTCGGACACCGGCCAGGTGAGGGCACCGAAAGCGACGGTCAGGCGGGAAGGCGGCCTTCCAGGAGCAAAGATGACCATCAGCATCAGCGGTCCCAGCCTTGTGGACGATGGCGGGAACCGAGTGGTCCTTTCCAAGTATGATTGGACCTATGATGGGAGCGCGGGCAACCAGTTCTTCTATGACCCCCTGGATGGTTTGATTCGCACGGCCAACGGGAAATGCTTGGTGCCGGCACCGAAAGTCGGCTTTGGGGCCTGCCCGCAAGGCGACCCATCGGCCGCAGCTTGGCAACTCGTCGAGGCGGATCGGTTCAAACCCGACTCGGCTCCGCCTCGGGCGGCGGCCGGCGGCCTTCGCGCGGCAGCGCCCGGTGCAGCCGCGGTGCCGGCAGTGACCAACCTGGCGCCCCTCGGGCTGTAGAAGAGCCATGTCGAAGATCGGTAGGGGAGCGCTTGTGGGGATCGGGCTATTGCTCGCCGCCTGCGCGGCCGAGCGGCCGGCCCAGCCGGTCGCCGTCTTTGACCTCCGGTGCGACAACGGTTCCAGCCTGCACGTTGCCTGGTGGCCGGAGAAGGCCGAGGTCACCTACGGAGCACAGCACTGGACCCTGCCGATCGCCATGTCGGGATCGGGCGCCCGCTACGCCGACGGCGTGCGGGAAGTCTGGGAGCACCAGGGCATTGTCAGCGTTACCGACGGCGTTGCGCCGCCGACGTCCTGCCGGTAGGCGGGCGCGGAACTACGATGTCGATCGCCGGATGAAGTCGAAGAGGATGTCGCGCGACCGCGTCCGGGCCTCGGGATCGCCGGCGATGCTGGCTCCCCGAACGGCGCAGGCCTTCAGGAACGCGACCCGGCTGTCATAGGTCGAAACGTCGTGGTTGCCATCTTTGCTGTGCGTGACGCGAAAGCCAGGAGGGGGCTATCGCCGTTCATGCCCCCACGCATTGAAAGAGCGGTCTGATGGCGCATCGCGCGTCTTCTATCGGCGCAGCCTCCGTAACGTCACGGTTGCGGGAATAACCACTTATGATGTATGGCTAATATCACGTGTACGGGGGAAATTCCAATGCAACGGCTGGGTCTCGTTCTTATCATGGCGCTGGGTTCGGCGTTGCTGACCACGGGCTGTACGTCCTTGTACGAGCCGAAGCCCGTCGAGGTGAAACTGGACGGTCCCAAGATCATCAGCAATACCGCCTCGGTGAAGAACACCTTCATCATGGACGCCGACTCCCCGCTGATCATTTGCGCCGAGCCGCCGCCCGACGCCGCCTTCAACCAGAACACCAATCTCGACATAACCGTCGCGCTGATCGCCGCCGGCGGCGACAAGGGCGGGGACGACGACGAGGGCAGCGAGGAATCGGAAATGGCCGGACGGTCGCCGGGTGTCCTGCTGGCGCGCGAGCTTCTGTACCGTTTTTGCGAGTTCTCCCGGAACTATAAGGTTGAGAAAGACGTCGCCATCGAACTCTACAAGCAGAACCTCGACATTATTCGGGAGGTCGGCAACAAGGAGGCCGAACACACGTCCGTCAAGATCGGCGACACAGTGACGAACGCCGACACCATCACTGTGGACGAACGCATCGCCGGCGGCCGCCCCAAGCCGAGGACGCCAGTCAAAACGGATAAGAATCGCTCCTCGAGCTACGATTCCAGCACCTATGGCTCCAACACGTCGTCCGACGACGACTATTGAGCGGGCTCAACTGTCGCCGGCCGTGCCGCCACAATCAATAAAGATGGGGAGATTGCCATGCCGGGACTGTCGGTTCGACCTCTCGCTGTTGTTTTTTCGCTCATTGCGCTGACCGGACTAACCCCTGCCGCCCAGGCCGATGACCGCGATCCCATCCGCGACCTGCTGGGCGGCACCGAGGAATTGGCGGGCCTCAAGGACGTGGTGGCCAAGCTCAACCCGATTGCCGGCGGCTTCCACTATGGCGTCGACATTTTCGGGGCCAAAGCGGACCTCTATGCCTACTTTCCTGACGGCCCGGTGGCGGCTCCGGTCGTGGCCCTGCTGCTTCCCTCGATCGCCCTCAGCACCATCATCCCGCCCCTCAAGGGAACGCCGATGGACGTCACGCTGGATTACCCCATCGTGATCGCCGGGACCGGAGGATACCTGCACATCGACAAGATGCCGGACCAGGTGGCGGATCGGGCGAAGAAGATTGGCTTCACCTCGGCGTTTCACGTCGACCCGAAACTCAACGTCATCGGCCGTGTCGCCGATCACGGCGATGGCATTCACCAAGTGCTGCGGCTCATAAACCTGAACGCGCCGCTCGTTGCCGGCTATTCGGTCCAGTCCGGCAAGAAGGTCGACGATCCGGCCAAGCAGGGTTCCGGATCAACGCCGTCCGGCAAGAAAGACGACGACAAGATCACGCTGAAGGACCGGGTGATCAGCCTGTCGCTGCCGGCCGATGCCACCTGGAACGAGCCCCTGTTCCTCAAGCACACGACGATCGAGCGGGCGTCGATCCAATTCAGGAAGCCGAAGAAGGCGGAGCTCGACCCGTCGAGCCAGCTCAGGATCAACGGCCGCGCCCTGATCGGCGCCCACGCCGCCAAGGAGTACGACCTGTTCCTCGAGAAGTCCTTCGACCCGAAGGCCGATCCCGCCAGTCTCGGGATGCTGATGGCGGTCAATCCCACGGGCGAGGTCGTGCTGACCGACTTCTTCGCGGTCACGCAGGCCCTCTGGGCGACGCTGGGCTTCCCGCAGGAAATGGCGGAAGGGGTGCTGAAGGCGGGACACGCTCTTCCGCTCGACCAAGTCAAGCTGCGCAATCCCTACAGCGCCAAGGAAGCGTTCCCCGAGGATGGTGGGCTTCCCGATTTCGATAAGGTGATGTTCGCTGGCGCCAATCCGGCGGCCAAGATCCCGGGGCGCAGTCCCCTGTTCAACAAGGGGCCGCTGCTGACCGTCAACGCCGACGCCAAGGTGTTCGGGTTCGAGGCGGCGGGTTTGAGCGGCGCCTTTTCGCTGGCCCACGGCATCAAGCTTGACGCCAAGGCCAAGCTTCCGAAACTCGGGCCAATCACCCTGGCGGCCGCGTCGTTCGACACGACGATCAACTTGAAGGCGGCCTTCATGAAACTGCACGTCGACGCGGTCACGCTGGGCAAATTCGACGTCGACGCCGGCAAGGACGGGCTGTCCTTCGAGATTTCCCCCCAATGTCCGGGCAAGCCGGTCGGTCTGAGCGCCTCCATCTCCGGCTTCGACCTGACCAAGGACTTCTCGGTCAAGCCGCAGATGAAGGACTGCCTGACACCGATCGTGAAGGACTTGATCGAAGACGGCGAGAAGGCCGCCAAGGTGGCCGGCGAGATCGCCGGCGACGCCGCCGACGAAGCGGCCGGCATCGCCAAGGCGGCGGCCGGCGAGGTGGCGGATCTGGCCAAAAAGCGGGCCGAGGCCTGGGGCACGGCGATCGGCAACAAAGTGGGCGCGGGCAAGGCCCTCGACGACGCCAAGAAGGCGGTGGATGGCTTGAAATCGGCGGTCAGCGGCCTCGAAGACCAGATCTCGTCGCTGACCCACTCGATCGACCACCTGCTGCGCAAGGCCTGGGCGTTCGTCAAGGGCGAGGTGAAGGGCAAGAAGAAGGAGCGCCAACACAAGATCGCCGACCGCGACCAGAAGCGGGCCGAACTGGCGGCCGCCAAGCAGCGCGAGCAGCAGGCGGAAAAGGCGGCGGCCGACGTGCCGGTCCCCTATCATGACGACAGCATCAGGACCGCCCAGGCGGCGGAACTTGGCAAGCGGGCCGTCGTGGCCCAGCAGACGCGGTTTGCCGACCAGGCGCGGGGCCTTCCCGACGACCTGAAGAAGCCGGAGGTCCGCCAACAGCTCTTCAAGCTCGACGACGTAGCGGCGCAGAGCGAAGCGGCCTTCGTCGCCGAGCAGAAAGCCCTGCGGGCAGGTGCCGCGCCGAAGAAAACGCCAGGAGTGGACCCCTTCCACCGGCAGGATCCCCGGCAGCGGGCGGAACCCAAGATCGACGATCCCACGCCGGGCCATCTGGATCTGGGCGATGTCGGGAGTGCTCTCACGCTGAACGATCTCATCAAGTCGTTCGGGAGCCTCGAAGCGGCCACCCAGGCGCCCATCCCCGATGGCGAGGCGATCGCTGTCGGCGCCGTGGGTAAGCGGCTCGACGCCGTCAAAGAGAAGATCCTGCGCGAGGAGGTGCCGCAACTGCCGACGATGGCCTTCGGCCAAAAGGTTCTCGTGCAGACCGTGGTGAACGGGGCGACACTTTGCCTGACGCAGAGAAATCCCTATGACGCGGACATCAATAGCGGCCTATTGCTCAGGGCGTGTGACGGCAGCGCTGCCCAGGAACTTGTCTTCCGTGATACCGGCATCATCGAAGTTCCGGACACCGCCATTCCGGCAGGCTGGAACCGGGACTGGGGAAAGCCGTGTCTCGGGACGTCCGGGCCGACGCTGCGCTTGGCGGGAGAAAAGACCTGCCAGAAGGGGGAACCCACCCAGTGGATGGAACCGGCGACCCGGTTCTTCTACGATCCCCTGGACGGCATGATTCGCCTCGGACAGGTAGGCTGTCTGGACGCTTCCGGAGTGGAGTCGGGAAAGGTCGGAGTATTGTGCCCGGGAAGCATGACCGACGAACAGATCCAGACCGCGAAGCGGAGACACGATCGAGTGCCGCCGGATTCCCTGCCCGCGTGGAAACTCGTCAATTCCGAGCAATTCAAGAAGCAGCGCCAGCAAGGCCACGCCACCACATTGGCGGCCGGCCCGCTTCGGGGCGTGGTTGCCGGAAAGCAGACCGAGACTGTGGAGACCAACTTGGCACCGCTTTCGGTGGATTGACGCGGCGGTGCGGCTGATGAGGTGAGTGTGATGCGGAGGTGTATCCCGATGCTGGCGGTGCTGCTGGCGGCCGGCTGTATGGCCGGTGGCCCGGTCAACCCCGTCGCCGTTTCCGAGCACCGTTGCGACAACGGTGCCGTTCTCAGGGTCGTCTGGGGGCCGGAGAAGGCCGACATCACCTATGGGGAGCAGCGTTGGACCCTGCCGATCGCGGTGTCGGGATCGGGCGCCCGCTACACCGACGGCGTTCGGGAGGTGTGGGAACACCAAGGCGTGGTGAGGGTCACGGACGGCGCCTCGGCTCCGGCTTCCTGCCGGTAGGCGGGAACGGATTACGACGTCGATCGCCGGATGAAGTCGAAGAGGATGTCGCGCGACCGCGTCCGCGCCTCGGGATCGCCGGCTATGCTGGCTCCCCGCACGGCGCAGGCTTTCAGGAACTCGAGTCGGTTGTCATAGGTCGAAACGTCGTGGGCGCCATCTTTGCTGCGCGTGACGCCATCCTGACCCACCACCAGCGTGCACTTCGGGGAAGTGTCGCGTATGGTGATCCAGCCAGAATCGGAGCGAGCCGGGCCTTGCCCGTCGAAGCCGTGACGCGCACTGGGGAAGACTACGGTCTCCACCGGCTGCGCGCGCGATTTCAGCTCGTCGGCCAGGGCGAGGCAGGGCGGTGACGGCGTCCAGTCGTCCAACTCTCCCAGCAGCATCAGAAGCGGGTTTGCCAGCCGGTCCCCGGGAAACTCGAAGCCGCAGTACGGATAGAATGCCGCCGCGAAGGCCAAACGGGGGCCATCGCCGTTCATGGTGCGGGCGATCCGTTCGACGGCGGACAGAACGGCCACGATGCCGCCCTTCGACCAGCCGACGACGCCGATCCGGTCGGGGGCGATCTTCGGGTGGGTGGCCAGCAGGTGGAGTGCCGCGTAAACGTCGGCCACCATCATCTGTTCGGTCACCCGCACCTGTTCGTGCGCCGTGCTCAACACCCGGCGCGGCGTGAAATGGTCGAGGACCATCACCGAGTAACCCCGCCGCGCCAGGTCGTCGGCGTAGTCGAAATGGTGGCGCGACGTGCCGCCCGAACCGTGGGAAAGGATGACGGCGCCTCCGTTCCAATCGCCCTCGGGCTCGATCAAGTCGCCGTGGATGATGATGGCCTTGGCGGAGCTGTCCGCCACCGCCGCAAAATCGTAAGGGTCCTTTGAGACGAACCAGATCCGCCCACTCGGCTGCTCGGCCAGCGATGACGTGATGGCGCCGGATTCATAGGTCGCGCAACCGGCGCCGAAGATTGTCATCAACACAAAGGCCAGTACGCGCATGCTCGCCATCTCCCGGAGGCCAACACCGGCGCGCCGTCGGCGGTTCCCGCGCGCCTACACGTTGAAGCGGAACAACATGATGTCGCCGTCGCGCACCTTATACTCGCGGCCTTCCTGGCGCATCCTGCCGGCTTCCTTGCAAGCCTGCTCGCCGCCCAGTGCCACGAAGTCGTCGTAGCCGATAGTTTCCGCGCAGATGAAACCGCGCTGGAAATCGGTGTGGATGACGCCCGCCGCCTCCGGCGCCGTGGCGCCGCCATGCGCCGTCCAGGCCCGGCTTTCCTTGGGCCCGGTGGTGAAGAAGGTGAGGATGTCGAGAAGGCCATAGCCGGCGCCAATCACCTGGGCGAGCCCGGTTTCCTTGAGGCCCAGGGTTTCCAGGAAGTCGCGCTTCTCGGCGGCGTCGGTGAGCTGGGCGATCTCGGCTTCGATCTTGGCCGAGATGACCACGGTGCCGGCGCCCTCTGCCTTCGCCATGGCGGCCACCCGCTCGGTCAGCGCGTTGCCGGTGGCCGCTTCGGCCTCGTCGACATTGCAGGCATAGAGGACCGGCTTGGCGGTGAGCAATTGCAGCAACTGCAGCTCGCGCTTCTGATCGGGTGGCAGGGTCACGCTGCGGGCCGTGCGGCCAGCCCTCAACGCTTCCAGCACTGGCTCGATGACGGCCATTCGGGCCTTCGCCTCGCGGTCTCCGCCCTTGGCCCGCTTGGCGGTGGAATCGGCACGCCGCTCCAGGCTGTCGAGGTCGGCCAGCAGCAATTCGGTCGATACCACCTCGGCATCGCGTACCGGATCGATGGAGGCTTCCGTGTGAGTGATGTTGTCGTCCTCGAAGCAGCGCAGGACGTGAATGACGGCGTCGACCTCTCGGATGTTGGCCAGGAATTGGTTGCCCAATCCCTCGCCCTTGCTGGCGCCGCGCACCAGGCCGGCGATGTCGACGAATTCGAGGAAGGTCGGCGTCTTCTTGGCCGACTTCGTGATCGCATGGATGCTGTCCAGCCTGGCGTCGGGCACCGCGACGCGGCCGGTGTTGGGCTCGATGGTGCAGAACGGATAGTTGGCGGCCTCGGCCTGGGCCGTCTCGGTCAGGGCGTTGAAAAGGGTCGACTTGCCGACGTTCGGCAGGCCGACGATGCCGCAGTTAAATCCCATCGCCAGGGCTCCGTTTCCGCTCGTTGCCGTTGCCGTCCGCCGGTCCGCCCGGCTCCTCGCGCGGCTTGTGCACCGGCGGATTGAGGATGAGCGAGACGCGGGTCATGAAGCCGGCGTCGTCGTCCACCACCAGGAAGGGGAAGGCTTCGGCGATCGCCTCGACCATCCGCTCCACCTCGCCGGCCTCGGCCTTCGAGAAGTCCTTCAGCACGTGGCCGGCCACGCGGTCCTTGTCGCCGGGATGGCCGACGCCGATGCGCACCCGCCGATAGGTCGGCCCGATCCGGGCGTGGATGGAACGCAGGCCATTGTGGCCGGCGTGGCCGCCGTCCCGCTTGACGCGGAGTTTTCCGTGCGCCAAGTCGATCTCGTCGTGGAAGACCAGCACGTTCTCGGGCGGTACCTTAAAGAAGCGCTGGGCGCCCAGTACCGAGTCGCCCGAGCGATTCATAAAGGTCATCGGCTTTAAGATACAGATTTTGCGGCCGGCCACCTCGCCTTCGGCGAGATGGCCCTGGAACTTGCCGCGAAACGAAGAGAATCGGTAGCGGTGGACGATGCCGTCCACCGCCATGAATCCCACGTTGTGCCGGTTCCTGGCGTAGTCGGAACCCGGGTTGCCGAGGCCGACCACCAACAGCATGCCGATTGCTCCTTCGTAAGGAAGGGCTTAGTCCTCCGAGGGCGCCGACTCGGCGGTCGGCGCGGCGAGTTCCTCTTCCGCACCTTCGGCCTTCTCGATGACTTCCACCGACGGTGCCGCAATGGTGGCGATGGTGAAGTCGCGATCCGCGATCACCGGCTCGACCCCTTCGGGCAGTTTGACGTGGCTGATGTGGATCGAATCGCCGATCTCCAAGCCGGTCAGGTCGACGACGATGCTCTCCGGGATGCTTTCGGGCGAGCATACCAGCTCGACGTCGCGACGCACCACGTTGAGCACGCCGCCCCGCTTGAGGCCCGGGGACGCCGTCTCGTTCTGGAAGTCCACCGCGACCTCGACGTGAACCCTTGTTTCGGCCGAAAAGCGCAGGAAATCGAGGTGAATCGGGCGGTCGGTCAGCGGATGGTATTGGACGTCGCGCGGCAGGACCACGAACTTTTCCTTGCCAAGATCGATCTCGAAGACCCGGCCGAAGAAACCCGGACGGTGGAGTTCGATGTTCAGCTGGACGGGGTCGAGTGAAACCATCTTGGGTTCCAGCTTGTTGCCGTAGAGGACGGCGGGAATGCGACCTGCGCGACGAGTTGCGCGGGCTGCCCCCTTGCCGGCCCGCTCGCGGAGCTCTGCCGCGAGAACCGTATGCTTTGCCATGGGTACTCTCCTTGTTGGCAAGACGCCGGCCTCCAGGGGTGCCGACGCCGAAAACGGCCCGCAATACCGCTTGGCGGGCCTCGTGGTCAATGCTTTTGTTCAGTTGAACAGGATCGAGATCGACGATTCCTCGCTGATGCGGCGGATCGATTCGGCCATTAGTGGCGCAATGGTGATCTGCTCGATGCTGGGCGATTCCCGCACCGCTTCGGTGGCCAGGATGCTGTCGGTGATGACCATCCTCTTGAGCGGCGATGCGGCGATGCGGGCCACCGCGCCGCCCGACAGCACGCCGTGGGTGACATAGGCCCAGACCGCCTCGGCGCCATGCTCGATGAGCGCCACCGCCGCGTTGCAGAGCGTGCCGCCCGAATCGACGATGTCGTCGACCAGGATGCACTGGCGGCCCTTGACGTCGCCGATGATGTTCATCACCTCGGACACGCCGGCCCGTTCGCGGCGCTTGTCGACGATGGCGAGGTCGGCATCCAGCTTCTTGGCCATGCCGCGGGTGCGCACCACGCCGCCGACGTCCGGCGACACCAGCACCAGCTTCTCGCTGTCGAAGCGTTCCTTGATGTCCTGGTTGAAAACCAGCGAGCCATATAGGTTGTCCACCGGAATGTCGAAGAAGCCCTGAATCTGCCCGGCGTGCAGGTCCATGGTCAGCACCCGGTCGGCCCCGGCGGTGGTGATCAGGTTGGCCACCAGCTTGGCCGAGATGGGGGTGCGCGGTCCCGACTTGCGGTCCTGACGGGCATAGCCGAAATAGGGGATCACCGCGGTGACGCGCCTTGCCGAGCCGCGCCGGAGCGCGTCCAGCGTAACCAGCAGCTCCATCAGGTTGTCGTTGGCCGGGAAGGACGACGACTGGATGACAAAGACATCCTCGCCGCGCACGTTCTCCTGGATCTCGACGAACACTTCCTGATCCGAAAACCGGCGGATGACCGCCTTGGCCAGCGGAAGATGCAGATAGGCGGCAATCGCTTCGGCCAGCGGACGATTGCTGTTACACGAGATGATTTTCATGGACGCGGTATTCCCTCGCCGCGGTGTTCAGGCGCCGCAGAAAGCCCGGGCTCTTTTTTGCGGAGCAAGGCCCGGGCCGGCGCCGCGGAATGTATCAGCGTGCCGGAGGTCTGTAAACGCCCTTGCGGCCCCGTCCGGACGCCACGCCGCCGTTGAAGTTCACGGAAGGGAAGCAACAAATTCGGTCAAATAACCGCATAAAAAAATCAAAATAACAACATAAAAGCAAGCACTGCAACATAACTTGGTTATTGCGGAGACGTCCCGGGCATCTTCTTGTATTGAGGCGGATCGTGAAATAATGTCGCCTCGAGAATTCCTTATAAAGATCGTGGATTCCCGCAATCGGGGATCTTTTATGGAGGCGCGATAGATGAAAAAGACGCTCGTATCGACGGCGCTTTGCCTTTCCACTTTGCTGTCGGGAACCGCCCATGCGGCCGGGGGCAACGAGCTGCTGGTCTATACGGCGGCCGATGACGGCAAGCTGCATGCCGCGCTGGCCGACGCCTTTTCCAAGAAGCATCCGGATATCCAGGTCAAGCAGGTGATCCTGAGCACCGGCCCGGTGACCGAGAAGACCATTGCCGAGCGCGCCAATCCCCAGGCCGACGCCATCTACGGGGTCAATTCGTTCGCCCTCGACCAGTTGAAGAATGCCGGCGTCCTTGAACCCTATGCGCCAAAGGGAAGCAAGATCGCCGCCCGTTTCGCCGACCCCGACGGTTTCTACGTCTATCATTGGCTGACCCTGATGGTTGCGGCTGTCAACACCCAGATGATGGAGCAGAAGGGCAAACCCATTCCCGCCTCGTGGAAAGACCTGGCGCTGCCGGTCTACAAGGATTCCATCACCATCGCGGCGCCGACCAAATCGGGCACCGGGCTTACCATCTTCACCACGCTCAAGGACGCCTACGGCTGGGACTACATCGACGCCCTGCACAAGAACATCTTCCAGTACAATTCCTCGGGCAGCGCGGCCGGCCGCCAGGCCGGCGCCGGAGAAACCCTCATCGGGTTGACCTACGACACCGCCGTCACCAATCAGATCAAGGCCGGGCTGCCGGTCAAGATGGTGTTCCTCGACATGACGCCGAACGTCAAGGAGGGCGGCGCCCTGGTGCTCGGCGCCCCGCATCCCGAGAACGGCAAGAAGTGGGTCGATTTCATGGCCAGCCCCGAAGGTGCCGCCGTCTATGCCCCCTTCATCGGCGTGCCGACGACGCCCGGCCTGGGCGAAATCGACGTCTCGAAGGTCGATCTCTGGGAATACAAGGCGCCGGTCGACGCCAACGCCTTCAAGAAGGAATGGGCCCAGAAGTACGAGAAGTAGTCGGGGCGGAATGGAGGTCCCGCGGGCGTCACGTCCCGCGGAGCCGCCGTTCCTAACGCCGGAGGAAGAGTGTGGCCCGTCTGCGAATTGACAGCGTCGTCAAACGCTTCGGCGAGTGCGTCGCCGTTGACGGTGTCTCGCTCGACATCGCCTCGGGCGAATTCGTCACCCTGGTGGGGGCCAGCGGCTGCGGCAAGACGACGCTGCTGCGCCTGATCGCCGGCTTCACGAGGCCCGATCGCGGCGAGATCTGGATCGGCGAGCGGCGGGTCGACGACGTGCCGCTGCGCAAGCGCAACATCGGCTTCGTCTTCCAGTCCTACGCTCTTTTCCCGACCATGACAGTGGCTGGCAACATTGGTTTCGCGCTACGCCTGCGCCGCAGCCCGAAGGCCGAGGTCGAGGCCCGCGTCGCCGAGTTGTGCGCCCTCACTCGCCTGGAGGGGATGGAGAGTCGCTATCCGCACGAGTTGTCCGGTGGCCAACAGCAGCGGGTCGCCCTGGCCCGCGCGCTGGCCCCGCACCCGGCCATCCTGCTCTTGGACGAGCCGCTCTCGGCGCTGGACGCCAAGATCCGCGCCCACCTGCGCGACGAGGTCAGGGCCGTCGTCAAGGAACTGGGCATCACTACCGTCTACGTCACCCATGATCAGGAAGAGGCGCTGTCCATGTCCGACCGGGTGGCGGTGATGGACGGTGGCCGCTTCCGGCAGGTCGGCCGGCCGATGGACGTTTACGCCCGCCCGGCCGGCGTCTTTGTCGCCAACTTCATCGGCACCAGCAACCGGCTGAACGGCCGGGTGGTGAACGGCACCGTGCGCATCGACGGCCTGGCGGTCCCCATGAACGCAGCGGAGAGCATCGACGGCGAGTGCGTGGTCTGCCTGCGCCCCGAGCACGTCCGGCTGGACTCGCACTCCTCCGGCGCCGGCGTTTGGGCACGAGCGCAGATCGAGGCCTTCGCCTTTCTGGGCCAAAGCGTGCGGGTCACCGCCCGCCTCGCCGACGGCAGCCGGCTGCTGGCCGACATGCCGACCGGGCGATGGCTCGATCTCGACCTTGCGCCCGGCGATCCGGTACTGTGGTCGGTCGATCCCGACGCCGTGCTGGTTTTCCCCGGAACCGACGCGGGCACGGCTGGCGCGTGATGGTCCGCACCTCGACGTACGTGGTTTCCCTGCTGGCGGCGGCGTTGCTGTTCGTCTTCATCGTGGTGCCGCTGGGGGCTGTCCTTCTGAAGAGCATTCATGTCGAGGGGCCGCTGCCGCCGCGCACGGTGCGCGCGGCCGTCGTCGATGCCCTCGATCGTCTGGACGAAGCCGATCGCTCCCGCTCGATGACCCAATGGGAAGCCTCGCTTACCGATGTGCAAGAGATGGAAACGACGGCGGCGACGCTCGCCGCCATCGGGCTGCCGCCGGCCTGGGACCGCAAGGCCGAATACGCTTCCCAGTTCGCCGCTGCCGGCCAGGCGACGGCGGCGCTCGACGCCGCCGAGCAGGCTGCCTTCGATGCTGAATATCCGCTCCAGATGGTGGTGCTGCACAAGCGCATCCCGCTGGCCTTCAAGCTGCGCGGCCAATTGGACCCCGAGGAGTTCGAGCGCCTGCGTACCGGCGCCCGCAAGGGCTTCAGCCTGGAAAACTACCGCGCCTTCCTCGAGGATTCGCACCTGCTCCGGGCCGGGCGCAACAGCCTGATCGTCTCGACGCTCACCAGCCTGATCACCGTCGTGCTGGCCTATGCGCTGGCCTTCGGCATCAACCGCAACGGCATCCGCGCCCCCGGCCTGGTGCGCGGCCTGGTGCTGCTGCCCCTGGTGTCGCCCCCCGTCATCATGGCGTTTGCCGGGATTCTGCTGTTCGGCCGCCAGGGGCTGATCACCCGCAAGCTGCTGGAAGACACGCTGGGCCTCATCGATGCCGACGTCACCAATATCTACGGTTTCGTCGGCGTGGTGACGGCGATGGTGCTGAGCTATCTGCCGCACGCCTACATCGTGCTCGACGACGTCCTGGCCCGCCACGACGGCCGGGTCGAGGAGGCGGCGGCCAGCCAGGGCGCCACCGCCTGGCAGGTTTTCGCCTACGTCACCCTGCCGCTGACGCGTCCCGGCGTGATCCGCGCCGCGCTGGTGGTCTTCATCCTGGCCATGACGGATTTCGGCAATCCGCTGGTCATCGGCCGCAATTATCCGGTGCTGGCCGGCGTCATCTATGACGAGATCGTCGGCTTCCAGAACGTGTCGTTGGCGGCGGCCTTGGCCGTTTGGCTGATCCTGCCCACGCTTCTCGCCTATTTCCTTTTCGAGCGCTTAGGAAGGCGCGGCCGCTTCGTCTCGGGCGCCGGCACCGGAGCGCCGCCCGAACTGCCGCTGCCGACGGCCGCCCGGTTGGGGCTGGAAACGGTGGCCGTCGCGGTGGGCGCCGTCGTCATCGCCTTTTTCGGCATCATCGTGGTGGGCTCCTTCACCCGCGTCTGGGGCATCGACTTCACGCCGACCCTGACGCACTACAGTGTCCATTCCGAGCTCTACGCCAGCTTCAGCCAGTCCATGGGCATCCCGACGGTATGGACCAGCCTCAAGATCGCCGGTGCGGCGGCCCTCTTCGGCGGCGTCTTCGCGGTGCTGGTCGCCTATGTGGTGGAACGCACTCAGATCCCCGGGCGCCAGGTCATCGGCTTCGTGGCCCTGCTGCCCGGAATCGTGCCCGGCGTACTGCACGGCATCGGCTATCTCGTCGCCTTCAACAGGCCGTTCGGGCTGGCCGAACTGTCGCTGGCCGGCACCCCCGCCATCCTCGTGCTCAACGTGTTGTTCGCCAATATTTTCGTCGGCGTGCTGGCGGCGCGCGCCACGCTTCAGCGCATCGATACCAGCATCGACGAAGCGGCCGAGGTGCTCGGCGCCAACATGATCCAGGCCTTCTTCCTGGTCACCCTGCCGGCCATCCGCCGGGTGCTGTTGTTGGCTTCCCTCTATGTCTTCGTGCACGGCATGGTGACGCTCTCGGCCGTTATTTTCCTGGTCAGCCCCGATACCATGATGGCCTCGGTCGGCATTTTCCTGCATGCCGAGAATGGCCGCTACGGGCTGGCCTGTTCGATGAGCGTGCTGATTCTGGCCCTGGTGGTCGCCGTGATGGGCCTGATCCGCCTGATCGAACGGCGGGGCGAAGGGAAGCCGGCGTTTCGGGTATTGCCGCAGGCTTGAGCCGCCGGCCGCAATTCCTCTTGCCTGGGCCGGCGGTGCCCGTCAACAATCGCCCCGTCTTCGGGAATCCAGAAAAAGCCAGAAAGGGCACACAGTGCGCAATCTCGAGCTTCCCGGCCGCTCGCCGGTGCATGGCACGCGCGGCATGGCCGCCTCCTCGCATACGCTTTCGTCGCTGACCGCGGTCAATATTCTTCAAAAGGGCGGCAACGCCATCGACGCGGCGGTGGCCGCCATCGCCGTGCAGTGCGTGGTGGAGCCGGGGTCGACCGGCATCGGCGGCGACTGCTTCTGCATCATCGCGCCGAAGGGCCAAGACAAGCTGATCGGCTACAACGGCTCGGGAGCGGCGCCGGCGGCGGCGATGCCGGAATGGTTCGCCAAGCAGGGCATCACCAGGATCGAGCGCCATACGCCGCACGCCGTCACCGTGCCCGGCGCCGTCGACGGTTGGGCGCGTCTCATCGCCGACCATGGGCGGCTGTCATTGGCAGACGTGCTGGAGCCGGCCATCCGTTTCGCCCGCGACGGCTACCCCATCGCGTCCCGGGTCGCCTTCGACTTCGCCAACGAGGTGGGAACGCTCTCCAAGGACCCGACGGCGAAACGCATTTTCCTGCCGGGCGGCCAGCCGCCCAGGGTCGGGCAACTGCACCGCCAGCCGGAACTCGCCAAAACCCTCGCCCTTATCGCCGAGAAAGGCCGCGACGCCTTCTATACCGGGCCGGTGGCCGAGGACATCGTCACCTACCTGCGCGGACTGGGCGGCCTGCACACGATGGATGACTTCGCCGCGCATCGGGGCGAGTACGTGACTCCGATCCGTACCGCCTATCGCGGCTACGACGTCTGCGAGATTCCGCCCAATGGCCAGGGCTTGACCGCGCTGATCCTGCTCAACATCCTCGCCGGTTACGACATGGGCCAGTACGCGCCGATGTCGCCGGAGCGCCTGCATCTGGAAATCGAGGCGACGCGGCTGGCCTATGCCGATCGCAACGCCTTCATCGCCGACCCGCGCCATGCCGCGGTGCCGGTCGCCGAACTGCTGTCGGAGGCGCATGCCGGCGATCTGCGCGCCCTCATCACGCCCGGCAAGGCCATGAAGTCGGTGCCGCGGCCGCAACTGCCCACCCATCCCGATACGGTTTATCTGTGCGTGGTCGACGAGGAGCGCACCGCCGTCAGCTTCATCAACTCGCTCTTCAACGGCTTCGGCAGCGGCCTGGTCAGTCCGAAGACCGGCGTCGTGCTGCAGAACCGCGGCTGCGGTTTCGTGCTCGATCCCGCCCATCCCAACTGCATCGCCGGCGGCAAACGGCCGTTCCACACCATCATCCCGGGGATGCTGGTCAAGGATGGGCGCGCCGTCATGCCGTTCGGCGTCATGGGCGGTGCCTATCAGGCGTGCGGCCATGCCCATGTTTTGGGCGGTTTCCTCGATCACGGCCTCGACATCCAGGAGGCCATGGACCAGCCGCGGGTCTTCCCGACCGCCGAGGGCATCGTCGAAGTGGAGAGCGGGCTGCCGGCCGAAACGCTGCACGCGCTGCACCGCTATGGCCACCCCACCGGCGCGCCCAGCAAGCCGCAGGGCGGCGGCCAGGCCATCTGGATCGACTGGGATGAAGGCGTGCTGACCGGCGGCTCCGACCCCCGCAAGGACGGCTGCGCCCTGGGCTATTGACCCGTCACCCTCGGCGCGGCCGGGGAGCCATGCAAATTGCGCAGTTCAGGGGGGCGCCGGCGGCATGCCGATTCGGCGCCCCTCATCTTGAAGGCCGCCTGGGCAGTCCCAAGTTGTGATCAAGAATTGTTCGCAACATGACCAATCGCGACGAGATGCCCAACGTGGCGCGCGAATTGCGAGGAAATCGCAAAAGCCTATGGGAGCTACACGTCCGTGGATGCGCAATCGTTGACACAGATTGCTGACCACGGAGGTTTATGATGGAACGTCACCTGACAGGACTCGAATCCCTACGCTTTCCCAGTCCCTATTCCCGCGACGACTTGCACCTTCTCGAAAAGGAAGTGGCCCGCCTGCAAGCCGAGGTGACCCGCGAGATGGCGGCGAGCCTGTGGCGGGGCATCCGCAGGACGGCCTCGGCCGTGGCGCGGATCTTCGTCCTCATCGCCAGGGCTGGGGCGGCGTCCCGTCTCTACGACGAACTGAACCGCATGGACGACGCGACGCTGGCCAACCTCGGCCTTAGCCGCGAAGCCATTCCGCAGTACGTGCAAGCTTCGATGGAAGACGGGGCCGAGCGGTGGCCGACCGCCGCCGTGCCTGCGGCTGCCTTGCAGACGGTCGATGGCCGGTCTGATGCCACGGCCGCCGATAACGATCTGGGACAGCGTCGCGCCGCCTGACGGCGCAGCCGATCGGCGAAGGGGCTTGCCCGACTGGCGCCAATGCGCTGAGATGCGACATCTTGGTCGCGCCGCGATCGCCCGACAGGGCGGCGTTGCGGCGGGCCGTCGCATCCAGCGGGGATGGGCGCCGGGCCGGCTGTAACGGCCGGCCTTCCCCAGAGGGGAAAACATCGAGGTGAGCCTGTTCCTGTTCGTGCTTGCCGGCGCCTGCCTGGGCGGCTTCGTTTCCGGTCTGGCGGGCTTCGGCACGGGCTTGGTGGCTCTCGGGTTGTGGCTGCATGTCGTTGAACCCGCGCTGGCCGCGCCCCTCGTCGTCATCTGTTCGGTGGTGGCCCAACTGCAATCGCTGTTCGTCGTGCGCCGCGCCATGAATTGGCCTCGGCTGTGGCCTTTTATAGCGGGTGGCCTGCTTGGCGTGCCGCTCGGCGTTATGGCCCTCGATCAGGTGCCGGCGGAAACCTTCCGGGCTGCGCTCGGCGCCTTCCTGGTGGTCTATTCGGCGGCAATGCTGCTGTCCGGCCGGTTGCCGGTCGTCGCCTGGGGCGGACGGGCGGCCGACGCCTTGATCGGCTTCGGCGGCGGCATCCTTGGCGGTGCCGCCGGTCTTTCGGGGCCATTGCCGACGCTGTGGTGTGGCCTCAAGGGTTGGAGCAAGGACGAGCAGCGGGCCGTCTTCCAGACCTTCAACCTCAGCATCCTGGCTTCGGCGCTCATTGCCTACGGCGTGCAGGGAGTGCTGACCGCCGAGGTCGGGCAGCTTGTCCTGATCTGCCTGCCGGGCACGGTTTTGGGCGTATGGCTCGGCATGAAGACTTACGGCCGGGTCGATGACCGCCAATTCCGGCGGATCGTGCTGTGGCTGTTGCTGGTTTCGGGCGGATTCCTGGTGGCATCCCGGTTCATCTGACCGGCGCCTGACCCATCCCATGATGTGGAATGGCTCTTATTTTGAGCAGGGCGTGCCCGGAAAATAGCCATCATTTTTGGCAGATATCCGCCAAAATAGAATGTTGCCACATTGTGAAATTTCATCCCACTAATCTTGACTGTGGGGATGTGGGCGCGCATATTGATCTCATAATAAGAATGACTATCAAACCAAATCGACGTTCGGGACGCGGCGCGTCACCGGGCGTCACAAGCAGCGGGAGGCCGCGCGTCCGTGGGGTGCAATCGGCGTGAACCGTTTGGAAACCTACGGAGGAAGATCATGGAACGTTACAACGCGGCGCCGGACTATCTTGATCGTGGCGGCAAGTACACCCTTCACGACGTCCTGCGCGTACAGGAAGATGCCGCCCGCCTGCAGGCGGAAGTCAACGCCCAGGTGATGGGCGCGCTGGTCGGCGGCCTCGGGCGCGCCGTCCGTTGGCTGGCTTCCGGAACGACCCGGGTCCTGCGCGACCATTGGGCCGGCCTCGCCGTTGGCCGCCTGACCGGCGAACTCGGCCGGTTCAGCGACAGCCAGTTGGCCCGCCTTGGCATCGCGCGGGGCGACATCCCGTCCTACGTGGCGACGCTGGTCGACACGCCGCTCATGGGTGACCGGCCGGTCCTCGACTCGGCCAGCCCGGCCATCGTCGGAAGCGACGTTGCCGACGAGGTGGCAGCCAACGAGGAACCGGCCCGTCGACGCGCCGCCTAAAAGCTCGCGGGGACCGGGCTCGCCGCATCGGGCGGGGCGCCCGCCGCGGGCCGGAGGCGGCCGAGCGCCGGCTATCCCGGCTCCGCCATGCGATTCATGCATGGCTGGCCGGCGGCTGGCGGTACCGGTTTTTCTTGCACGATAGATCAATTTTCGTACTTTGTCGGCAACCGACAGTTGGGGTGATCCCGACGATCAACAAGACGCCCCCTACAGGGCGCGCCCTTTGCCCAGCAGTGGAACGGCCGCACGTCCGTGGAAGCACGACGACGTAACTTTGGATGCAGACCACGGAGTGTCAGATGAATACCCAAGCGATGGGACGAATGGTGAGGAAGAGCGCCGCAGTCGCGCTTTACATGCTTGGCGCGGTGAATCGCGCCGCCGAGTCCGTCCGCCTCTATAACGAATTGCAGCGGCTCGACGACGACGAACTGGCGGCGCTGGGCATCCCGCGCGAGCGCATCGGGCGTCACGTGGCCGAAAGCATGGACCCGGTGACCCTGCAATCGATCGGCGGGTCTCACCCGGCGGCGGCCCAGACCCTTCCCAAAGAAGCGCTGGCGAACGCCGGCCTTCAGCGTCGCGCGGCCTGAGCGCCGGCGGCGTGCCATCCGGCCGCGGCTACGGCCCGGCCGGCGGCGGCAGGTCGCTTGACGGGGGCAGCACAATGGGCGGCCGGCCGCGCGGAGAGGCGCCACCGTCGCCCACCCGTTGCAGGATCTCGGTGATCCCTTCGGCCGCCGCCTGCGCGGCAAGTCCGGCGATGCCTCCCCAGCGGCGGTCGAGGCGACCGGCCGGTATCGTGTTTTCTTGATTCGCTTCGCCCACTTCCCGGCCATCCGGGGTGGTCACGTGCCATTCGATGGCGATGCGCTGGTTGCCGTCTTTGGGCGGATCGGCGGTGACGATACCCCGCACCACGTGGGTGGCGTCGCCGGCGGTCTCGGCCAGTCCGAACGGCCCGCCTTCAAGGGCGTGGCGGAGCGCGGTGGCCAGCGCGGTATTGCCGTCTCCGGGAGCCCCGGCGATCTCGGCCAGGAACACGCCGCGGTGCACGTTGGAGCCGGTGGCCGGCAGTTCGGCATCCGCGCCGACAAGCGCGGCCAGCGCCTTGGCGGGCTGTTGGCCAGCCGACCAGATGGCACCGGGATCCGCGGCAAACGGGCCCTCGACCGCCTGGGCGTGGATGCCGGTGGGCTCGCCGTCGGCATCGAAGAGCGTCCATAAAATGGTGGTGTCGGTCGACGTCTCGGCGGCGGGGCCCGCGTACACGCCCTGCAACACGAAGCGGCTGGCGGTGCCTGGGCGCGAGGTGGCGGTTACGCCGTAGGCGCCCAGGTTCTCGGCTACCGCGCGGGCCAACGCTTCTCCTGTTGGGGCCGACAGCCCGGCGATCGGCGCCACCCGCACGTCGATCGCCAATTCGGCCAACGGATAGGCCGAGCCTTGCGCATTGTGCTCGAACGGCTGCGGCAACGGCCCACACGCCGCCACCATCAGAAGGGCTAAGACGAATCCGCGACTCACGCGCATGTCACATCAGGGCGCAGGTGGCGACCAATCCGACGATCAGAACGAAGACCAGCAGAATCATATAGGGCATGGCTGTGATTTCCAGCCTTCAGCCCCACCCTTGTCAATCGCCGAGAATGACTGCCGAAAGATTGCGCCCGCACGCCGGTTCGCCGGCCAGCGTCGAGCGGCGGTGGCTGAAGAAGCGGTCGGGTTCGCGGCAGGTGTCGATCTGCAGCAACTGGATATGCTTGAGGCCGATGGCATCCAGCCGCCGGAAGAGATAGGTCGGCAGGTCGAACAGGAAGCGGCCAGGGTTGCGCGATGGCGCGAAGAAGGAGTCATTGGCGGCATTGTCGGCGAGAAAGGTGTCGCGGAACTCGGGGCCGACCTCGTAAGAGCCATGGCGGATGCAGGGCCCCATCACGGCGACGATGCGGCTGGCCTTGGCGCCGGCCTGTTCCATGGTGGCCACCGTCGCTTCGACGATGCCGCCCCGGGCGCCCCGCCAGCCGGCGTGGGCGGCGCCGATCACCCGGGCCCGCGGATCGGCGAACAGCACCGGCATGCAGTCGGCGGTGAGCAAGCCGAGCGCGATGCCGGAGACCGCCGTCACCAGGCCGTCGGCCTCGGGCGCATCCTCGGGCGTCCACGGCTTCTCCACCACCACGGCTTTCGCCGAATGGACCTGGCGGGCGGTGAGCAGGAATTCGGCCGGCTGATCCATCATGGCCATGGCGCGGGACCGGTTGGCGGCAACGTTCTCCGCCGAATCGCCATTGCCGTATCCGCAATTGAGGGATTCGTAGACTCCCTGGCTGACGCCGCCTCGGCGGGTGAAGAAGCCGTGGCGGACGCCCTTGAGGCCGTTGAATGCCGATGAGGTGATCATGGGCGCTTTATACCGGCGAAGCCCCCAGTCGATAAAGGGAAATTGCGCGCACCGCGCGTATCAGGTGAAACCCGGCGGCGGCGGCAGGTCGGGATTCTGTAGGGAAACCGCCTTAAACAGTGTGCCCATCTCCCCGGCGGCGGTCAGGCGATGGCGGGCGGCGCAAACGGATTCGGCCTGCGCCGGGGTGGCGCCTGCTATGAGGGCATCGGCCCGTGCCCCGAGACCCAGCCGCTCGAGGAAAAGGCCTTGCCCGATCGGCCCGAACGGCTTGGCGCCGGCCTCGATGGCGGCGCGCGTCACCGCCCCGAAATCGACGTGGGCGGTGAGATCCGCCTGCCCGGGATCGGCAAGAGGGTCGTGGTAGGCATGGCCGCGTACCGCCTGCAGGGTGTCGCCGGGGGCGCTCTGTGGATGGCCGTAGTCGATGATCAGGGCGGCGCCGCCCACCCCGGCAAGCCGCCGGCCGATGGCGTCGATCACCCCGACGGCGGCGGGCGACACCTCGGCGATGGCGCCGATCGGGGCGTCGATGACGGCCGGTGACAGCAGCGGCGGCGGCCGGCGGCTTGGCGGCGACAGCGCGAAAATCAACCCATCGCCCCGCGGCCCGGCCGTTACCAGGCGCTCGCACCAGCCGGCGGCGGTGCGTTCGAACTGGAGAATGGGCAGGGCGTCGAGAAATTCGTTGGCGATCAGGATCATCGGCCCATCGGGAATGCCGGAAAGGTCGGCGTGCCAGAGCGGCGGGTGCGATGGTGAGGCTTTGACCAGGGTATCGGCCTGGACGCGGCGCAGGACGGGGCTGGTTTCGACCAGATGGATGTGGGCGGCCTCGGCGAATTCCCGCACCTTGCGGCTTGCCCTCATCGCGTCGGCCATCAGGGTGCCGCGCCCCGGCCCTAGTTCGACCCAATGCACCGGATTGGGCCGACCCATCGCCTGCCAGACCACCGCGCACCACAGGCCGAGGAGTTCGCCAAACATCTGCGAGACCTCGGGTGCGGTGACGAAATCGCCGGCGGCGCCAAATGGATCGCGGGTCGCGTAATAGCCGAAGTGGGGATGGCCCAGGGCTTCCGCCATATAGTCGGCCACCGTCAGCGGGCCGCTGAGCGCAATGCGGCGAAGCAGGACGTCGCGAAGGCTGTCCGCCATGATCAGGCGCGCGGCGGCCGCGCCCGCAGGATCAGGTAAAGGCCGAAGGCCAGCATCGGTCCCGACAGCCATTGTCCCATGGTGGTGCCGCCCAGCAGGAAGCCGATGTGGGTGTCGGGCTGCCGGAACAACTCGGCCACGCTACGGGCCAGGGCGTAGCCGATCAGGAAGATGCCGGTCAGGATGCCGGGGCGGCGGCGCACCGCTTCCCGCCGCCACAGCAGATGGAGCACGATGAACAGCAGCACGCCCTCCAACAGTGCCTCGTAAAGCTGGCTGGGATGGCGCGCCATCGGGCCGCCATGGGGAAAAACCATGGCCCACGGCACGTCGGTCTCGCGCCCGAACAACTCGCCATTGATGAAGTTGGCCAACCGTCCGAAGAAAAGACCGATCGGCGCCGCGCAGGCGATAACGTCGCCAAAGGCAAGGAGCGGAATATTGCGGCGGCGCACAAACAACAGGAGGGCAACGAGGACGCCCAAAAGGCCGCCGTGGAACGACATGCCGCCGGCCCACACCTGGAAGATGGCCAGTGGGTGGGAAAGGTAGTAGGCGGGCTGGTAGAACAGCACGTAGCCCAGACGGCCGCCCAGCACCACGCCCAGCGTCGCCCATACCAGGAAATCGTCGACGTCGCGTCCCGGGGTGACCGGCGGCGGCCCGTTGACCAGCCGGCGCACGTAGCGCCAGCCGAGGATGAGGCCGGCGACGTAGGCCAGGCCGTACCAGCGGATGGCCAACGGCCCGAATTCGATCAGTACGGGGTCGATGTTGGGGAAGGCGATCGCGAAGGTCATGGCGGCGTCCGTCCCGTGGGTGCCGTTTCAGCGGTAGCGGTCGGGGGCGTCGAGAAAATCCTGCACGTACCGGGCGACCCCGTCCTCCAGGGCGGTGAAGGGCCGCTTGAAGCCGGCGCCGCGCAGCCGCGTCGTATCGGCCTCGGTAAAGTATTGGTACTTGTCGCGGATGGTTTCCGGCGTCGGCACATACTCGATGTCGGCGTTGCGCCCGAGGGCCCGGTAGACGGCGCCGGCCAGGTCGGCGAAGCTGCGCGCCTTGCCGGTACCGCAATTGAACAGGCCGCTGACCCGCGGGCTTTCAAGGAGCCAGAGGATGACCTCGGCGCAGTCGCCGACCCATACGAAATCGCGCAGCTGGCCGCCGTCGGGATAGTCGGGGTGGTGCGACTTGAACAGCACCGCCGCCTTGCCTGCCTTGGCCACCGGGTAGATGTGAGAGACGACGCTGGCCATCTTCCCTTTGTGGTACTCGTTGGGGCCGTAGACGTTGAAGAATTTGAGGCCGGCCCATTGTGGCGGCCGCGGTTCGCCGTCGGCGAGCAGGCGGGCGACCCGGCGGTCGAACAGGAGCTTGCTCCAGCCGTAGGGGTTGAGCGGCCGCAACAGGGCCTGGGCGGCGGGATCGGCATCGTCGACGAAACCATGGGCGCCGTCGCCGTAGGTGGCGGCGGAAGAGGCATAGATGAAGGGCGCACCGCGTTCCGCGCACCAGCGCCAGAGGTCGAGCGAGAGGCGGAAGTTGGTGGCGACGATGAGGTCGGCGTCGGTTTCGGTGGTCGAGGAGATGGCGCCCATGTGGATGATGGCGCGAATGGCGTTGCGATGCTCATCCAGGAAGGCGAACAGGCGATCGGGGGCAATGACGTCGGCCAGCTCGCGCTTGGCGATGTTTCGCCACTTGTCGCCACTGCGCAGGCGGTCGCACACGGCAACCGGCCCCAATCCGCGCTCCTCGAGGGCGGCGACAATGTTCGACCCGATGAAGCCGGCTCCGCCGGTAACCACGATCATGATGCGTTTATAGGGCGGCCGGCGGCGCCCCGCAAGCCGCGGTGGGCACCGCCGTGCGGAACCGCCGGTTGCGTCGGCCGCGGCCGGGCCCCATAATAATCCGACAAGCAAATCCGCTTTGCGGAGGGACCCGATCATGCAGACCAGCAACCGTATCCTCGACGATCTCGCCCGCGTCGCCAACGGCGCCGTTTCGACCTTGACGGGCATCAAGGGGGAGCTGGAGGCCATGATCCGCCATCAGCTCGAACGCATTCTGGCCGACCGCGATACCGTGCCGCGCGAGGAATTCGAAGCCGTCAAGGCGATGGCGGCCAAGGCTCGCAGCCAGCAGGAGAAGCTGGAAAAGCGGATCGCCGCGTTGGAAGCCAGGGAGTCCGGCCAGGCGCCCGTCAAGGCCGCCAAGCCCCGGCGTCCCAAACCCGCCGCCAAGCCGGCCGGGGGTTCAGACACTCAGGGTTGACACCGTCCGGCGCCGCCGCTTTTGCGCGGCACCCTTATCCACAATAAACCGGCCCTCCGGCCAAAAGGAGACTTGCACGACGAGTCTCCTTTTGGCAGGCTATAGTTGGTATCAACGAGTGAGGTGGGCCACTACATATCGGGCGGTGCCCCCTATGCAGGGGTGAGGGACGGTCCATCCCACACGGCGGCCGAATGCCTTACCTGGCTATTGGGGGAGATGCGGCCATGCGGGCTTCCACCCTTTTCGACGAAAAGCAGACCATCGATCCGCTCGATGTGGTGGAGCGGGTCGTCACCGCCAACGATTGGATGTTCGACCGGCGCAGCGATCAGGAGATGGCTGCGCAGGTGCCTGGCCATTGGTGCGATTACAGCCTCTATTTCGCGTGGAACGAGGAGGTCGGCGCGCTGCATTTCACCTGCGCCTTCGACATGCGGGTGCCTCCCGAGAAGAAGGCCGGCATCGGCCAGTTGCTTTGCCTGGTCAACGAGCGCATGTGGCTCGGCCACTTCGGCATGTGGGAAGAAGAGGGGCTGCCAATGTACCGCCACGCCCTGCCATTGCGCGGCACCGGCGGGCCGACGCCCGAGCAGCTGGAGGACCTGTTGGACAACGCGGTCGCCGAGTGCGAGCGCTTCTATCCAGCTTTCCAGTTCGTCATCTGGGGCGGCAAGTCGCCACAGGACGCGCTCAGCGCCGCCATGGTGGAAACCGTCGGCGAGGCCTGAACGTCCGATGGCCTCCTCGCTTATCCTGGTCGGCTGCGGGAAGATGGGCGGCGCCCTGCTTGAGGGCTGGCTCGACCGGGGCGTCGATCCGGCCGATGTCGTCGTCGTCGAGCCGCACGCCCAGGCGGCCAGCCCGGCCATCGCGCGCGGCGTGAGGGTCGTTGCCTCGGGCGATGCCGTGCCGGCGGCGAAGCGTCCCGACGTCGTGGTCTTTGCCGTCAAGCCGCAGATGATGGAAGGCGTCCTTCCCGGCTACGCGCGGTTTGCCGCCGGCGGGCCGGTTTTTCTGTCGATTGCGGCGGGCAAGACCATCGGCTATTTCCAGCGTTACCTCGGCATGGATGCCGCCATCGTCAGGGCCATGCCCAACACCCCGGCGGCGGTGCGCCGCGGCATGACGGTGGCCTGCGCCAGTCGACCAGTCGCCGAGGTCCAGCGCCGCCTGTGCGACGACTTGCTTAACGCCGTCGGCGAAGTGGCCTGGATCGACGACGAGGCGCATCTCGACGCCGTCACCGCGCTTTCCGGGGGCGGGCCCGCCTATGTCTTCCTGTTGGCCGAGGGCTTGGCCCAGGCCGGCATCGATGCCGGCCTGCCGGCCGATCTGGCCCACCGCCTGGCCCGCGTCACCGTCGCCGGATCGGGCGAGCTCCTGCACCGCTCGGCGGAACCGCCTTCCGTGCTGCGCCAGAACGTCACCAGTCCGGGTGGCACCACCGCCGAAGCGCTCAAGGTGCTGATGGCTTCCGATGGCTGGCAGCCGCTGCTCAGCAAGGCCATCGCCGCCGCCGCCAAGCGATCGCGCGAATTGGCCGGCTGAAGGCCGACTTGCCGCCGCCGTCGTCGCAACCTAACATTATTGTCGGGGGAAGATGTGCGGCGGATGTTCGCCGCGGAGGATTAGGAGGTGGCGATGGCACGCCAACCGGCTGACCGTCCCCGGTCGTCAGGACACGGCTCCACCGGCGATCCGGCCGGACACATTATCGACGCCGCGCTGGATCTTGCCGCCATCGAAGGCTGGAGCGGCCTTTCCATGGCCAGCATCGCCGAGGCGGCCGGTCTGACGCTGGCTGAACTCCATGCGGCCTTCCCGTCCAAGAGCTGCCTGCTCAATGCCTTCATTCGACGGATCGACGCCCAGGTCCTGGCAGCCGGCCCGGCCGACGCCGACGAGGCGGCGCGCGATCGCCTGTTCGAGGTGCTGATGCGCCGTTTCGACGCTCTGGCTCCGCGCAAAGCGGCGGTGGCGGCGGTCCTGAGGGACATCGTCGATCCCGCCGTCGGGCTCGTTGGCCTGCCGGCCGTGGCCCGCTCGATGGCGTGGACGCTGGAAGCGGCGGGGCTGTCCGCGGCCGGCCTGTCCGGGCTGATCCGCGTGCAGGGGCTGATGCTCGTCTATGCCGACGCCGTGCGGGTCTGGCTGCGTGATGATACGCCTGACATGGCGAAGACGATGGCGGCGCTGGACAAGGGACTGCGGCGCGCCGAATCGCTGGTCCACTTGGTGTCGGGCCTGACGCCGTTCCGGCCCGCCCCGGCCCGCCCGGTTTCCGGAGAGCCGCCGGCGGTTTAAACCGGCAGCCGCACGCGGGCGCGAAGCCCGCCGGTGGGGGCGTCGGCCAGTTCGATGTCGCCGCCGTGGCCGCGCACGATGTCGAGCGCGATGGCCAGTCCCAGGCCGCTGCCGCCGGTCTCTGGATTGCGCGAGTTGTCCAGCCGGAAGAACGGCTTGAAGACGTCTTCGCGTTTGTCGGCGGGAATGCCCGGCCCGTCGTCGTCGATGAGGATCTCGATGGCATCGGCCCGCCGGCCGGCGCGGATCCACACGTGCTTGGCGTAGCGCTGCGCATTGTCGATCAGGTTGGCGATGGCCCGCTTGAGCGCATTGGGCCTGAGCGGCATGGTGAAGGCGCCTTCGCAGTGAAGGTCGATTTGGCCGCCGTTGCGCCGGGCCTGCTCGGTGATTTCGGCCAGAAGGTCGGTCAGGTTGGCGAGCCTCGGCTGTTCGGTGCCCTCGCCGCGGGCGAACGCCAGATAGCCGTCCAGCATGTGCTCCATCTCGTCGACGTCGGTCCTGAGATCGCCAATGCCCTCGGCGTCGCCGCTCATCGCCAGTTGCAGCTTCATGCGGGTCAGCGGCGTGCGCAGATCATGCGACACCCCCGACAGCATGTCGGTGCGTTGGCTGATCTGGCGCAGGATGCGCTCGCGCATGGAAAGGAAGGCCAGGGTCGCCTGGCGCACCTCGGTGGCGCCCTCCGGCTTGACGCGGACCATCTCGCGGCCCTTGCCGAAATTGTCGGCGGCGATGGCCAGGCGACGGATCGGCTTGACCTGGTTGCGCATGAAGATGGTGGCGACGCCGAACAGGATCATCGAGGTGCCGACCATCCACAGCACGAAAACGTAAACGGTTGAACTGAACAGCCGCTTGCGCGGGACGATCACCTCGAGCACGCCGGCGGGCAGCTGGATGCTCACCATGTAAAACCGCTCGAGCGATTCGCTGTCGATTTGGAACGGCCGACCCACCTGCTCGCGCAAGGCGTCGATCAGGGCGCGTTCGGTCAGCCCCTGGGGATGGACCGGCTCGTTGGGCAGGATGCCTTTTTCCTGCAGCGCGACGGCAAGCTCCATGTGATCGGCCGCCAGCCCGAAGACCCAGGCGCGGTCTTCCGGGTCCGGGAATTGGCGGAGCAGCGTGATCACCGAGCCGATGTCGCCGGCCACGCCGCGCGCGAGGCGCACCGATACCTTGTCCCAGTGGCTTTCATAGAAGATGACGGCCGACACCAACTGCAGCAGCACCAGCGGTGTGACGATGATCATCAGCGAACGGCCCAGGAGGCTACGCGGCAGAAGGTGCTTGGCGGTGTTGGTCAGGAACCCCATCTGGCGTCAATCCGGGCGCAATACGTAGCCCCGCCCTCGCACCGTCTGGAGATAGCGGGGGAAACGGGGATCGGGTTCGATCTTGCGGCGAAGCCTCGTCACCTGCACGTCGATGGCGCGGCCGCCGCCGCTGGCGCCGGTGCGCGCGATCAACTCCTCGCGGCTGAGGATGCCTCCCGGCGTTTCGGCCAGCGCGTTGAGCAGGGCCGCCTCGATCGAGGTCAGGCGGATGTCGCGGCCCTTGCGGCTCAGCCGTTCGCGCTTGGGATCGTACGTCGCCTCGCCCATGCGGATTTCTTCAAGGGTTTCGGCGGGCGCCGGCTGCGGTACCCGGCGCAGGATGCTGCGCAGGCGCAGCAGAAGCTCGCGCGGCTCGAACGGCTTGGAGAGATAATCGTCGGCGCCGCGCTCCAGCCCGGCGATGCGGTGCTCGGCTTCGCCCATCGCGGTCAGCATGAGGATCGGCACGGCGCTGCGCGTTCTCAGGTCGGCGGCGAAATCGAGGCCGTTTTCACCGGGCATCATGAGGTCCAGCACGATCAAATCGAAGGCCAGCGCGGCCAGCCGCTCGCGGGCGTCGGCGGCGTCCTTGGCGGTCGACACACGAAAGCCGTTCTCGCTCAGGAACTTCTGGAGAAGCCCCCGCAGCCGGGTATCGTCGTCCACCACCAGGACATGCGGAAGATCGTCGCTCGCCACCGACCCGCCCCAATTTTCCGTTCTCTCACTGCCCGCTCGGGCCGCAGCTAGACTAGCACAACCGCGGGGAGTCGCGTCAAAGGAAGCGCATGCCGGGCGATTCCCACGACGGGGCGCCGTCTGCTATCTTGAGGCCCGTCGTTGCCGGAGCATCGCCATGCCGTCTGCCATTCCCATGCGCGCCATGGTTCTCGACGCCGCGGGCTCGCCGCTCGACCTGCGCCAGGTGGCGCGCCCCGAGCCGGCGGCCGGCCATATCCTGGTTCGGGTCGCCGCCTGCGGGGTCTGCCGTACCGATCTGCACGTCGTCGACGGCGAATTGACCGACCCGAAACTGCCCCTCATCCCGGGCCACGAGATCATCGGGCGGGTGGCGGCGCTGGGCTTAGGCGTCGAGCGGTTCGCCGAAGGCCAGCGAGTGGGCATTCCCTGGCTGGGCTTCAGTTGCGGCACCTGCCGCTACTGCCGGGAAGGCCGCGAGAATCTGTGCCGGGCCGCGCGCTACACCGGCTATCAGCTGGATGGCGGCTATGCCGACTACGTGGTGGCCGACCAGCGCTATGCATTCCCCATCGGCGGCGGCTATTCGGATGCCGAGGCGGCGCCCTTGATGTGCGCGGGGCTCATCGGACACCGCTCGCTGCGCATGGCCGGCGACCCGGCCCGCCTTGGCCTTTACGGCTTCGGTGCCGCCGCCCACATCGTCGCCCAGGTGGCGTGTTTCGAGGGCCGCCAGGTGTTCGCCTTCACGCGGCCGGGTGACGACGTGGCCCAGGCCTTCGCCCTGAAGCTGGGCGCGGTATGGGCCGGGCCGTCCGATGCGCCGCCGCCCGCACCGCTCGACGCCGCCATCCTGTTTGCTCCCATCGGCGCCCTGGTGCCGGCGGCGCTCGCCGCCGTGCGGCCGGGCGGCCGGGTGGTGTGCGCCGGCATTTACATGACCGATATCCCGCGCTTTCCGTACCGGCTTCTGTGGGAAGAGCGCGAGATCGTCTCGGTGGCCAACCTGACGCGCCGCGACGGCGAGGACTTCCTGGCGCTCGCCCCCAAGGTGCCGGTGCGTACCACCGTCGAATGCTTTCCCCTGGAGCAGGCCAACGAGGCGCTGGCGTGCTTACGCAATGGCCACGTCCATGGCGCCGCGGTCTTGATGACCGGGGCTTAAGCCGGGCGGATCAAAGGGGGGCGAGGTCGAGCCGCTCGATGCGGTGGCGGTCCTCGGGGTTGATGATGGCGCGCAACACGCTGCGGAACTCGCGGGCTGTGCCGGCCCCGGCCTCGCCGTAGGCGCTGGCGATACGCCGGGCCTGCAGCGTGGTCAGCGTGGCTTCCAGTTCGCGGCCCTTCTCCGTCAGGTGGAGCAGGCGGTGCCGGCGGTCGTGGGGGTTGGTCTTCTGGATGACGAAGCCTTCGTGCAGCAGTTGGTTCAGCACCCTTCCCAGGCTCTGCTTGGTGATCTTGAGGATGCCCAGCAGATGACTGACGGTGGCGCCCGGATGGCGGCCGACGAAATAGATGACCCGGTGATGGGCGCGGCCGAACCCATAGCGCGCCAGGATGGCGTCGGCCTCCGCGGTGAAGTCGCGGTAGGCGTAGAACAGAAGCTCGATGGCCTGGCGCAACTCGGCCTCGCTGAGCGAGGGGTCCACGGGGG
>JACZKS010000061.1 GCA_014859895.1 Rhodospirillales bacterium
GCCGAAACCAACCGCTTACGAAGATCTTTGGAAAGAGGTTCGGGCATGCGGGCTGGCCTCCCTCACCAGCCCCTATCTTGAATCAGATTTCGACCCCTTTGGGAATCCCTCTCGATTCCAACCGACCGGAAATTGCTCTAGTAATTCGATGGCAGGTTTTGGCGGGCGAGACCGCGTTCGATTTCATCGGCACCGTAAGAAAGCCCCAGATAAAGGTTTTCCAGCGGCTGCACTCGACCGCGAACCTGTTGGACGGCGTAGGCGGCCCCCAGCGCGTTGGATTCGTCGCCGCAGGACGGCATGAAGTGCGCCTCCTCCAGGCACGCCAATTCCTGAATACGCATGTTGAGCTTGACGTTCATGAACAGGCCGCCGCCGAAATAGGCCCGCCGCACGCCGGTCTTCCCGACCGCGTGCTCTACCCAGGCCAGGACACGCTCTTCGATCAAACGCTGCACGGCGGCGGCGAGATTGTCGAAACGCTCGCCAACGGCGACTTTCACGAGATGGTCGTAAAAGCGCATGCTGTCGGTCTTGGCGCGGAAAACGAACGGATTGGCCGGATCGAGATCGATGGCCGGCTTGAAAACGCGTTTGTAGACGGCGTCAGCATACTCCTTGGCATAGGGGGCGAGCCCCATCACCTTGTATTCGTGCTCCAGGGTTCGCATGCCGAGGAAACGGGTTGTTGCTGAATAGATGCCACCCAGCGACGACGAGAGGGGCGTCACGCCCAGTTCGGTCCAGTTTCCACCCTCATCCACCAGGGTGACCTTGGCACTGGCCCCATCGCCAATGCCACCCGCCGTAAAGATCAAGGCCGGCAGCGCGCCGCCCAATCCATGGAAGGCCGCTCGGGCATAGCAGGTGTGGTGGTCGATGTGCGTTACCGGCACGCGGTCGAGACCAAGTGCTGCCAAATTGGCCCGCAGTTCCCGTCGGCCTTCCGCAACGAGGCTCTTCCGACGGTAGTGGCGCAACGGATTGAGCAGATCCGGTGCGATCCTGCCGATCACCGCTGAATCCAACTTGCGAGCCCACCCCACGAGTCCGGTTCGGCTAGCGCCGTCGGTCACCTCCTTGCGGAAGAGATAGTCGTAGCAGCGCCGCGGATAGACGTCGCGCCCGGCGATTGCCACCTCATCGATGTCTTCCGACCGCAAGCCGATTTCGTCCAGCATGGCGCGGATAGCGTCAGCGGGAAATCCCGCCGAGTTCTTGAGGTCATCCAACTTTTCCTGGCTCAGCCCCGCCTTGACGACGCCGTCATCGAGCAAGAAGGCCGTCGCGTTATGACCGCAGTGAACACCAAGCATCCGCATGCGCCGTCACCTACCCGATCCAAATTTTCTGAGTAGAACCATCGCGTAGGTCTGCCCGCCTTGGATTAACGATTAAGGATGCAGTTAGCGACTTCGCGCAATCCGGCCGGACGAAACCATTCGAGACTGCGCTTGCCACTCGGAAGTTCCAGTTTGTTTGATCAAGGTACCGTTTCATCTTCAGAAATTGGCGAAATAATGATCAACATCGATCCTGTGCGTCAGGACATAACCGCAACGCGCCATTTCCGCGACAAAGAGCGCCGAATTCTCTTCCCAACATTCAACCTGCAAAAAGCATTGGTTGGTTTCGAGCAACCGCTTCATGCCATCCAGCGCGATAAGTTCATGCCCCTCAATGTCGATTTTGAGCGCAATCCTGCGTCCTGAACAAGAAATGATGGCATCGAGGCGCATCAAGGCAACGGATTTCTCTATCGTCGATCCGCTTCCCACCTTCGACAAGATCCTATGGGTGGAAGGCCCGAGTTCGAAGGAAATTTCTCCATCCTGGTTGCTGATGGCAGCGGGCCGAGTTTCCACTCTTTCCGAGAGGCCATTCAGTAATAAATTCGTGCGCAACTGATCGTAACAGTACTGATCCGGCTCGAAAGCAAAGATCGTCCGGCATTTGGTCTCTCGAGCGACAAAAACCGTATAGATTCCAATATTGGCGCCAATGTCGAAGAAAAACTCGCACTGGCGGTGGCGGATTTGTGAAATAAAATGCCTGATCTGATCGCGTTCGACAATACCGTGCGAGATAATGCCTTAGTCCGCCCAGTTGGCAGAATTGACCAAAAATAGCGCTCCATGGCGTTTGACGACCCCGTAACCGTCGGGGTACAAAAGCCGAACGATCCGCTTGCGTACCGATGGAACCAAGCGCTTCACAATTGGCCACCGGTCCCACTGAGATTCGAATTTCAAGATGCACCACAATCTTTTCTGAGGTTGGAAAGCTGATCCTATTTAAAGCGTGTCTTGCAGGTAAAGCGCCATATCTTCTAGCATTCGGAGCATTCGACGATCCAATGAATTCAACCTCGCAATTGAGAACGAGCAAGATGACTTCCCCCGAATTAAACTCGGCCGAGACCGGCGTGTCTTTTGTCATCACCGTATACAACAAGTCCGACCGCCTGCCGGAGGTCATCGAGGGATTGCGGCAGCAGGAAGGCGGTTTCGACCGTGAGTTTATCTTCATCGACGATGGCTCAACCGACGACAGCGTCGGAGTCATCAAACGCGATACGATCGACCTGCCGAACGTTACCATTGTGCATCAGGAGAATGCCGGGCCGAGTTGGGCGATCAACGCTGGACTGGCGCGAGTCCGATTCCCTTACGTCAAGGGCCTCGACGGTGACGACGTGTTATCACCACGAGCTACCTCACTGCTACTGGCCGCCATTCGCACCACCGGCTGCCCAGTTGCTTACGGTTCATGCCTCCCGTTTCAGCCCGGCCAGGATCCGCTGACAGCGCAGCGCGACGCGCTCAGTGTCACGCTGCCCCCTGCCGTTCGCATTGAGCGGCCTCTCGAACGGATGATGCCGGGGCAGCTCTTTGGCAACCCCAGCGCCTGGCTGGCCAGCCGTGCCCTGCTTCTGGCGGCCGGCGGTGCCGACCCTAGGGTTTTTATCCAAGATGTCTCCATCACGTTGCGCATGGCTGCACGAGCGTCTTTTGCGATCCTTGATTACCCCGTCTTTTTCTGGCCCCAAGAGGCCGACGACCGCCTATCGGGAAATCAATTACAGATACTGCATGATGTCAACCGCGCCTATGCCAACTTCTTCGCTGAACATCCTAACCTACCGCCTGGAATGCGGTGGCAAGCGGCAAAGCGGCTTACTGGCAGGGCGTGGAAGTGGGCGCACCGGAAGCAGGGCGCGGGTATTGGATCAGAGGATTTCTGGCGCTATGCCCGCAGCCTTCTGGGACTTGGCGACCCTCTTGCGCTGATGAATGGAAGTTGCAGCAGCTTTATCGGCACCATCCGCGTCCCTCCGAAGGATAGCATCGCCCCTGCCCTTCCAGCCGCCTGATCAGCCTTTACTCCCGTTCCAGCCTCGCCTTGAGGTAGGACAGCATAGGGTAAAGGGCGGCGAAGAGGGCGATCAGGAAGCCGTAATAGCCTTCGTGGTAGCCCTTGCGGCCGATGTAACATTTGACGAAGCGGGACACCATGCGCCGCAGGTTGTTGACGAAACTGCCGATATCACCACTATCACGCAGGTCCTGGGCCCTCGCCGTGGTGTAGCGGTCGAGCCGCTGGATCATGTCGGAAATGCTGGCATCGACGAAGTGGTCGATGGGCGTCTTTAACCACCGTTTCGGGCCGGTCAACTGCAGGCGGGGATGGATGCACTGATCGCCCCAGCGCTTGGCGCCACGTGCCGACAGCCGGGGTGCCGCCGAAACGCCCCAGGATGCGCCCCAGCCATGGCGAACCAGATGGTTGCCGACGTAGTTGTCGAATGGTACCAGGAAGTACCCCGGCTCGGCGTTGACGATAGCCGAGCGGATTTCCTCGATTAAGGCCGCCGGCACCCGTTCATCGGCATCCACCTCGAGGATCCAATCGCCGGTGCAGGCGTCGAGGCCGACATTTCGCCGCGCCCCCTCCAACGCCCAGTCCCCCTCAAGGATGCGGTCGGTGAAGCGGAGTGCGATCTCTTTGGAACCGTCGGTGCATTTGTCCAGCACCACGACGATCTCGTCGGCCGCACCCAGCCGCTCCAGACAGGCGGCCAGTTGGGCCTCCTCGTTATGGGCGACCACCAGGGCGCTCAGACGGGGTCCGATCGTCATGCCGCAGTCCTTTTCCATAGCGCCGTCGCGGCCTCGACCACACGGTCTACCGGCAAGTCGTCCATCAGGCTCGTCGCAGTCCTGTAGTCGTAGCCAGGCGCGGCAATATACTCGTGAAACGATCGCCCCCCCCGGACGAAATCGGCCTTTTCGCCCCACGGTGCAAAGTGGGCGTCATTGCTGGGGCCGAACAGCCCGAGAGTGGGAATTCCCATCGCCGCCGCCATGTGCATCAGCCCGGAATCGTTGCCGGCGTAAAACGTGCAACGGCCCAGGCAGGCGGCAACACCCGGCAGGTCAACGCCTCCGATCAGGTCGATGCGCCGCTCGGACGGGACAGTGGTTAGCACCGGCTCGGCAGCAACCCGATCGGATGAGGAACCGAACACCGCAACGCGGGCTTGAGGTAGGATCCCCTTTTCGTTGGTCAGTCTGGCGATGAGCTCGGCAAATCGCTCGGCCGGCCACTGTTTCCCCGGCCAGTTGGCGGTCGGCCCCACAGCCAGAACCGGCCGCCCGGAAGGGATGCGGCGGATCGCTTCGGCGCAGGCCGCCTCGTCCAGCCACAGACGCGGCGCCGGCGGCGTTCCGGCGCGGCCCACCACGGCGGCAAGTTGGAGAACACGATGGACGGAAGCCGTGGTGGGACGGTAGGTCAGGCGGCGACGTGCCGGCACGATCCAGGCAAAGGCCGAGGCGCGCAGATCGACCACCAGATCCCACAGGTGAAAGGCCGTTTCCAGCCACAACTTGCGCCAGTGTGCCTTGCCGGGCCCCTTGTCCATGACGATGACGCGATCGAGCCCTGGAACGGCGCGAAACAGCGGGGCCGGAGCCGGCCCACAGGCGATGGTGACGCTCGCACCGGGATGAGCTTCGAGCAGATGGGCCAGCAGGCCGGTCGACAGGACGCAATCACCGATGCGGTTGGAGGTAATGAAAAGGATTCTCACGCGCGTTCCGCCGCCCCCGTCGGAGGCACCCCGTTCTTGACAATCCGAGCGGCCTTCCTTACCAGCAAAGGCTCTATGGATCAAAATTTTCCTCGGGTCGTGGAAGAGATGTCACCAGCCCAAGCTGACCCGTGGTCGCGGGTTGCGGTTGTTACCGTTACCCACCATTCCGCCGCCTTGATTGAAAAATGTCTGGCCTCGGTAGCCAGAGCCGCCCAGGTCATTGTCGTCGACAATGCCAGTGACGACGACACGCCCACCATGGTGCGCCGCGCGTCAACTAAGGCCCAGGTGATCGCCAATTCCGTCAATCGCGGCTTCGGCGCCGGTTGCAACCAGGGCCTTGAAAAGATTGCGGTCGAGTTTGCCTTGCTGTTGGGCCCTGATTCGACCATCGACGATGCTTCTCTGGCCGCACTGGTCGATGCCGCCGATCGGTGGCCCGAGGCCGGGCTACTGGGGCCTGCCATCATCGCCCCCGACGGCCACGTGGAATTGTCACACGACCTTGGCCTTTTTGAGCGGATCGCCGCCGGCAGACGCCTCGACGGCAATCTTGTGCCTGGGGGGCCGTTGTGCGCCAACCATCTGTCGGGCGCAGTTTTACTGGTGCGCATGAGCGCGCTGCAGCAGGTCGGCGGGTTCGACTCAAACATCTTCCTCTATTACGAGGACGATGATCTGTGCATCCGTATGCGCCGGGCCGGCCATTCCCTAATCCTGGTGCCCGAGGCCCGCGCCACCCACATCGGCGGCGGCGCATCGCGTCCCGGCCTAGGCATTCACTGGCGGAAGTTCTGGCACATGGCGTGGTCGCGCCTGTACATCGAAGCCAAGTACCATGGCCGGCCTGCGACCGTAAGGGTGGCTGTCCGACATGCCCCCAGGTTTCTTGCCAAGGCGTTGGGATATGCGCTGGTCTTGAATGGTCGCAAAGGGGTACGCGACGCCGCTCGTTTCGCCGGTACCGTGGCGTGGATACTGGGGGTCAAGGCGATGCCCGAAATGCCTTTAGCACCGGGCAGTTGACAGGAGCACGGGATCAATGGAGGTAAGAGGAACGGAAATCGAGGGCATCAAGCTCCTCGCCCCCGTCCGTTACGAGGATGTGCGGGGCTCGTTCTCCGAGATCTACAACGCCGAGCATTTTCGTCAGTCCGGTATCGCCTGCACATTCGTGCTGGACAGTTTGTCACTGTCGCACCGGCCGGGAACGGTACGTGGCCTGCATTTCCAGGCGCCGCCCCATGCCCAGGACAAACTGATCTGGGTAGCCCGTGGAGCCGTGTTCGATGTAGTGGTCGATATTCGTGCTGCCTCTCCCACCTTTGGCCGCCATTGTGCCTTTCGTCTGGACGCCCGAACAGGAACGCAGCTATTTGTCCCGAAAGGATTCCTGCACGGCTTCTGTACGTTGGAACTCGATACCGAAGTCGTCTATAAATTGAGCGCGCTTTACGCTCCGGAAGCCGAATACGGTGTGCTGTGGAATGACCCCGACCTGGACATCGAATGGCCGGTTTCGCCGGCTGCGGCGATCCTGTCCGCCAAGGATGCCACGGCGCCTCGTTTGCGAGACGTTCCCCGCTTTTTCTAAGGATCGCATTACCTGACATGAAGACCCTGCTCGTCACCGGCGGTTGCGGATTCATCGGCTCGGCGGTGGTGCGTCAGATTATATCGCGGACGCCCTATTCGGTCGTCAACGTGGACAAGATGACCTATGCGGCGACGGCGGCCAGTGTAGCGTCGGTCGCCGGCGATCCCCGCTATCGTTTCGAACGCGTGGACATCTGCAACGCCACCGAAATGGCCCGTATTTTTGCAGCTTATCAGCCCGCCGGAGTCATCCATTTGGCCGCCGAAACGCATGTCGATCGTTCGATCGATGGCCCGGCGGCTTTCATCCAGACGAATATCATCGGCACCTATGCGCTTCTGGACGCCGCCTTCGCTTACTGGAACACACTACCGGGTGCGAAGCGGGATGAATTTCTGTTCCTGCACGTTTCAACTGACGAAGTGTTCGGAAGCCTGGGGTCCGAGGGTTTGTTCCACCCGGAGAGCCCTTATCGGCCCAATTCCCCCTACAGCGCCAGCAAGGCCTCAGCCGACCATCTGGTGCGAGCCTGGGGCAAAACGTACGGACTGCCGGTGGCGATCAGCAACTGCTCCAACAATTATGGTCCGTATCAGTTTCCGGAGAAGCTGATCCCGCTCGTCATTGCCAACGCCCTTTCAGGGAAACCCATCCCCGTCTACGGGCGCGGGACGAACGTTCGCGACTGGCTGTTCGTCGAGGACCATGCTCGTGCCCTGCTGGCCATCATGGAAAAGGGCGTTCGCGGCGAATGCTACCTGGTTGGCGGCAATTGCGAACGATCGAACATCGACCTAGTTCGCACCGTCTGCCGGCTTTTGGACGAAATGGCGGAGACACTCTCTCCGCGGGAGAACCTAATCACCTACGTCAGCGATCGGCCCGGCCACGACGCGCGCTACGCCATCGATGCCACCAGGACAAGGAAGAGCCTTGGCTGGGAACCCGCCGAAACGCTCGACATGGGGCTTCGCAAGACGGTCGCGTGGTATCTCGCCAACCAGGAATGGTGGCGGGGAATCCGCGCCGGAACCTATGATGGCCGCCGCCTCGGAGCGGCCAGGGAATGATTGGCCGATCCATCCTGATCTGCGGCGCCAGCGGCCAAGTCGGCCAGACCCTGACCGAGCGGCTTCGCCAGACGGGTCGCGATGTGGTGGCCTTCGATCGCCGCGCGCTCGACATCGCCGATTCCGCGCGTGTCAACCAAGTCCTATCGACATCCCGGCCCAGCGTCGTGGTGAATGCGGCGGCGTACACGGCGGTAGACCAGGCCGAAAGCGAGCCGGAGGTTGCGCATGCCGTCAATGCCGAGGCGCCCCGCCAATTGGCTCTAGCCTGTGTCAACGTCGACGCGGCTCTGCTTTCCTACTCCACGGAGTATGTGTTCGATGGGACCAAGGCGGCGCCGTACACGGAATCCGACCCTGTGGCGCCACTCAATGTCTACGGCCGCAGCAAGGTGCTCGGCGAAGATGGCATCCGCGCCTCGCTGGAACGACACGTCATCCTCCGAACGTCCTGGGTGTTTGCGCCCGGTCGGTCAAATTTCGTGACCACGATCCTGCGGCTAGGATTGGAGCGCGGCACGTTGCGTGTCACCGACGAGGAATTCGGCTGTCCGACTCCGGCCGGAGACATCGCCGAAGTCAGCGTTGCCTTGATCGAGGCCATGGAGAAGAACCGCGACATGCCATGGGGAACCTATCACTTCTGTGGCGCCGGGCCGGTCAGCCGCTACGACTTCGCTGTGGCCATCGTGCGAGAGGCCGCCGCGACAACAGGCCTGACAATCGACGTGGTTCCGATCAAGAGCGTGGAATATCCGACGCCCGCCAAGCGGCCCCTCAACGCTGTGCTGGATTGCGGCAAGATTGCCCGGGTGTTTGGCCGGACACAACCGGATTGGCGGGACCCGTTGGCACAAACGGTTCGAGAATTTCACTGCAACAGGATGGTGGGTCGATGAAGGGCATTATTCTGGCCGGGGGAAGCGGAACCCGTCTTTTCCCGATTACCAAGGCGGTCAGCAAGCAGCTCCTGCCGGTGTTCGACAAACCGATGATCTATTATCCGTTGAGCACCCTTCTTTTGGCCGGGATACGCCAGATCCTGATCATCACGACGCCGCGCGACCGCCCGCTTTTCGAGGATCTGCTGGGCGACGGGCGACACCTGGGAATCGAACTGAGCTACGCCGAACAGGCTGCGCCGAAAGGCATCGCCCAGGCGTTGCTGATCGCCCGGTCGTTCCTTGTCGGCGAGGGATGTTGCCTCATCCTGGGCGACAACCTGTTCTACGGCCACATGCTGCCAGACATGCTGAGCCGGGCTCTTGCTCGAAACGAGGGTGCCACCCTCTTCGCCTATTGGGTGAAGGACCCCGAGCGCTATGGCGTGGTCACCCTTGATGAGACGGGAGAGGCCACCGAAATCGTCGAAAAGCCGAAAGCTCCTCGCTCCAATTGGGCGGTGACGGGCCTCTACGTCTACGACAGCGAGGCAGTCGACATCGCCGCCGCACTCAAGCCGTCCGCTCGGGGCGAACTGGAAATCACCGATATCAACCGTGCCTACCTGGAGCGGCAGCGGCTCAACGTCGAACGGTTCGGGCGCGGCTTCGCTTGGCTCGATACCGGCACCCACGAGGCCCTCATCGAAGCGACTGAATTCGTTCGCGCCGTGGAAAACCGGCAGGGCCTGAAGATCGGATGCCTCGAAGAAATCGCCTTCAACAAGGGCTACATCAGCGCCGACCAGTTACGCTCCTTGGCGGAGGCGTTGCGTTCCACCGCCTACGGCGCGTATCTCAACGGGCTGCTGAAAGCAGGGCCGGGACGAACTAACGGCTGAACGCCCAGTGGCCTTTAACGTCCGAATCCGGAGTCAGGGCCTTTTCTCAAGTTGGAATTTTGGAACCGCCAGCGCTTGTGATCGTGAGCGTCGGAATCACCGTGACGAACTTGCCGCCCCAAGCTCCTATAAATTGAAGGCGTTCCTTGATTTCCTTTTCCCAGTTCCATGGGAGGATCACCACGTAATCCGGCTTGTCCTCGGCAATCTTTTCTTCTCCACGAACGGGGATGCGGCTGCCGGGCAGGAACTTGCCCACTTTGGCGGGGGTCAAATCGGCGACGAAATCGATGAGATAGGGTTTCACTCCGCAATAGTTGAGCAGGGTATTGCCCTTCGCCGCCGCCCCGTAGCCGGCGATCTTCGTCCCCTTGGCTTTTTCCCGGCATAGGAATTCTAGAAAGGTCCGGCACAAGGACTCCACCTTTCCCTGAAGGCCTGTATACGTTTCAAGCCGATCGAGACCGGCGCCCACCTCCTCGGCCAGGACCTGTTGCACACTGGCATCGACGGCGCGGGCGGCCCCTTCCTTGGCGCAATGGACGCGTAGCGAGCCGCCGTGTACCGGCACCGTCTCGACCCGATAGACGAACAGCCCGTTGCGACGCATCGCCTCGCCAATCGAGAGCAACGAGAAGTATGAAAAATGCTCGTGATAGATGGTGTCAAACTGGACGTCCCGGATCAGGTTCAAGAAATGCGGGAATTCAAGGGTCGCGGTGCCGTCGGGTTTCAGCAGAGTGGCGATGCCGGTCAGGAAATCGGCAAGATTCGGCACGTGGGCGACAACATTGTTGCCGATGAACAGGTCGGCATTGCCATGTTTTGCGACGATCGTTTCGGCCAGGGCGCTGGTGAAGAAATCGACGATGGTCTCAATACCCTTCGCCTTCGCAACTTCCGCCGTGGAGCCGCTCGGTTCCACACCGAGGCAGGGGATACCCTTCGTCTTAAAATGCTGCAATAAGTATCCGTCATTGGAGGCAGCCTCGACCACCAATGATGATTCGTTCAGTCGGAGCTGCGGCGTGATGGCGTTTACGTATTCTGCGGCGTGGCGGACGAAAGCCTCGTTATAGCTTGAAAAATAGACGTAACCTGAATTGAATATTTCTTTTGCAGACTTTGTTTCGTCTATCTGAACAAGATAACAATACTCGCAGACATAAACGCAAAGCGGATAATACGGCTCAGTTCTTCCGAGATCGTCTTGCGTCAGGAACGAGTTTGCCGGCGGGGCTGCATACAAATCCAAAAACACGTGGCAAACTTCTCGTCCACAGCACCGACAGATCATGCCCCTCTCCACCAATTCCACGTTCCTTTGTGGCGCCAGTCTATGGCCGGCAGGCGACATGGGCAACACGACTGAGTGACAAAGGCTGTGATTTGATTGTCCGCGCATGAGGAGGGAGGCAAGATGCGTGATGGCGAGGGAGGACGAATAAATGAAATGCACGTTGCGCCGTATGTTCGGGATTAAACCGAAGCGCGAGCGGTTGCCCGACTATATCCACGTCGGTCGCGGCACCTATGGCGTCAGCCGCAATACCTTTCATGGCCTGTCGCCTAAGGTGCCCGTCGAGATCGGCAATTTCTGTTCGATCGCCACCGATGCCCGCATCGTCTGCTTGGCCGGGCACCGTACCGACCTACCGTCGACCTATCCCTTCCGCACCCTGATGTTCAACCCGCATGGCGGCAATCAGGATGCCGTCTGCCGCGGCGCGGTGCGCATCGGCCATGACGTATGGATCGGTGCGGCGGCCCTGATCATGGATGGCATAACCATCGGCAACGGCGCGGTGATTGCCGCCGGCGCGGTGGTAACCAAGGATGTGGAGGACTACACCATCGTCGGCGGCAATCCAGCCAAAGAACTACGCCGCCGTTTTGCGCCCGAAGACATCGAAGCGTTATTGAGTATCGCCTGGTGGGATTGGCCGGATGAGACCATCCGTCGATTCGAGCCCTACTTCTACGGCGACGTGCAGGCTTTCATCACGGCGGCCCAGCAGATCGTTCCTGAAGGCAGCGGTTCCGCCTGATCTTAAAGCAGAATTTCCCGAAAGCTTGGCTGGGGCGCCAGGATTCGAACCTGGGATCACGGGGCCAGAACCCGTTGCCTTACCGCTTGGCTACGCCCCAACGCGCTGGATGCCGTCAGTATAGCGAGGGCCCGACCCGGCGACCAGAACCAAACGCTCGGCGGGCGGCCGGGCTCCCGGCGGCAGGCGGGCTTCTAGCATAGGCCGTGGCGTTTGGGTAGGTGTTTTCGATTTCCCGCCAATCGTGCCGTCGGCCTTTCGCCTGCCCCCTGGTTTGCGCTATCAATGGAAAAGCGGAGTCGATCCGCGAGGGAGGGCGCATGCGGCGAGGCGCGTTCAAGGACGAGCGCGAACGGCGCGTTGGACCGCAGGCACGCGGTCCGGCGGGGTCGATCTATGCCGCCGTCGATCTTGGCACCAACAACTGCCGCATGCTGGCGGCGCGCCCTCACGACGAGGGGCTTCGCGTGGTCGATTCGTTCTCGCGCATCGTGCGCCTGGGAGAAGGCGTGTGGCTCAGCGGCCATCTCGACGAGGAAGCCATCGAGCGCACGCTGGCGGCCTTGCGCATCTGCGCCGTCAAGATCCGCCGACTCGGCGTCAAGCGCTGCCGCAACGTCGCCACCGAAGCCTGCCGGCGCGCCCTCAATACTCCGGCCTTCCTGGAAAGGGTCGTAGCCGACACCGGCCTCGTCTTCGAATCGATCTCGCCGGAGGAGGAGGCCCGCCTTACCGTTGCCGGCTGCATCCCGCTTCTGGATTCCGCCGTGGCCAAGGTGCTGATGTTCGACATCGGCGGCGGCAGCACCGAGATCACTTGGCTCGACCTTGCCGATGCCGGCCAGCCGCGCATCCTGGGCACGCTGTCGATCCCCATCGGCGTCATGACCGTGGCCGAGACCTACGGCACCGGCGTGCTGTCCGGGCCCCATGCCGCCGAACTGACGGCCCGCATCGACGAGATCTTGGCCGATTTCGACCGCATCCACGGAATCGGCCAGCAGATCGCCCGCGGTTCGGTGCAGATGCTGGGCACGTCGGGAACCGTCACCACGCTGGGCGGCATCCACCTGGGCCTCCCGCGCTACGACCGCTCGAAGGTCGACGGCATCGACGTCCCGTTCGCCGCCATCGACGAGATGGTAGACCGTTTGTCCGCCCTGTCGGTGCCGGAGCGGGCCAGCATTCCCTGCGTCGGCCGCCAGCGGGCCGACCTGATGGTAGCCGGCTGCACGCTACTCGGCACCATCTGCCGGCGCTGGCCGGTGGGCCTCCTCAGGGTCGCCGACCGCGGGCTGCGCGAAGGCATGCTGCTGGAGATGATGGCCGCCGACGGCATCGTCCCCGCGCCGTCCCACCTGCCGAACCCCGGCAACTCCGCCCCGGTACCGGTATGACCGACGAACGCAAGCGGGCCGGTCGCGGTTCCCGATTGAGCGGGCGCACCATCTCCACCCGGGTGCGCACCGCCAAGGGCCGCAAGACATCCTCGACCCGCTGGCTGCAGCGCCAGTTGAACGACCCCTACGTCGCCGAGGCCAAGAAGCTGGGCTTCCGGTCCCGCGCCGCCTTCAAGCTGATGGAAATGGACGACCGCTTCGGCTTCCTCAAGACCGGCGGCCGCGTGGTCGACCTGGGCGCGGCGCCAGGCGGCTGGAGCCAGGTGGCCATCGAGCGCACCGGTCCGCACGGCCATGTCGTCGCGCTGGACATCAACGCCATGGAACCCCTGGCCGGCGCCCACGTGCTGCAAGCCGACTTCCTCGACCCCGCGGCACCCGGGCGCATCGTCGAGGCCCTGGGCGGCCCCGCCGACGTCGTGCTTTCCGACATGGCGGCCCCGACTACCGGCCACCCCCCCACCGACCATTTGCGCATCATGGGCCTGCTGGAAGCGGCCCTCGATTTCGCCGGCTCGGTGCTCACCCCGGGCGGGGCCTTCGTCGCCAAGGTCTTCCAGGGAGGCAGCGAGCGCGAACTGCTGACCCGCATGAAGCGCGACTTCGCCACCGTGCGCCACTCCAAGCCGCCGGCCTCGCGCAAGGAATCGCCGGAGCTTTACGTCGTCGCCCAGGGCTTCCGCGGGATGGTACCCCGCGAAAACGAAGAGTCCTGACCGCTCCTCCCGCGTCGCCACAATAAACCGCTGAACTTAAATATTTTTTCGGCCGCATCCCTGTCGGCACCCGCCCCCTTGCGGAGCCAAAATAATTTACCTAAATCAAGCTTTGCCGGGCGCCATTTCGGGGCCGGCGGTAACCCAGGACCCGCCCCTGAGGGGGTCCCACGTTGCAGGTGCATTGCTCAAAGGAGGATGTAGCCATGACGACTTTCGATTTCACTCCCCTTTTCCGTTCGACCATCGGCTTCGACCGGCTGGCTGGCTTGGTCGAGGACGCCATGCGATCCGACGTCGCCGGCAGCGCGTTTCCGCCCTACAACATCGAGAAGCGCGATGCCGACAGCTACCGCATCACGCTGGCCGTCGCCGGCTATGGCGAGGACGACCTGGCGGTTGAAAGCAAGGAGAACGCCGTCATCGTCACCGGCCGGCGTAAGCCGGAAGGCAAGGATGTGACGTATCTCCATCGCGGCATCGTCGAGGGCGACTTCAAGCGGGCCTTCCAACTGGCCGATTACGTGCGGGTGGCCGGCGCCACCTTCGATCGCGGCCTGTTGCATATCGATCTGGTCCGCGAACTGCCCGAATCGATGAAGCCCCGGCACATCGAGATCAAGGCGTCGCCGATGGAAAGGATCACCGCCAAGGCGAAAAAGATGATCGAGGGCGCCACGAGCGCGGCCTGACGCCGCCTACGGCCTCCACGAGGCGGCAGGGCTCCAGCGCCCCGCCGCCTTCGTATTCAGAGAACCAACCCGTCGCCCTCCAGCCTGGCCGGCAGGTCGTGCTCGGCCATACTGGTCAGATCCTTGCCGATCTCGCGCACCACCCGCTGGCGGGTCGCCGGGTCAAGTTTGGCGCGCAACGCCCCCAGTGGTTCCGGCGGCGCCACCAGCACTAGGCGTTCATAGGCGTTGCGCTTGGCGGCGGCGTTCAGCACGCCGGCCATGTCGGCGGCAAAACGGCGCTTCTCGTACTGGTGCCAATCGACGCGCGGCGCGTAGCCGTGGCGCGGCCCCGCCCCTGGCACCGAGGTGCCCGGCCGGTCGGCCATGACCTCGCGGGTCGGCGGCAGGTCGGTTGCGAAGTTACCGATCAATGCCGACTTGAGCCCCTTGCCCGGCCCCTCGTTGAGGAAGACGCGGGCCCTGGCGCCGTCGGCGATCAGAATCCATGTGCGGGTCGCTTTCATGCCAAACTCCCGGGCTGCCGTTGAAAGCGCATGCGGTGACCCCACCCCGGGCCACCCGAAGATCCTACACCAAACGACCCCCGATTTCCGCAACCATCCTGCCGGTTGCCGGCTTGGCGCCGAACTTCCTTGGCAACGGCGGATGGTTCTGTATGATGCCGTGCCATCTTTCAAACGGAGGTGGCATGAACATCCGCGAAGCCCTGACCTTCGACGACGTGCTGCTCGTGCCGGCCGAGTCGAGCGTCCTGCCGTCGGGCACCGATACCCGAACCCATCTGACCAAGACCATCGAGCTGGGCATTCCGCTGCTCTCTGCCGCCATGGACACGGTGACCGAAAGCGGGTTGGCCATCGCCATGGCCCAGGCCGGCGGTATCGGCGTCGTCCACAAGAACCTGACGCCCGACGAACAGGCGGCGGAAGTCCGCAAGGTCAAGAAATTCGAATCCGGCATGGTGGTCAACCCGCTGACGATCGGCCCCCAGGCAACGTTGGCCGAGGCCAAGGGGATCATGGAATCCCACCAGTTCTCGGGCCTGCCTGTGGTGGAACCGGGCAGCGGCCGGCTGCTCGGCATCCTGACCAACCGCGACACCCGCTTCGCCACCAATCCCCGCCAGCCGGTCAACGAACTGATGACGCCCCACACCGCCGAGCGCCCCCTGGTAACGGTGAGGGAGGGGGTCGAGATGGACGAGGCCCGGCGGCTTCTGCACAAGCACCGCATCGAGAAGCTGCTGGTGGTCGACGACGACTTCCGCTGCATCGGACTGATCACCGTCAAGGACATGGAGAAGGCCCAGAAGTTCCCCCACGCCTGCAAGGACGAAAAGGGGCGCCTTCGGGTCGCCGCCGCCACCGGGGTCGGCAAGGACGCCGAGAAGCGCAACGAGGCGCTGCTGGCAGCCGAGGTCGACGTCATCGTGGTCGACACCGCGCACGGCCATTCCAGGGGCGTGCTGGAGGCGGTTAAGCGCATCAAGGCAATGAGCAACTACACCCAGGTGATGGCCGGCAACATCGCCACCGCCGAGGGCGCCAAAGCCCTGATCGACGCTGGGGCGGACGCCATCAAGGTCGGCATCGGGCCCGGCACCATCTGCACCACCCGGGTGGTGGCCGGCGTCGGCGTGCCGCAGTTGACCGCCATCCTCGAAGCCTCGGAAGTCTGCCGCAAGGCCGGCATCCCGCTGATCGCCGACGGCGGCGTCAAGTATTCGGGCGACATCGCCAAGGCTATCGCGGCCGGAGCCGATTGCGTGATGATCGGGTCCCTCTTCGCCGGCACCGACGAGAGCCCGGGCGAGGTATTCCTGTTCCAGGGCCGCTCGTACAAGTCCTATCGCGGCATGGGCTCGCTGAGCGCCATGGCGCGGGGCTCGGCCGACCGCTACTTCCAGCAGGAGGTGGCCGATACGCTGAAGTTCGTGCCCGAGGGGGTAGAAGGCCGGGTGCCCTACAAGGGGCCGGTCAATGCCGTTATCCATCAGCTGGTCGGCGGCCTGCGCTCAGCCATGGGCTACACCGGCAAGCGTACCATCGCCGAGATGCAGCACGGCTGCACCTTCCGCCGGATAACCTCGGCCGGCCTGTCGGAAAGCCATGTCCACGACGTCACCATCACCCGCGAGCCGCCCAACTACCGGGTTCGCGACTAGGGTGGACACGCTCCCAAAAGGCGTCATGAAAAGGGGTACGGAGAGAAATAGCCTCCGATGACCCCCGCCGCCCGAGTTGCCGCCGCCATCGAGTTGCTGGAGGCTATCGGCCGCGCCCATCCGCCGATCGAACCGGTGATCGACGGTTATGTGCGGGCCCGGCGCTACATGGGCGCCAAGGACCGCCGCGCCGTGCTGGAACGTACCTTCGCCGTGCTGCGGGCGACGCACCGCCTGGACTGGCACGTCGAGCGGACGGCCAGTGGCGAGGCGACGCCCCGCCGGCGCGTGCTGGCCGGCCTGATCCTCGCCGACGGCCTGAACCCGGCCGAGGCGGCAGCCCTGTTCTCGGGGGAAGGCCACGCCCCGGCCCCACTCGATGACGCCGAGGCGACGCTGATAGCGGCACTGGCCGGCCAACTTCTCGACCATCCCGCCATGTCCGAGCCGGTGGCCCTCGAAGTCGCCGACTGGCTGGTAGCCCCCCTGCGGCGCGCCTTCGGCCCGGCGCTGAAGGCCGAACTGACGGCGCTGAACGCCCCCGCCCCCCTGGATCTGCGGGTCAACACCCGGAAGACAAGCCGCGAGGCCGCCCAGGCGGCGCTGGCCGCCGAAGGAGTGGCAAGCGAGCCGACGCCGATCTCGCCGGTCGGCCTGCGGGTGGCCGGCCGGGCCGCCCTGCCGGCCACCCGGGCCTTCCAGGACGGCCTGATCGAGGTCCAGGACGAGGGTTCGCAACTGCTGGCCCTGCTGGCCGGGGCCCGGCCGGGGCAGACCGTCATCGACTTCTGCGCCGGGGCGGGCGGCAAGAGCTTGGCGCTGGCCGCCGCCATGGGCGGGGCCGGGACCCTGTGGGCGCTGGACATCGAGGGCCGGTTCCTGGAGCGCCTGACGGCCCGGGCCAAAAGGGCCGGAGCCAAGGTGCACACCCATGCGTTGGCCGCCGAGGCCGACCCCTGGCTTGCCACCCACGCCGGGACGGCCGATGTGGTGCTGGTCGACGCCCCCTGCTCGGGAAGCGGCGTCTGGCGCCGCCACCCCGCGGCCCGCGCCTGGCTGACGCCGGAGCGTCTGGCCGAGGTGATCGAGCGCCAAAGAAGAGCCCTGGCCGCCGCCATGCCGCTGGTCAAGCCGGGCGGCCGGCTGCTCTACGCCACCTGCTCGGTGCTGGTCGAGGAGAACGAGGAGCGGGTGGCGGAACTGCTGACCGCCCATCACGACTTCCGGACGGTGACCGTTGTCGACGCCTGGGCCGCCACCCTCGCCGCCCCCTGCCCGGTCGAGGGCCCCTGCCTGCGCCTAAGCCCGGTCCGCACCGGCACCGACGGCTTTTTCCTGGCGATCCTGGAACGGGCCGAGAAATAACGAGATTCCGGTTTCGGTACCTCTACCCCCTCACCCCTGCCGCCAGGGCGGCACCGGGGAGAATTTCTCGTCCAGGAAGTCGACGAAGGCGCGCACCTTCGAGGCCAGATGCTGGCGGTGCGGAAAGATGGCGTAGATGGGCAGGTTGTCGTCCTTGGTATGCTCGGTCAGCACCGGCACCAGGCGGCCGGCCCGGATCGCCGCGCCGGCAACGAATTCGGCCAGCCGGATCAGCCCGGCCCCCGCCGTCGCCATGCGTACCAGGGTTTCGCCGTTGTCTACCGTGACGTTGCCCTTCACCGTGACGATGCGGCCGCCATCGAACGGCCATCGGTTGAGGTGGCGTTGCGCGTTCCACCAGATGATGCAGTTGTGCTTCATCAGGTCCTCGGGCTGGCGGGGCGCGCCGAACCGCTTGAGATAGTCGGGCGAGGCCACCACCAGGCGGCGGTCGTCGACCAGGCGATGGACGATCAGCGAGGAATCCGGCAGGTTTCCGTGGAGCACGCCGACGTCCGCGCCGGCTTCGATGACGTCCATCTTGCCGTCGGTCAGCGCAAGGTCGATGTGCACCCCGGGGTGGCGGGCCAGGAATTCCGGGATGATCGGCACCAGCTGATAGTTGCCGAAGGCAACCATGGCAATGACGCGCAGCGGGCCGGAGAGTTCCGCCTTGGCGCGCGACACCGCCGCTTCCGCATCTTCGATTTCCTGGATGATGGCGCGGCTGCGCTTGTAGAACTCCTCGCCCTCGCCGGTCAGCTTGAACTGCCGGGTGGTGCGGTTCATCAGGCGAACGCCAAGGCGCTCTTCCAGCCTCGTCATGATCTTGCTGATGGTCGAGGGCGCCAGGTTCAGCGTACGCGCCGCCGCCGACAGGCCCCCCTCCTCGACCACCCGAACGAAGATGCCCATCTCGTGCGAACGTTCCATCCCGCCCTCGCCTTATGGCCCTGGTTCACAGATGATATGACCCCTGGACGGCTTATGAATCAAGGAAAAGGGGCGTAGCCTTTGTAGTTGGAAAGCCCATTTGTTCCCGCCCGCGGGAACGGGTGACGATAAGGACAACGGCCATGGCACGTTCGGTTATGACTCCCCGTCCCGCGATGACATCGCGTGAACTGGACCAGTGCCTGGTTCGGGGGAAGGATGCCCGCAGCGATGGACTCCGGCAGATCGCCGGTTGGCTGCGCTCGCGGCTGTCCCAGCACCCTGTCCAGGGGACCTCTCACAAGGGGGCCCCGTCCACTGCCTAACGCCCTCGCTGCTTAAGCAGTTTTCCGGTTTTTCCTCAGGTTAGGCAAACCGGAACCGCCGCGCTCTCCGTTGCCTCGGAACGCGGCGGTTTTCTTTTGGGGTGTGTTGAACAAGCCTTTGGACTGGCGGGCATCAAGGCTTTCGGCTATCGTCCGCTCCCGATTTCACCCGAACAGCGGAATACCGGCACCCGCCATGACCGAACGCGTCCTCATCGTCGATTTCGGCTCGCAGGTGACGCAACTGATCGCGCGGCGCGTGCGCGAAAGCGGCGTCTATTGCGAAATCCACCCCTTCAACAGGGTCGACGGCGCCTTTCTGGCCGCCTTCGCTCCCAAGGCCATCATCCTCTCGGGCGGCCCCGCCTCGGTCACCGAGACCGACACGCCGCGCGCCGCCGCCGAGATCTTTTCCATGGGCCTGCCGGTACTCGGCATCTGCTATGGCCAGCAGACCATGATGGCGCAGATGGGCGGCCGGGTGGAAGGTTCGGACCATCGCGAGTTCGGCCGTGCCTTCGTCGAGGTCGATGGCACGTGTGGGCTGTTCGACGGCGTGTGGTCGCACGGCGACCGCCACCAGGTGTGGATGAGCCATGGCGACAGGGTCATCGAGCTGGCGCCCGGCTTCCGCCCCGTCGCCGTCACCGAGGGGGCGCCCTTCGCGGCAGTGGCCGACGACGAGCGCAAGCTCTACGGCGTGCAGTTCCACCCCGAGGTCGTGCACACCCCGCATGGGGCCGATCTTCTGCGCAACTTCACGCATCGCATCGCCGGCTGCCGTGGCGATTGGACGATGGCCGCCTTCCGCGAGCAGGCCATCGCCAAGGTGCGGGCCCAGGTCGGCAAGGGCCGAGTCATCTGCGGGCTGTCGGGTGGCGTCGATTCGTCGGTCGCCGCCGTGCTGCTGCACGAAGCGATCGGCGACCAGCTGGTGTGCGTCTTCGTCGACACCGGGCTGTTGCGCCTGAACGAGGCCGACGAGGTGGTCGAGCTGTTCCGCGGCCACTACAACATCCCGCTCGTCACCAAGGACGCTTCCGCCATCTTCCTTTCCAAGCTCGATGGCGTCACCGACCCCGAAAAGAAGCGCAAGATCATCGGCGCCACCTTCATCGACGTCTTCGACGAAGAGGCCAAAAAGGCTGGCGGCGCCGATTTCCTGGCCCAGGGCACGCTCTATCCCGACGTCATCGAATCGGTCTCCTTCGCCGGCGGCCCATCCGTCACCATCAAGTCGCACCACAACGTCGGCGGCCTGCCGGAGCGCATGAAGATGGCGCTCGTCGAGCCGCTGCGGGAACTCTTCAAGGATGAAGTGCGAGCGCTGGGGCACGAGCTCGGCCTTCCGGACCGCTTGGTCGGCCGCCACCCCTTCCCCGGCCCCGGCCTTGGCGTACGCATCCCCGGCGCGGTCAGCCGCGAGCGGGCCGATATTCTGCGCAAGGCTGACGCCATCTTCATCGAGGAGATCCGCCTGGCCGGGCTCTACGATGCGATCTGGCAGGCTTTCGCCGTGCTGCTGCCGGTGCAGACCGTGGGCGTCATGGGCGACGCCCGCACTTACGATTTCGCCTGCGCGCTGCGCGCCGTCACCTCGACGGATGGCATGACGGCGGACTACTACCCCTTCGCCCACGACTTCCTCGGCCGGGTGGCGAACCGCATCATCAACGAGGTGCGGGGCATCAACCGCGTCGTCTACGACGTGACCAGCAAGCCGCCGGGAACGATCGAGTGGGAGTGAGCCGATGGCGAAGCGGGAGAGCCGGTGGATGCGGGTCAAGACGCTGACCCCGGAGCAAAAGGCGACGATCACCGCCACCTGCGAGCGCTTCATCGCCGAGATCCTGAAACCCCGCTTTCTGCCCGAGATCCGCCCCACCGAGTTCAACTATCCGGTCGATATCTTCGGCCGATGGCGCGGCAGCAAGTACAGCTTCATCACCCGCTAGCTGAACGCCGCCACCACGGTTTCGATGGGAAGAAACAGGGTCCGGCTGTCGGCCGGATATTCGATGAACTCGGCGCACTTCATGTAGAAACGCCTCACCGCATCGTCCTTGGCGTGGACCAGCACCGCTCCGATGCCGATACTCTGCGAAGCGACCGCGATGCGGCGCAGGGCGTCCGAGAGCATGTCGGCGCCGAGCCCTTTGCCCGCATGGTCACGGCTGACCGCGAGCCGCCCGACTACCGAGACCGGGATCGTATCGGGTGCGTTGCGTCGGACCTTGCCGGGTGCGGCGGCCCGCTCCACCGCCCCGGCCGAGATGCAGAAATAGGCAACCAACCGGTTGCCTTCGCAGACGACATACGTGCGCGAAAATCGGCTTTCGTTCTTCAATGCCCGATGCCGCAGCCAGTCGTTCAGTATCGGCTCGCCACAGTCGAAGACCGAAAGGTCATGCTCGGCGGTCAGGGGAACGGGGGCCGAAAGTGGGAGTTCGGGGCGTTTTGATTCGTCTTCTATTTCTGCCATGCCGGAACTCGGCGCAGCAGAGATCGCAGCTTCGGTCCCGGCGCAGGAGGATTGTCGAGGGCGTGCATGAAGGCGTCGTAGCGACCGGAGTCGAGAACGAACAACCGCTGGTCCAGCAGCACGTCGATCGCCTGCCGCCGGGCGCTCTCGATCATGAACTCGGTGCGCGTCTTGCCGAGGATCGCCGCCGCGTCGTCGATCATCTGGCGGGTATGCGTCTCGATCCGCAGGTTGATGCTGCCCTTCGTACTGGCCGCCGAAGAGCGCCCCGCGACCGCAACAGGCGCAGCTCCCAAGCTTTCCGAAGATGAAGAATGGCCTTTTGACATGCACGGAAATATGAGTTCTCGTATCTACAATGTCAATACGACTGATGCCCGTGCGGACAGGCTCCGATGGCATCCTTGCCATCGCGAGCTTGGCGATAGATGCTGAAATCGCGTTTTTTGAGATTGAGTTAACATCAACAGATGCCACATCGTCTCCGATACTGAGAAGGGAGATGTACCATGCGCGCAGTCGCCTACAAGGTGTCCCGTCCGATCGACGACAGGGAATCTCTCGTCGATGTCGACCTTCCGCGCCCCGAGCCGCGGGGGCGGGATCTCCTGGTCGAGGTCAAGGCCATCTCGGTCAATCCGGTGGACACCAAGGTCCGCGTCAGGGCTCAGCCGCCGGAAGGAGAATGGAAGGTCCTGGGGTGGGACGTCGCCGGCGTCGTAGCCGGCGTCGGCCCGGAGGCGCGCCGCTTCAAGGCCGGCGACGCGGTGTACTATTCCGGAGAATTCACCCGGCCCGGGGCGAATGCCGAATTTCATGTGGTCGACGAGCGGATCGTCGGGACCAAGCCGCGCACCCTCGACTGGGCGCAGGCCGCCGCCCTGCCGCTGACGGCGGTCACCGCCTGGGAAACGCTGTTCGACCGCCTCGACGTCAAGCGCGCCGTTCCGGGAGCATCCGGCATCCTGATCGTCGGCGGCGCGGGCGGCGTCGGCTCCATCGCCGTGCAACTGGCCCGTCGGCTGACTGGGCTGACGGTGATCGCCACCGCCTCGCGGCCGGAAACTCGCGATTGGGTCAAGGATCTTGGCGCCCACCACGTCCTGGACCATTCCAAGCCGCTGTCGGAAGAGATCGCCGCCGCGGGACTGACGGCGCCCGGCTTCGTCTTCGCGACCACCCACACGGACGCCCACCTTGCCGAGATCGTCAAGCTGATCGCGCCACAGGGGCGGTTGGCCGTCATCGACGATCCGGCAACCCTCGACATCCTGCCGTTCAAGCGCAAGTCGGTCTCGGTCCATTGGGAGTTCATGTTCACCCGGTCCCTGTTCGCCACGGCCGATATCGAACAGCAGGGCGCGGTGCTCGAGGAGGTTTCGCGGCTGGTCGACGCCGGCACCCTGCGAACCACCCTCACGGAACGGTTCGGCGCCATCAATGCCGCGACCCTGAGGCGCGCCCACGCACTGATCGAGAGCGGCCGGGCCCGCGGAAAGATCGTGCTCGAAGGCTTTTCCGCCTGAACGCCGAACCCGTCGCCGGAAGGGAAAACGCCTCACCGCGATCCTTGTTCAACCACATCAGCGTGTTAGGATGCCCGCCGCAGACAATGAAGCCAAAAGCATGGATGCCGCGCACGGTGCTCCATGGTTTTCAGCGATTCCAATAGCGCCGTTTTCAGACGGTATTTGCTGGCGGCGAAAGCGAGGGAGCGGCGAGGCTCGACTGATTGCAAGGCTGCTCGCAGTTGGACGCGCCGTGGAACAACCGACATGACCTGCGACGAGTTCAACGAATTCTGCCGTAACCTGCCCGCCACCACGTACGTCGTGCAATGGGGCGGGTCCGATGTCTGGAAAGTTGGCGGCAAGGTGTTCGCCATCGGCGGTTGGGGGGATGGGAAGGCGAGCATCACCTTCAAAGTCAGCGACATCGCCTACGAGATACTCAGGGAACAGCCGGGCCTGCGTCCTGCACCTTACCTGGCGTCGCGGGGGCTGAAATGGATCCAGCATTTCGCCAAGCCCGGACTGACAGACGACGAATTGCGGGACTACATCGGAGAATCCCATGCCATCGTCGCGGCGGGTCTGCCGAAGGCAAAGCGGACGGAACTAGGGCTTGACGCCGGCCGCTGAGAACAGGGCCTTTCGGCACCGCCGGGATCAGATGGGGCCCTTTTCATAGGTCCGCACACCGGACGGCAGTTGAACCCAGGGATGTCGCCGGAACTCATAAACGGAATCCCGAGGGAGCGGGTAGCCGGGGTCAGCGAAGGCGCCGACGGCGACACTCACGCCCAGATGGTCGCGGCCTTCCTCAGTATGGAACAGGTTGGTGCCGCAGACGGGGCAGAAACGAACCTCACCGCACCGGCCGCCTGAACCCCTCTCGCGCGCGTTCGACCTCGGCCCGGATCACGCAGTCCTCGACATGGTCGTTGATTACTCCCATCGCCTGCATGAAGGCGTAGACGGTGGTCGGGCCGACGAATTTCCAGCTCCGCTTTTTCAGCTCCTTCGACAGGGCGATCGATTGGGCGGAGGTCGACGCCGTCTGGGGTTTGGCCAGCGCCGCCATGTCCGGTTCGTATCGCCAGATGAAGGCCGCCAGCGAGCCCTCCCGCTCGACGAGTTCCTGGGCCCGCCGGGCGTTGTTGACGACGGCCTCGATCTTGCCGCGATGGCGGACGATGCCCGCGTCCTTGAGCAGGCGCTCGACATCGCGTTCGGTGAAGCGCGCGACCCTGTCGAAATCAAACCCATGGAACGCCGCGCGAAAATTCTCGCGCTTGGCGAGGATGGTGCGCCAGCTCAGCCCGGACTGGAACCCCTCCAGGCTCAGCTTCTCGAACAGGCGATGGTCGTCGCCGACCGGAAAGCCCCATTCGGTATCGTGGTAGCCGAAAAACTCCGGCGCGGCGCCGCACCAGTGGCAGCGCGACCGGCCGTCCTGACCCAAGATCGTTGCGCTCATGCGTTCAGTGTCCCTGCATCGAGAGGATGGAACCGAGGTTACGGGTCGAGCAGAAAATTCAGCCGTTTGTCGGTTCTGGATGGTGCGATCTCGAGAATTTCCGCGCGGACGACGTTTTCGGCGACGAACGGATCGTCGTTCACCCGGCTTTCGAGGTCGGCGAGCGAGGCGGCATGCGCGACGATGGCGCCGCCCCGGTCCGGCTGGAGACCGCCGGCCAGCAGGAAGACGCCGTCATCGAAACCGCGCCGGATCCATTCCCTGTGGCCCTCCATGAATTGGCCCGCCCGCGCCTTGTTGCCGGAAAACCTGAGCAATACGACGAACATCCGCTCCGTTCTCCCATAGCCTTGCCCGGCCGGTCATTCGGCCAGCGCCGTACCTTCCGTGCACAATTCCAGCCAGTCGTCCATCTGCCTGACTTCCTGCTTGATGAATGTCTCGTCGTGAAAGGCGCTGGCCAGTGTGGCGACCCCCTGGCTGCGGGCCAGAAGATGCATCGCCAGCGCGTCGGCATCCGCCTCGCGGCCGAGTAGCACGAACTGCCGGCTGAGCCAGACCCGAAACAGCGTGAACAGCTTGTTCGCCTCGCCCTGCGAGGCATGACCCAGCTTGGCCAGCTCGCCGCACAGCGTGCCCACGGGACAGCCGTAGCGTTTGATGTCGGCCCGGTTGGCGATCAGGATGTGGATGAAGCTGCGGATGCGGTCCGCAGGGGTCTTTCCCTCGGCCTCCCACCGGTCCAGCATCCTCTGGGTATTGGCCAAACGCGCTTCGATCACGGCACCCAGGATCTCGTCCTTGGTTTTGAAGTGATAGTAGAAATTGCCGCGCGAGATGCGCACGACATCCGCGATGTCCGAGAACGAGGTGTGCTCGTAGCCTTGCCGGTAGAACAGCCGGTCCGCCGCTTCGATGATGTGATCGCGGGTTTTCTTGTTGCCCATCAAATCGCTTCCCCGGCCGGCTGTGGGCGCAGCGGGATTAGGACGCTCGCCCTACTTCAGGAAGTGGGGCGAGCGTCCTAATCTTTCAAGGAGCCTTCATCGCCATCCTTTAAAAATCCGATGGAGACCATATTTGCCGGCCAGGTCTCGGCCGCGAGCCGGGACCGAGGACGGACCGGATCGACGAGGAGCATCGGATGAGCGACAGTCTGGCGGACGAAGTGAAGAGACTGAACCGGCAATGGATGGAGTCCTACGTCAAACGTGACGTTGCCTTCCTGGAGCGGCATCTTGCCGAGACCTATGTGAGCACCTTCCCGGACGGCGCGGTTCTCGACAAGAAGGGCGAGATCGAGGCGCTGAAGTCGGGTGAGGTTTCGCTCACCGAGATGACCCCTCTCGAGATGACCGCGCATAACTATGGTACGGCGGCGGTCATCACCGGCCGCAGCGCCATCAAAGCGACGGTGAAGGGCGAAGAGGTGAGCGGCAACTACCGTTTCACCGACGTCTGGGTCAAACAAGGCGACCGCTGGCTCGCCGTCGCAAGCCAGGTGACGCGCATTGCGGGGGCCGGAGGCGAAGAACGATAGCGTTCCCGGATATTCACGGTCAGGGAAGGCGGAGTCCGGCGTCCGTGCACGATACGAGCGGCAAGCCCGGAGACCCTCGGGCGACGGCGACCAAGGACGTGAAACCGTACTCGCCACGTCTCACATCGATGGCATGAGCCCGGGAACGGACGACGGCGCGACGACGATCAGGATGCCCAGTCCGATGATCGCCAGGGCCACCGGCACATCGATGGCGGCTTTGGTGGGCAGCAGCTTCTGGGCCAGCACGACGAGGGCGGTCATGGCCATCCACGTGAGGCTCATGACACCCAGCGCCACCTGCATCGCCATCAGTCCGATGCACGAGCCCACGCAATAGAGCCCGCAGGTCAATCCGGAGCGCATGCTCCGGCAGCAACGCCGACGTAAGACGTGCTTGAGCGGCGTCAACTCATAAAGGCCGGCGGCGAGGGTCACGGCGCCGGCCATCAAAGTGCCGTGCGGCTGATACAGCGTATAAACCGGGATGCCGACAAAAGCCCACACGGCGAGATACGACCCGACGAACAGCAAGACGGCAGATGCGTGGCCGCCCCCATCCGTGTGCCGCAAGACGGTGGGAGCCATGCCCGGCAGCATCATCGCCGCCATCATCGGCACCCACATGACCATGAAGGAGGCGAACGAGCCGAGCGGCGTCGCAACGCCCATGCCCATCCCGCCCACCCCAAGGATCAGGACGCCCCATGACGCGGCGGCGAGCCCGACGGTCGCCGTCAGGGCCGCCGCCGTCGCCGATGTCCTAGTACTCGTCATGGCGTCGCAGCCAGTAGCCCGTCTCGTTGCGCCCCTTGGGCGCGCGGTCGAGCCACGGGTACATGCCCCAAACGGCGTCCACGCCGCGCGAATAGGTGGAATAGGTGTGGTAGACGATGCCGTCCTCAAGCGCGAACGCGCTCACGCCCGGCCTCTCTCTCGCGTAGGTGGGCACGTCGGTGCCGGCCATGGCGGCGCCCTTGGCGGGCCCGTCGGGCGTCTTGCGCGAGGCGATCTCGGCCAACGCCGGCTCGCGCTGGTAGTTGTATTCGATGCCGTGGCGCTGTTGCTCCTCGCTGAACCCCACGCTGAAATCGAAGTTGAAGTCGCTGCCGAAGGACGACGCCCAGGGGAACGTCCACCCCATCCGCCGCTTGTATTCGTTGAGCTTGGCAAGCGGCGCCCGGGACACCGACGTGAACGCGACGTCGTGGGCCTCCAGGTGGACGACGATGCCGTTGAAACCGTCGGCGATCGCCGAGCAGGATGGGCATCCCGACTTGTAGTCGGGCCCGAACATGAAGTGATAGACGAGCAGCTGCGAGCGCCCCCGGAAGAGGTCGGCCAGCGATGCGTTCCCCTGGTCGGTCTCGAAGCTGTACTCCTTGTCAATCTTGACCCACGGCAGCTCCTGGCGCCGCCGCGCCAGTTCGTCGCCGAGCCGCGTCAGCTCCTTCTCCGCCCCGAGCAGGTCGAGCCGCGCCGCCAGCCACTCCTTGCGTGTTCCGGTCTTGTGCTTGGTCATCGCTCTTTTCTCCCTTGAATGTCTGGTTGGTGGTCGTGAGATTGATTATCGGTAGCGCGTTCAACCGGTGGGAGTGACAAGTGTGTCGGGATTCCTATGGACCCGCTGATCAGGGCCGCGGCGCGGGCGCTCGCCGCAGGTGATGCGCTGGGCGCGCTGAACCGGGTTGCGCTGCGGGACGACGCGCCCGCGCTGGCGCTTCGCGGCGTCGCCATGGCGCAGTTGGGCGATCTCGACCGGGCGCGTCGTCCCGCAG
>JACZKS010000001.1 GCA_014859895.1 Rhodospirillales bacterium
GCTCCGCCCCGCCCGCTTCATCTGCTGGCTTGGCCCGAACCGGTCGAGGTAATGGCCCCGGTGCCCGACCATCCGCCGCTGATGTTCCGCTGGCACGGCCGTCCGCATCGGGTGGTGCGGGCCGATGGCCCCGAGCGTATCGGCCCCGAATGGTGGCTGGCCGAGGAGCCGCTGGATCCCGAGGCGGCCGAACGGGCGACCCGCGACTACTACCGGGTGGAAGACGCCGACGGCCGGCGCTTCTGGCTCTACCGCCAGGGGCTTTACAGGGCCGACGGGGCGCCGCGCTGGTACCTGCACGGGGTATTCGCATGACCAAAATGCTAGCAAAATGCATGCATATTGGCTATGCTAGCAAAATGCAAGCACATGGAGGATGGCATGGCGAACCTGACGATTAGAAATGTTGAAGATGCTGTGGTCGAGCGCCTGAAGAGCAAGGCCATTCAAAGCGGCAGATCCCTTGAAGCGGAATTGCGTGAGGTTCTCCGGCAAGCTGCCAATCGTAAGAGCCGGGAGGAAATGCTTGCCGCAGCGGATCGCATTGCGGCCATGACCCCCAAGGGTATCAAGCAGACGGATAGTGCGGTTCTTCTCCGCGAGGACCGCGACCGGTGAGCCTGATCATTGATGCCAGCGTCGCCGTGAAGTGGTTCGTCCGGGAGAACCTGCACGACGAGGCGTTGAAACTTCTGGATAAGCATGCGGGTGACTTAGAGGCGCCGGATTTCCTGCTCGTGGAGGTCGCCAATGTTGCCTGGAAGAAGACCGTCCGCCATGAGATCACGCCGGATCATGCGCGGGCTATCCCCGTTGCCGCACGCGAATTCATCACGGTATTTCACCCGTCCATCGACTTGGTCCCGCGCGCCATGGAAATTGCCCTTCTCCTCAGTCATCCCGTCTACGACTGCCTGTATCTGGCCTGCGCCGAGGCGGTGGATGCGGTTTTCGTCACGGCTGACCAGCGGTTTTTCCGTGCCGTCGAGGAAACGGAGTTTTCGGCAAGGGGTGCCTTCCTCGGAGGCAAAATTCGGGGCTGATGACCAAAGGGGCCGCGAATGACCGCCTACGCCGAGCTTCAGGTGACCAGCAACTACAGTTTTCTCAGAGGCGCCTCGCATCCCGAGGAGATGGTGTTCGCCGCTGCCGCCCTCGGCCATAGGGCCATTGCGATCACCGACCGCAACAGCCTGGCCGGCGTCGTGCGCGCCCATGCCGCCGCCAGGCGGGCCGGCATCCAGCTGGTGGTCGGGGCCAGGCTCGACCTGACGGACGGGCCGTCACTGCTGTGCCTTCCCACCGACCGTGCCGCCTACGGCCGGCTGGCCCGGCTGTTGACCGTCGGCAAACGGCGTGCCGTCAAGGGCGGCTGCGAGCTGGCACTCAGCGACGTCTTCGCGCATGGCCAAGGTCAGATCATCGTCGCCCTGCCGCCGACGAAGGGCGCCGATCCGGCCTTCGCCGATACCCTAAAGATGCTTAAAAATTACTTCAAGAATAGATTATATCTATCTGTAAATTATCTTTATTTAGGCGATGATGCCCAGCGTCTTTCAGTGTTGGCCGAGATGGCACGCCGGGCCGGCGTGCACCTTGTCGCCACCAACGACGTGCATGCCCACACGCCGGCCCGCCGGCCCTTGCAGGACGTGCTGACCTGCATCCGCGAGCACTGCACCCTTCGCGAAGCGGGGTTCCGGCTGGCTGCCAACGCCGAGCGCCACCTGAAGGCGCCGGACGAGATGGCGCGGCTGTTTGCCGATTACCCCGAGGCCGTGGCGCGCACGGTCGAGATCACCGGGGCCTGCGCCTTCAGCCTGGACGAGTTGCGTTACGAATACCCGATCGACCCGATACCCGATAGCCGTACCCCGCAGGAAGAACTGGTCCGGCTGGCCTGGATCGGCGCCGCCGAGCATTTTCCCGATGGCGTGCCCGACAAGGTGCGCGGCCAGATCGAGCACGAACTGGCCCTTATCGGGGAGCTGGGCTACGCCCCCTACTTCCTGACCGTGCATGACATCGTCCATTTCGCCCGCGGTCACGGCATCTTGTGCCAGGGCCGCGGCTCGGCCGCCAACTCGGCGGTGTGCTACGCGCTGGGCATCACGGCGGTCGACCCCCGCCGCATCGACCTTTTGTTCGAGCGCTTCGTCTCAGCCGAGCGGAATGAACCGCCCGACATCGACGTCGACTTCGAGCACGAGCGGCGCGAGGAGGTCATCCAGTACCTCTATGGCAAATACGGCCGCGAGCGGGCCGGCATGACCGCCACCGTCATCACCTATCGCACCAAGAGCGCCCTGCGCGAGGCCGGCAAGGCGATGGGGCTGTCGGAAGATTCCATCGTCGCCTTGCAGGGCGCCGCCTGGCGGCGCGACTGGGAGGACATCCGGCCCCAGGACATCCGCGAGGCCGGGCTCGACCCCGACGAACGCACGGTACGCTTGACCCTGGCGCTGGCCGGTGAGTTGCGCGGCTTCCCCCGGCATCTCTCGCAGCATACCGGCGGCATGGTGATGACCCAGGGGCCGCTCTGCGAGGCGGTGCCCATCGCCAATGCCGCCATGGCGGATCGCACCGTCATCGAATGGGACAAGGACGACCTCGACACCCTGGGTATGCTCAAGGTCGACGTCCTGGCGCTCGGCATGCTGACCTGCATCCGCAAGGCGTTCGATCTCATTTCCCGCCATCACGGCCGCCCCCTTACGCTCGCCGCGGTGCCGGCCGAGGACCCGGCCGTCTACGACATGCTGTGCGAGGGCGATTCGGTGGGCGTCTTCCAGGTCGAAAGCCGTGCCCAGATGGCCATGCTGCCGCGCCTCAAGCCGCGCAATTTCTACGACCTTGTCATCGAGGTGGCGATCGTCCGGCCCGGTCCCATCCAGGGCGACATGGTGCATCCGTACCTGCGCCGCCGCCAGGGGAAGGAGGCGGTTTCCTATCCTTCCAAGGACCTGGAAGCGGTGCTGGGCAAGACTCTGGGCATCCCGCTGTTCCAGGAGCAGGCCATGAAGATCGCCATCGTCGGTGCCGGCTTCACGCCCTCGGAAGCCGATTCATTGCGTCGCGCCATGGCCACCTTCCGCCGCTCCGGCGAGATTCATCTGTTCGAGGTCCGCTTCATCGACGGCATGGTGGAGCGCGGCTACGAGCGCGATTTCGCCGAGCGCTGCTTCCATCAGATCGAGGGCTTCGCCGATTACGGCTTCCCCGAATCCCACGCCGCCAGTTTCGCGCTCCTGGTCTACGTTTCGGCCTGGCTCAAGCGCCACTATCCGGCGGCTTTCGCGGCGGCACTGCTCAACAGCCAGCCGATGGGTTTCTACGCGCCGGCCCAGATTGTGCGCGACGCCCGCGACCATGGGGTCGCGGTGCGGCCCGTCGACGTCAATCTCAGCGACTGGGACCATACGCTGGAGGATGGCGACGGCGCGGGGCATGTCGCGCTACGTCTCGGCCTGCGCCAGGTCGGCGGGTTCCCGGCAGCGGCCGGCAAGGCATTGGTAGAGGCGCGCGGCACCGGCTATACCGACATCGAGGATATTCAACTCCGGGCCGGCCTTGCCCCCACGGCTTTGGAAGCCCTGGCCCGGGCCGACGCCTTTACCTCGCTCAAGCTCAATCGCCGCCAGGCCCTGTGGGCGGTGCGCGGCCTCAAGGGGCAGGCGCCGCTGCCGCTGTTTGCCGCCGCCAAGGCCCGCGAAACCGCCCATGAGCCGGCCGTGGCGTTACCCGCCATGACGGCGGGGGAAAGCGTGACCGACGATTACCGGGCGCTGCGCCTGTCGCTCAAGAGCCATCCGGTCGCCCTGTTGCGCGGCGAACTGGCGGCCGGCCGGTACCTTTCCTGCGCCCGCCTCGGGGATCTGGCGCACGAGCAGTCGGTCCGCGTTGCCGGCCTGGTCGTCACCCGCCAGCGGCCGGGCACCGCCAGCGGCGTCATCTTCGTGACGCTGGAGGACGAGACCGGCATCGCCAACGTGATCGTCCATACCGGGGTTTTCGAGCGCGATCGGCGAACGCTGCTGGGGGCCGGCCTATTGGGGGTGATCGGCCGGGTGCAGCGCGAGGGCCTCGTCATCCACGTGCTGGCCCGCCAGCTCGTCGACCTCACCCCCCTGCTCGGCAAGCTGACCGCCGATGCTGGACCGTCGATCAAGGTGGAGTCCCACGATTTTCACTGAGACGGATTTGCCGGACCGCCACCTTCATGGATGTCCTTCAACTGGCCGGCCTTGAACATGCTGCTTGCCGCCTGATACCAGGCCATCGCTTCCCGCGCCAACTGCGCTTCTTCCACCGGCTGGTCGGAAGAGGTCTGCACCCCCGCCTCTGCCGTCGGCCGACGACGGGCATCGAGTACCAGCAGGCGGCCACCCTTCAGGTAGCCGAGCTTCTGATAGGTGCTGATGAAGGCCCGCTCCCGGCCCGGCTCCAGGGCGAAGAGGTCGTAGCCGAAGAACCGGCTTTCATAGTCGAGGCCGAGCCAGCCCAGCAGGGTGGGTGCCACGTCGATCTGGCTCATCAGGCGCGGCATCACGCCGGGCGCCACCAGTTTCGGCGCGTACCAGATCATCGGGATGCGATAGCGTTCCGGCGGCAGGTCTGTGCGCCCCGCCGCCTTCGCGGTGTGGTCGGCCAGGATGATGAACAGCGTATTGTCAAACCACGGCTTGGTGGCGCCACGCCGGATGAAGTCGCCGATCGCCCAGTCGGTATACTTCACGGCGCCTTCGCGGTGCTTTTCGGGCAGGTCGACGCGGCCCTCGGGAAAGGTGAAGGGCCGGTGGTTGGACGTCGTCATAATGTGGGCGAAGAAACGGTGGCCCTGGGCGTACTCCCGATCCAGCTTGGCGATGGCCAGGGAGTACAGGTCCTCGTCGGCGATCCCCCAGATATTCTCGTGGTGGATGGGCAGGTTCTCGGCACCCATCGCCGAGCGGTCGACCACCTGGTAATGGTTGGCCGCGAAGTAGGCGTTCATGTTGTCGAAAAAGCCGTAGCCGCCGTAGATCCAATAGGGCGTCCAGCCCCGTTCGCCCAGTTCCTCGCCAAGGTTTTCGAGATCGTCGTTGTTGGGGCGGCGCACGATGCTTTGGCCGGGCGTCGGCGGCGTGCCGACCGACAGCGCCTCCAGCCCCCGAACCGTTCGCGTGCCGGTGGCGAACAGATTGGTGAACAGCAATCCCTCATCGGCCAGGCGGTCCAACTCCGGCGTCAGGCCGGCTGCATTGCCAAAATGGCCGAGGAAATCCGCCGACAGGCTCTCGACCGAAATGAGGACGACGTTTGCCTCTCTCGGCGGGTGATAGGCGCTGACCTGACGCTCAATGCCCTTGGGGCCCGTGAAGTGGGAATGCGGCTCGCTCAGCAGTGAGCGGATTTCCGCCAGGAGGTCGGCCTGCCCGAGGGTCGGGTAGTAACGGGCGTAGTCCAGTTCATTATTCCGGTAGGCATGGGCGAAGGCGAACATGCCGTTCATCGACAGCTGCTCGACAAAGGTGTTGGCCGGATAATCGGCCAGCTTCGGGTCGAGAACGAAAAGGCTGGTTCCGGCGGTGGCGGCCAACAGGGCGACGCGGCGCCACCGCCGCCCATGGTTCACGGAGCGGCCGCGCGGCCAGGTGCGCCAGACCATCAGCAGAGAAACCGCCAGTATGGCCGCCAGTCCCAGGCCGACCGGGTAGCTTTCCCAGATGTTGCCCAGCACCTCGTGCGTGTAGATGAGATAGTCGACGGCGATGAAGTCGAACCGGCTGTTGAACTCGCCCCAGAAGGCGAACTCGGCCGCCGCCAGGATGAGGAACAAACCCAGATAGATGGCGGCCCACAGCATCGCCCACAGGCGCTCGCCCCGGCCAGGCCGCCCGGTTGCGGCAAACGCCGGCACGAAGGCGTCGTACACCGCCCACGGCAGCAGAACCCAAGGGAGGACGGCGAGATCGAAGACGAGACCGAAGGCGAGGAACCGGGACCATTCAAACCCCTGGAACCCCTCACCGCTGAAGAATGCCAAGCCAACCCGTGTCATCATGGAGACCGCCAGGAAGCCGGCGGCGATCCACGTCAGGCGCTGTCCTCCGCGAAGCATGGCTGTCCTATCTGTCGTTGCCGGAACAGCCCCGATGTATCGCAGTTTTAGCGGAACGGAAAGCGGCTTATTGCGAACGCCGCGCAACTGTCTGGCTGTCGTTGGCCGGACTCCCGTAGCCAAACTTTCGGGCGGCCGCCGCCGTCTCGCGCTCGATTACGGCGAGCTCGACGTCGTCAAATTTTGGTTTGTAATAGCCGGGAAAATGGATGCGCTCGGCCGCGTGGGCGAGAAAGCCGTTGTCGGCCGCCAACCCACAATGGCCGAGCACGGCGGCAAGGGTCTCGCGCGGCGTTCGGCACAGGTCCTCGTAGCGAACCACGTAGGTTGCCGCGCGAATTTCCGGGCTTTCCGCCAACACGTCGGCGACGTGATCGTGGATCAGTGCCCAATAACGGGCCCAGCCCTCGACTTCCGCACCGTTCTTCCACAACGCCATGACCTCGGCCACTCTTCGCGGATCGCCGACGGCAATGGCCCGGCGGTCCAGGCCGAACTCGAAATGGCCGACCCGTTGCAGGTGGCGCACGGCAGCCGGGTTGTCTTGCTGTCCCTTGGTGAACAACGCCTGCTGCTTGGTGAGGGAGGCGATATGCCAGACCGGATCGCGCACCGGCACGACGAAGCGGGCGTCCGGGAACAGGCGCAGCAGATAGCCCAGGCGTGTGACGTTGTAGTTGCCCTTGGCGACGTAGCGGCGCCGTCCGCGCACCGCCAGCAGCTTGCGGATGTGCTCGACATAGAATCTCGCAAATCCCTGATGATCGGCCGCCGGATCGTCAAACGGGGCGCCGTGCGAGGGATTGTGCAGTCCCGGGAAAAAGGCCATCCACAGCATTTCCTCGAAGGCTTCCGGGCTGTTCGAGGTAATGGCGATGCCGTCCTTGTGGGACCTTTCAGTCGGCTGCTCGTCGCGCCGTGCCACGCGGTTGAGCCAGCGGTTCCACCAGTAGGGGGTGAAGATCAGCGGGTAGTCACGATAGCGGTGGGTCGCCACGTCGGGATGGCGGGCCAGGGTTTCGAGCAAAACGGTGCTGCCCGAGCGGGCCAAGCCGGCGACGTAGATGGGGCGATCAATCACCTGTGCGGTGCGCTCGGCCAATACCGCCTTCGTTTCAAGGTTTCCGAGCGAGATCCACAAGGGCTGGTGGCGGGTGACGAATTCCCCCACCCTATCCATCCAGCCGGCGACCGCGAAGCCGTCGTTCCCGGCCGCCTCCTTGTTCGCGCGAGTTTCCGCCACCATGGTCATCGGCCTCACTGGATGCGGGCGAGCCGGTAGAAAAGCAGCGACGTGATGAAAAAAACCGGCATGAACAGCGCTATCCAGGAACGAGCCCAATTGGGGCCGAAGGGCAGAAAAGCCCGTTCCGGAAGGTGGACGGTCACGCGCTCGAGCGGCCCCTGGTCGGGAAGATAGCCGGCCGGATTGCCGAGCAGCACGTTCCACCAGTGCCGTTTCTCGATCTGCGGAATGGGCTTCCCAACGGGGATGTCGGCGACGTGGTTTCCGCCGCGTTCCCTTACCGTGATGAGGGGCAGGCCGGAATCGGTCTGCCACGTGCCTTCGAAATCGGAAGGCACCACCTCGATGGGTGGCGCGCCGTCCGGAACGACGCGGGCGTAGGAGGTGTCGAGCCAGATCATCAAAGTCAACGCCGGAAACGAGGCGATAAGGGTTGCCGGCAGCACCAGGCCGAGATGGCGAAAGGCGATGCCCAGTTGGGCGCGGACCAAGGGCATGGCGCTGGCCAGATCGTCGCCGTCGTGGTCGAGCATCCGGCGGCGTATTTCCGCGACCCGTTCTTTGGTTGCGGCGATCTTCGCCTGGGGCGACAGCCATTTATAGAGCAGCAGGCTGATGACAGCCGCCGTGATCGCCCAGAAGACCAGTCGCCACGGGGCCGGCACCGCCGCGAAGACCGACTGGTCGATCAACTCGTAGAACGGACCGGGAAGGTTAAACAGCCCCATGGCGCGATACGTCCTTTTGCGGTGAGCGAGCGGCATTTGACGAAGCCGCTTGTTCCTGCATGCGTCCTGTGGCCATGCCTATGCGGTTTTTCCGCAGATAACGGCGGAGCGGCCACAGGATGACGAAGCCGACGGCGGCTCCGATGGCGATGACCACGCCCCACAGGGCGCCCAACAGGCTAAGGCCGGCACCGGGGCCGACATAGGCGGCGGCGGGTGTCGCGGCGACCGCCGGCAGCAGGACTGCGATGATCCAAAGGAGGAGGCGTTCACTTCTCATGCGTTTCATGATTCTCTCTCCGTTACCGTTCGATGATGTCGCGGAACGCCGGGTCCAGACGGTCCGGGATGACGCGTTGTGCTCCGGAGACGACGGGAATGTAGCGATTTGCCTCGCCACTCCGGATCGGATTGAGATATTCCCAGGCGATGGTGCCATCGAGAGCAACTTCCAAAAGGCGGCCGCCGTCCGATTCCGTAATCAATGTGTTGCCGTTGGCGAGCCGTTCGATCGAACCGCGGATTTCGCTCGCGAAGGGGTGCTCGACATCGCCCTGATATCGCCACGTCACCTCCATCGTCTTTGGATTGAAGGCGAGGATGCGCGAGTCGTTTCCCTTGTCAAATGTCCCGAAGTTGTCGAACACCAGGATGTCGCCGTTATCCAGCACGCGGGGATCGTGCTGGCCGACCCATGGGCCCCGCGTTGCCCATTCGACTTCCCCGGTTTCCGGGTCAATTACGGCAAGAACGCCGATGTCGCGGAAGGACACGATGACGTGTCCCTCACCCCCGACCGCGAAACGTCGGGCTTTGGCCTTATCGATGTACTCGACCGCATTGGTGTGCAGTGGATCCTCTGTCGAAAAGGCTGGGGTGGCGTGCAGGAATCCGTTGTAGCGCGACTGAGCCAAGGCATGGGTCAGCGAGATCTTCTTCAACTCCCGGCCGTCGGGCGACAACGTCACCAGAAAATCGTCAAGGCGCGTGCGGCCCAGGGTGACGAACCCCTTGATGTCCTCGGAGGTGAACTCATGGGTCAGCGTGAAGATGCGGCCATCGGGGGCGACGTCGAAATCATGATGGACCGGCTCAAGATAGCTCCAGATCACCTCGGAGTATTTGTCCAGCTTGACCATGCCGTATCCCCACGGGGTATCGCCGGCGGCTTCGTAGATGGCCAGCAGGTCGCCGTTCGGCAGGACTTCCGCCTTGGACATGAAGATCAGGGGGTCGGGCTGCGGGTTTTTGATGGCGGATTGCTCGTTCCAGACCGTGCTGTAGGGACGAAGCCATTCGTGAAGCGTACGGCCATCCATCGTGACGAGGCGAGCGTAGGGGCCGTCGCCGGAAGTGTAGAGGGTGTATCCGGGAGAGGCGCGGCTGGCCTCGTAGGCCGTAACGCCGAGGGCTGGGGTCCGGGCTTCCCGCCACTGATCGGTGGTCAGGGGATCGCTCGACATCGTCCGCTTGTCGATGTAGGCGACCGCTGCCCGGTAGGCGTCGCTCAACGGTTGGTAGGGGAATGTCTGGTTGAGGACCACGAAGGCGCCGGCGGCAAAGACGAGGAACCCCAGGGCCAGGAAGAACAGCCCCTGCCCCACCCATTCCAGTGCGCCGCCAGCCCGCTCAGGGCTATGCTCTTCGTGGGCCGTGGAGCCGCCCGTTGCTTCCAACTCGGCCCGGTTCCACGTTCGAAACCCACTCGAATCCATCGAAAATCCTCCTGGAAGTCGGCTCGTCCGGATTGCAGATTATTGCGGGGCCGCAGTTTGCCGGCGCGGCCTCGCGGAGGGCGGCGCCTTGACTGCCGCGTGGATTTCCCGCCGATCTCCGAGACCGATCCGCCGCCTGACTTCGGTGGCCGAGATTTCCTCGACGTCGGGCGAAAGCTCAAGCCGCTCGACAGCGTATCCGACATCGCGGCCATAGAAGATGTGGGAAATGTTCGCCATGTCGATCACGTTGAATCGACCCTTGTGACGCCACAGCGCGGTCTCGATGCGCTCCTTGACCTCTTCAAAGGCAAACGGGTTGGAAGCGTCGTCGAGGGAATGGGTGTTGCGCACCGCGATACACACTTGGCCGGCCCGCTCGATTCCTTTCTCGATCAGCGCCTTGTGGCCGTCGTGAAAAGGCTGCCAGCGCCCGACGAACAAGGCGGTGGGCCGCCTCGGGTCGAAAACCGGCCGCACGTGCTGGGCGATCTGCTCGGCCCAATATTCGGGGGTGCCGGAAGCGGTGACGCGCACGTCGTAGCGTTCAGGCGGCATGAACAGGCGGTCGGTATCTTCGAAGCGACTTTCCTTGATGCGATCGATCCACACCACGAGGGCCTTGCCGAAAGCGGCCCGGGTTTCCGGCGTCGGGCAGATGAAGTCGGCGATCGCCAGGTTTCCCGCCTCGACCACCCGATCGCACAGCCAACCCATTCGGCGCGCCTGCTCGATGCGATCATCGATGGAAAAGCCGAGGTCCTTGTTGATGTTGTGCCGGATCTCGTCGGCGTTGAAATGGACGGCGTTGAGCCGCCGGACCAACACTTTGGCCAGCGTGGTCTTGCCGCTGCCGGGCAATCCCATTACGAGAATCTTTCCGGGAACGTCGGGTGCAGTCATCGGGACCTCTCAACGGGCGGTTTCAAGGGGCGGCGGCGCGGCGGCGTGACCAAACGTCCGGACAATGGGCCCGGCGCGGCAGGTGGAAGATCAGGCCGAATTCCCGTGGGATAATCTGATCCGCAGCGGGCAGCGGGCTGCCGTTACACTGGGTAGACTTCGCGAGGTGTCCTTCTATTTCACCGTTTCACGCATCCGCCCGCATCGGCGGCGACAATCCGCGTATTGAGACCGTCCCCCTCGCACCTATATCTTTGGGGTGAGACGGATACTCCCCGTACTGGTCGTCGTGCTTTTGGGGCTCAGCGCCTGTGCCCTTCCGACCCTCTATCAGCCGGCGACGAACGGTTACGGCTTCTCCCAGCAGCAGATCGAGGGCAACCGCTTCCGGGTGTCGTTTTCCGGCAATTCCCTGACCGCCCGCGAGACGGTGGAGAATTACCTGCTCTATCGCGCGGCCGAGTTGACGCTCGCTCAGGGGGGTGACTACTTCGTCATGGTCAACCGCGAGACCGAGGCCAGGAGCGAATACCACGATAGTGGCTTCGGCGGTTATGGCGGCTACGGCGGTTACGGCCCCTGGGGTCGCCGGCATTCCTTCATCGGGGCGAGCAGCGGCAGAACCATCACCGAATACCGGGCCTTTGCCGACATCGTGGTTTACCGCGGAGCAAAATCGCCGACCGAGCCCAACGCCTATGACGCGCGCGACGTGATGGCGAGGCTGGCTCCCACCGTCGTCCGGCCGGCGCCACCGAAGGCCGGGTAGCGATCCCCCTACTCCCCTTGCAGAGACGTCAGCGGTCGGCCCAACGGCAGCAGCCGAGGGCAAGCACGCTAAAGGCGGCGAAGCTGAGCGCAAGCGGCAGGATGGTCCCGTCGTAGGCTTGGCCGATAAGCGATCCGACGGTCGCCGAAATGGCCGTCACCACGGTGCCGATGACGGCGGCGGCCGATCCGGCGATGTGGCCCATCGGCTGCATGGCAAGCGCATTGAGGTTGCCGAACAGCATGCCGTGGCAGAAGAACATCGGCGCCAGCACCAAGAAGGTCAGCCACAGCGGCGGGATGCCCTCAAACAGCAAGGTGAGGCCGGCGAAAGTCACGGCCAACCCGATCATGCCGGAAAGCGCCATATAGACGAGCCGGCGCATGCCCAGCAGCACGACGATGCGCGAATTGACGAACGCGGCTAGTCCGATCGATCCAGCCAAGCCGCCGAAGGCGAAGGGAAACAAAGGGCCCAGCCCATATATTTCCTGGAAGATCTGCTGGGCCGACGTGAGATAGCCGACGAAGGCCGAAAACAGGCAAGCGGTGGCCAGCAAATACGAGACCACCATGCGGTGGGTGAGGACTTCGACCAGGGCGCGGCCGACGCGGCGGAAGGAAAGCGGGTGGCGGTGGGCATCCGAGAGCGTCTCGGGCAGGCGCCACCCGGCCCAGACGGCCATCATGACGCCCATGCCCAGGGCCATCCAGAAGATGCCACGCCAGCCGGTGAAGACCAGAACGCCCTGTCCGACCAGAGGCGCGAACACCGGCACCAGGATCGAGACCGTCATGATCATCGACACCGTCTTGGCCATCTGCCGGCCCTCGAAACGGTCGCGAATGACGGCGACCGCCAGTACCCGGGGCGCCGCGGCGCCGATGCCCTGGGTCAGGCGGCCCAGGATCATCATTTCGAAGGTCGGTGCCCAGATCGAGATCAGGCAGCCGGCGCCGAACAGCGCGATGCCAAACAGCAGAACGGGCTTGCGGCCCAGGCTGTCGGACAACGGCCCGAACAGCACCTGCGCCAGGGCCATGCCCAGCAGGAAGGCGCCGATGATCAACTGGCGGCGGTTGTCGTCGTCGGTAGCAAGCTCCTGGCCGATCATCGGCAGGGCCGGCATGACGGCGTCGGTCGACAGGGCCGCCAACGACATGATGAGGGCCATCAGGACGATGAATTCGACGTGGCGCATGAATGGTAAGGCGAGACCTTGAGGTATCGGTTCGACGAGGCGGCACCCTACACGAAGGCGGGCTGCGTTGGCCAGCCTAGAGCGCGCGCTCTTGGCAGAGGTGGCACCATGCCCACCTAAGGGTAAGCCTGAGACGCATGGAGCCGCCGCGATGTCCTCGATCCTTGTCTTCACCGGTGCCGCCGTCGCCGAGATCGCCGGCTGCTTTGCCTTCTGGGCGTGGTTGCGCCTGCACCATCCGGCGTGGTGGGCGGCTCTTGGCATGATATCGCTGGCGCTATTCGCTTATCTGCTGACTCGCGTCGACAGCACCTTCGCGGGGCGAGCCTATGCGGCCTACGGCGGCGTTTATATTGCCGCCTCGCTCGTTTGGCTGTGGGCGGTGGAGAATGTCCGGCCGGATCGCTGGGACATCACGGGCGCCGTCGTTTGCCTGACCGGTGCGGCGATCATTCTCCTCGGCCCGCGTCCGGCCTAAAAGAACGCCCGGCGGACGAGGTTGAGGCCGATGACGATGAGGACGACGAAAAGCGCCTTCTCGAACAGTGCCTGGGGGACGTGCCGGCGCAGCCGCCGGCCGATCACCAGGCCGGCGATGACCGGCAGCGACGACAGCGAGGAAAGCACGATCTGCTGCGGGCTGAGGATGCCGTGGGCGACGAGGCCGAGGAACAGCGGCAGCGAGCCGGTAAAGAAAAGCAGTGCCACGGCGGCGACGAACACGTCCTTGGGCAACCGCAGCGCCACCAGGTAGAGAATGAGCAGCGGCCCGAACAGGCTGGACATGCCGCCCAGCACGCCGCCCACCAGGCCGAGCGGCGGGCCCAGCCAGCGTTCGCCGCGGACATCGAGCGACAGGGTTCGGGGCATCGCCTGCAGGCTGGTGAACACCACCAGCACGATGCCCAGGATTCCCGAGACGATCTGCTGGTCGAAGGTGGCCAGGATCTGGACGCCGACCACGGCGCCGGCGATGACGCCGGTCAGCATCGGCCAGAAGCGGCGGACGCAGTCTTTGGTATGACCACCATGGAAGGCCTGCCAGGCGTTGGAAACCACCACCGGCACCGAGGCCAGGGCGATGGCGTGGGCCGGGCCGGTGACGCTGGCGATGAGAGGAACCGCGATCATCGGCAGGCCGACGCCGAGCACGCCCTTGACGGTGCCGGCGGCCAGAAAGGCGCCGACCACCACGGCCACCACCGGCCAGTCGATTGAGGAAAAATCGTAAGGGATCATCGCGCGGGAAGGGCTATGGGTTGACGGATTTGCGACTGCGATGCACCTTCTAGCATCGTTGGCCTGCCTCGTCGCGGGAAACCAGCGACGGAAGATGTGACCGGCTCCGGGGAAATGGGGAAAAACGATGATGAATTCCGTGCTGATGGCGTTGCACGCCTTGGGCGCCGTGGCGTGGGTCGGCGGCATGCTGTTCGCCTACATGGTGCTGAGGCCGTCGGTCGATGTCATGGAGCCGCCCCATAAGTTGACCCTACTGGCCGCCGTGTTCCGCCGCTTCTTCATCTGGGTGTGGCATGCCGTGGTGGTGCTTCCCGTCACCGGCTATGTCGTCATGTTCTCGCTCTATAACGGCTTCGCCGGCAGCGGCGTCCACATTCATCTGATGCAGGGGTTGGGTTGGGTAATGATCGCCCTTTTCGTTTACATGGTGTTCGGCCCCTATCCGCCCTTCCGCCGGGCGGTCGCCGCTGCAGACTGGCCGGAGGCTGCGCGCCACCTGCCGCGCATCCGCCGCATCATCGGCATCAACCTGATCCTTGGGCTGATCACGGTGGTGGCGGGGTCGGCCGGCCGCTTCCTTTAGGGGCATCAATCCGATAAATTAGATTAAAATTTGACGCTAATTGTTTGAAATAATGGTCATAAAGATAGGCGCTATACCCGCTGTCCGATGACCCTCTGGACAAATCGGGCCGCTTCCCTCACAAAGGGCGCGCCGGCGCCCGAGGGGGTGCCGTCGTCAGCCTAAGGACGGGCACCTGATGAAGCGTTCCGACGTTACCGTGATCGAAAAGTCCCGTCCGTTTGACGGTTATTTCAAGATCGATCGTTACACCGTCCGCCACCGCCTGTTCGAGGGCGGCTGGAGCGAGCCCTTTACGCGGGAGGTGTTCGAGCGCGGCCATGCCGCCGTCGTCCTGCTCTACGATGCCGATCTCGACAGCCTGATCTTCGTCGAGCAGTTCCGCATCGGCGCCCATGCCGCCCTTTCCTCGACCGCGTGGTGGGACGATGGCTTCACGCCCTGGCTGGTTGAGTGCGTGGCCGGCATCATCGACGAGGGCGAGACGCCCGAGCAGGTGGCGCGCCGCGAAGCCGTGGAGGAGTCCGGCTGCGAGATCCGCGAACTGATTCCCATCCAGCGCGTGATGGCCAGCCCCGGTGGATGCAGCGAGACCGTGTTCGTATTTTGCGGCCAGGTCGACGCCTCGAAGGCCGGCGGCATTCACGGCTTGGATGCCGAGCACGAGGACATCCGCGTGCTGACCGTCCCAGCGGCGGAAGCCTTCGAATGGCTGGAATCGGGGCGCCTCGCCCATTCCATCACGATCATTGCCGTTCATTGGTTCCGCCAGCGTCACCGCCACCTGCGGGCCGCTTGGCGCGCGAAGGCCGGCTGAAGCACTTTCCTTCGCGGATTTCATCCACCTGACCTGTCGCCCTTGAAAGCGGGCCGCCGGCTCGCCAGTTTTGCGGGTGAATAATCCGCAAAAGCAGGGTATTTGATTATGGATATACGTGATGGATTTGTTAAAACAATTGGCAATACGCCCCTCATCCGCCTGAGAAGGGCTTCCGAAGAAACCGGCTGCGAAATTCTGGGCAAGGCCGAGTTTCTCAACCCCGGCGGGTCGGTCAAGGATCGCGCCGCGCTTTACATCGTCGAGGATGCCGAATCGCGCGGCCAGCTTAAGCCCGGAGGCGTCATCGTCGAGGGCACGGCGGGCAATACCGGCATCGGCCTTGCCCTGGTTGCCAATGCGAGGGGCTATCGCACTGTCATCGTCATCCCCGAAACCCAGAGCCAGGAGAAGAAGGACATGCTGCGCCTGTGCGGCGCCGAGCTGCGCGAGGTGCCGGCGGTCCCCTACAAGAATCCCGGCAACTACGTTCATGTCTCGCGGCGGTTGGCCGAAGAACTGGCCGAGAGCGAAGCTGCCGGCGCCATCTGGGCCAACCAGTTCGACAACGTCGCCAACCGTCGTGCCCACGAGGAAGGTACCGGACCCGAGATCTGGGAGCAGACGGGAGGAAAGGTCGACGGGTTCGTCTGCGCGGTCGGCACGGGCGGCACCCTGGCCGGCGTGGCGATGGCGCTCAAGGCCCGCAATCCCAAGGTGGTCGCCGCGCTGGCCGACCCGCTCGGCGCCGCCCTTTACCACTACTACAAGTTCGGCGAACTCAAGGCCGAGGGCTCGTCGATCACCGAGGGCATCGGCCAGGGCCGCATCACCGAGAACCTGAAGGGGGCGCCGATCGACGAAGCCTTCCAGATCCCCGACGCCGAGGCGGTCCCCATCATCTTCGATCTGTTGAGGCACGAGGGCCTGTGCCTGGGCGGTTCCAGCGGCATCAACGTGGCTGGCGCCATTCGTCTGGCCAGGCAAATGGGGCCCGGCCACACCATCGTCACCGTGCTCTGCGACTACGGCACCCGCTATCAGAGCAAACTGTTCAACCCGGCCTTCCTGCGCGAGAAGAACCTGCCGGTGCCGGATTGGCTGGCCTAGATGGCGGTGGTCTCAGTCGTCCTGGAGAGCCTTGAACACGCCTTCCACGCGGGACGCCAGGAAGGAAGCAACCTGGCGGGTCTCGCGCTCGGTAAGGGAAGGAATGTCACGGCTCAAGGCCTCGACCTCGGCTTCCGGGATGCCCGTCACCTTGCTGACGTAGAAGGCGTCAATCGGCTCGCCGTCGAGCGGCCGGCCGCAGCCGCCGAACGCGCCCAGGAACTCGCCGTCCACCGTGATCGGCACGACGATCTTGACCATGCCGGCGTCGCATTCCCCGACCACGGGGGCGCCATGGCGGCGGACCTGGGCGATGACATCCTGATGTGCGCGGGCGCAGATATGCGTCTGGCCGTCCTTGGAGGCAGCGATCGCCGGGCACAGGCGATTGGCGCGCACTGCTTCGCCGGTGATGCGCTTGCCGTCGGCGTCGAACACCGAGGCGTTGAGGCCGAACTTCTCGTTGGCCTCTTTTTCGATTGCACGCCAGATTTCGACGGGCAGAATGTCAGTGAGTTTCATTCGCGGCATTTCCTTCCCGGATGGTGCGGCCGTCGGGGGGCCGGCGGTTTCTTTTTGGTCGGCGGGCGTCATCCCTACCACAGGGCAGGGGCGGCCCGTCAAGGACGGTTCGGCAGTCACCTACGGGGGAGATCGGCATGAACTACGCAAATCCTGACGCCCTGGTCAGCAGCGAGTGGCTGGCCAACCATCTCGGCAAGCCGGGAATCGCCATCATCGATGCAACGTGGTTTCCCAAGCATTCGCCGCGCAAGGCCGCCACCGAGTTCGAACAGGCGCACATTCCGGGCGCCGTCTTCTTCAGCATCGACGACATCGCGGACAGGAAAACCTCCCTGCCCCACATGCTGCCGGATGCCGCCACCTTTGCCGCCAAGGTGGGGTCGCTGGGCATCGGCGACGCGGATCGGGTGATCGCGTATGACGCAAACGGCGGCGCGGCGGCGGCGGCCCGCGCCTGGTGGATGTTCCGCGTTTTCGGGCACGCCAACGTCGCCATGCTGGACGGCGGCCTGCCGAAATGGCTGAAAGAGAACCGGCCGACCGAGGGCGGGCCGGCGCGGCCGGTCTCCAAGTCCTTCACCGTGCGCACCGCCGACGGCCGGCCGGATCTGGCCCTCGTGCGCTCGGCCGAGCAGCTTCTGGAGAACCTCAAGGCCGGGGCCGAGCAGGTCGTCGACGCCCGCAGCCCCGGCCGCTTCACCGGCACCGACCCCGAACCGTGGCCGGTGAAGAAGCTGGGCCACATCCCCGGCAGCTGCAATCTGCCGTTCGGCCGTCTGATGGACCCGGAACGGGCCAATGCCATGCGCCCGGCCGAGGAGATCGCCGAAATGCTCGCCGCCGCCGGCGTCGATCCCGACCGGCCAATCGTCACCTCCTGCGGCTCGGGGGTGACGGCGGCCGTCGTCACGCTCGGGCTTTTTCTTATTGGCCACGAGCGTACCGCGATGTACGACGGTTCATGGTCGGAATGGGGCGCCCGCGACGATACCCCGGCTGAAAACTGAATGGTCCCGGCAAACCGGACCTCAAGGAAACACCAATGATGCCCAAGAAAGACACTCTGCTGGTCAATGCCGGCCGCCGGCCCGAGGAGACCTTCGGCCTGGTCAATCCTGCCGTCTATCACGGTTCCACCGTCACTTTCCCGACAGTGGCGGCACTTGAGGCGTCGAACTTGGCACCCTTCGAGGGCGTTCATTACGGCCGCACAGGAACCCCCACTACATTCGCCTTCGAAGAAGCGGTGGCCGCCCTTGAAGGGGGGGAGCGCACCGTCACCCTGCCCTCCGGCCTGGCCGCCATCGCCTGCACGCTGCTGGCTTTCCTCGATGCGGGCGACCATGTGCTGGTCACCGACAGCGTCTACTTCCCGACCCGCCGCCTTCTCGGCGGCCCGCTCAAGCGTTTCGGGGTGGAGACCACCTATTACGATCCGCTGGTCGGGGCCGGAATCGCCGCGCTGATCCGCCCGCAAACCAAAGTCGTCTTTGTGGAATCCCCCGGATCGCTGACCTTCGAGGTGCAGGACGTCCCCGCCATCGCCGAGGTGGCGCACGCCAAAGGCGTCACCGTCGTCATGGACAACACCTGGAGCGCCGGCCTCTACTTCCAGCCCTTCGCCCACGGGGTCGACGTCTCGATCCAGGCGGCGACCAAGTTCATCGTCGGCCACTCCGACGCCATGCTGGGCACCGTTACCGTGCCGGTCCGGCTCTACGAGCGCATACGGGGCACAGCCAACGGATATGGCTATTGCGCCGGGCCCGACGATTGCTACTTGGGCCTGCGCGGCCTGCGCAGCCTGAGCCCACGCTTGGCCCGCCACCAGGAAAGCGGCATCAAGTTGGCCCACTGGCTGGCCGGCCGCCCCGAGGTCGAGGCGGTGTTACACCCTGCCCTTCCCGGCTGCCCGGGCCACGACCTGTGGAAGCGCGATTTTACCGGCGCCTGCGGCTTGTTCGGCGTGGTCTTGAGGCCAGCCGCCAAGAGCGCCGTCGCCGCGTTCCTGGACGGGCTCGACCTGTTTGCCCTGGGCTACAGCTGGGGCGGCTTTGAAAGCCTGATCATTCCCACCGACCCGGGGAAGGTGCGTACCGCCTCTCCCTGGCCCTATGCCGGCCCCAGCATCCGCATCCATACCGGGCTGGAGGATGCCGACGACCTGATTGCCGATCTGGAAAAGGGATTGGCCCGCTTCAACGCCGCCCGCTGAGCGCCGAGGCGACGCCCGAGGCGGCGAAGAGGACGCAGGCGGCGACCACGATGGCCGGCCCCGTCGGCACGTCGGTGGCGAACGATCCCCAAATGCCGCCTGCCACCGCCACGCAGCCCATGACGGCCGCGGAACCGGCCATCTGTTCGGGGGTGCGCGCAAAGCGGCGGGCGGCCGCCGCTGGGATGATGATCAACGAGGTCACCAGCAGGATGCCCACCACCTTCATGGCCAGCGCCACCACCACGGCCAGCAGCAGCACGAAGGCGATGCGCACGCGCGTCACCGGCACCCCCTCGACGAAGGCGAGGTCGGCATGAACGGTGATGGCCAGAAGCGGCTGCCACAGCAGGGCCAGCACGGCCAGCACGACGGCGCCGGCGCCGTAGACCCAGGCGATGTCGGCGACGGTCACGGCCAGGATGTCGCCGAACAGATAGCCCATCAGATCGACCCGCACGGTATCGAGGAAGGACAGCGCCACCAGGCCCAGGGCCAGTGCCCCGTGGGCGAGGATACCGAGCAGGGTGTCGCCGCTCAGCGTCCGGCCGCGTTCAAGAAAGACCAGCAGCAGGGCGACGGCAACGCAGACGGCGACGGTGCCGATGGTCAGATCGATGCCGAGCAGGAAGCCGAGCGCGACGCCAAGCAGGGCCGAATGCGACAGCGCGCTGCCGAAGAAGGCCATACGCCGCCACACCACGAAGCACCCCAGGGGGCCGCTGATCAGGGCGACGCCTATGCCGGCGGCCAATGCGCGGAGCGCGAAGTCATCCATGATCGTGGGGTTCCGTCGAATCGCAGCCGCAGGCTGGGGGCTCCGCCTCTCCGGCGGTTGGGGCCAGCGGCTGCAGGGTGCCGTCGGCGTCCTGCACGTGGCCGGGATGGTGATGGTAGATGGCGAAGGCCCGAGCCGTCGGATAGTCGCCGAACAGTTCAGTATAGCCGGGATGGCGCGACACCGCCTCGGGATGGCCGGCGCATTGGACCCGCTGGTTGAGGCAGATGACCCGGTCAGTGGCGGCCATCACCAGGTGCAAGTCGTGTGACACCATCAGCACACCGCAGCCGTGTTCGTCCCGGATGCGCCCGATGAGCTGGTAAAGGTCGGCTTGGCCGCCGACGTCGACGCCGCGCGCCGGCTCGTCGAGGACCAGAAGGTCGGGGTCGCGCAGCAGCGCGCGGGCCAGCAGCACTCGCTGCATCTCGCCACCCGACACTTCCTGCAAGGGGTTTTCCAGAAGATGTTCGGCCCCGACCTCGCCGAGCACGGCGCGAAGCCGTTCCTCGGAGGGACGGCCGTTGCGCGGCACCGCGAAGGCCAGGAAGCGACGGACGGTGAGCGGCAGGGTGGCATCCACCTCGATGCGCTGGGGCATGTAGCCGATGCTGAGGCCGGGCCGGCGGTGCACGGTGCCGCCGTCCGGGGCGATGAGGCCCAGCATGACCTTGACCAGAGTGGTCTTGCCGGCGCCGTTAGGGCCGATGATGGTTAAGGCTTCTCCTTCGCGAACGGTGGCGTCGACGCCGCTCAAGGCAGTGTGGGTGCCGAAGGTCACCGAAACCTGGCGGGCTTCGATGAGGAAGCCAGCAGAGTCAGACGAGGGCGCCATCGCCATCCCTCTGCGCCGGCCCGCTGTCCCGGCAGGCGGAACACAGGCCGGCCAGTTCGATGGTGCGCCGCTGCAAGATGAACCCGGCGCGCGAGGCGGCGTCGGCGATGGCGTGGTCCAGCTTACCGTCGCTGATCTCGGCAACCCGGCCGCAGGCGCGGCAGATCAGCAACTGCCATGCGTGGTCTTGGCCCGGCTTGGTGCAGCCGACGAAGGCGTTGAGGCTTTCGATGCGGTGGATCAATCCGTTCTCCAGCAGGAACTCGAGGGCGCGATAGACCGTGGGCGGCGCCGTGGTGCCGCGCTCGTTCGTCAGCATGGTCAGGATGTTGTAGGCGCCGACCGGCTTGTGGCTGCTCCACACCGCCTGCAGGACCCGCCGGCGGAGCGGTGTCAGGCGGACCTGGCGCCGCTCGCAGATCGCGACGGCGCGATCCAGCGCCTCGTCGACGCAGCTTGCGTGATCGTGGTCGGTTTCGGGGAAGCCCCCGGCCAGGTCCTGATGACGATCGGTCATAATCTCCTCACCGGCGCTTGACGGAGCGACGGGCCGCCCTCATATAGCCGTCATGCTGATATAGTATAACATTTTCGTTTGTCATCGCCCGGAGCCCCAAAACATGCGCCTCGCCCATCTTTCCTCATCGCTCCCCGCCCTGGTTGCCGTCGGGCTGATCGCCCTTGTGCCTCGCCTCGCCGTGGCCGAACCCACGGTGGTGGCCAGCATCCCGCCGGTCCACTCCCTGGTTGCCGGGGTGATGGAAGGTATCGGCGATGCGCATCTGCTGGTCAAGGGTGGCGCTTCGCCCCATACCTACGCGTTGCGCCCATCGGATGCCACCCTGCTCAACCGCGCCGACATCGTCTTCTGGGTAGGAGAAGAGTTGGAAGCCTTCCTCGTCAAGCCGTTGGCGGCCCTGGGTGGCGGCGCCGACGTGGTGGCCCTGTCGAAGGCGCCGAGGCTCAAGCTGCTGGCCGCCCGAGAAGGCGGCCTTTGGGAAGAAGACGAGGATGAACATGAGCATGAGGCCGGTGGCGACCACGAGGATGAACATGAGCATGAGCATGAGCATGAGCATGGAGCCCATGACATGCACGTGTGGCTCGATCCCGCCAACGCCGAAGTCATGGTCGAGGCCATCGTCGCCACGCTGGTGCGCCGCGACCCGGCCCACGCCAAGGCCTATGCCGCCAACGGGGCCAGTCTGCGCGGGCGCATCGAAGGACTGAAGAGCGAGATCAAAGCAACCCTTGCCCCGGTGGCTGGCAAGCCGTTCATGGTTTTCCACGACGCCTATCAGTATTTCGAGGAGGCTTTCGGGCTCAAGGCGGTCGGCGCCCTTTCGGTCGCTCCCCAGCGGCTGCCGGGTGCCAAGCGCCTGGGCGAGTTGCGCGAGCGGCTGGTTTCGGCCGGCGTCGGCTGTGTCTTCCGCGAGCCGCAGTTTGCGCCCAAGCTGGCCGAAACGCTGGTCGACGGCACGCCGGCTCGCATCGGCGTGCTCGATCCCTTGGGGGCCGGACTAAAGTCGGGGCCGGACCTTTATTTCCGCCTGCTGAAATCCAATGCCGAGGCGCTCAGGAATTGCCTGGAAAGCAAGCCGGCCGGTTGACAGGAACGGCCCGACGGTCGATGTAAAGGGCCCTTTCATTCCGGAGACAGCCGTTCATGACCGACAACACCCAAAAGGCCGCCCCGGGCACCGTTCCCGCAGGCATCAAGTTCAATGCCGACGGCTTGGTGCCGGCCATCGCCCAGCAGTTCGATTCCGGCGAGGTGCTGATGATGGCCTGGATGAACGCCGAATCGATCGCCGAGACGCTGGCCACCAGCCGCGTCTGCTATTGGTCGCGCTCTCGCGGCAAGCTGTGGCGCAAGGGCGAATCCTCGGGCCAGGTGCAGACCCTCAAGGACTTCCGCTGGGACTGCGACGGCGACACCCTGCTCCTGCTGGTCGACCAGATCGGCGTCGCCTGCCACACCGGCCGGCGCAATTGCTTCTACAACGCGATGCGCGACGGCAAGCCGACCGTCATCGCCGAGGTTGAGATCGCGCCGGAGAAGCTGTACGGGCAATGACCGAAGCCCCGGCGCCCGATTCCACCGCCCTGCCGGTTTCCGTCATCACCGGCTTCTTGGGGAGCGGCAAGACCACCCTGTTGAACGCCCTTCTCGCCCATCCCGGCATGGGCGAGACGGCGGTGTTGATCAACGAGTTCGGCGAGGTCGGGATCGACCATCTGCTGGTCCGCAAGATCGACGAGACCATCGTGCTGCTCAATTCCGGATGCCTGTGCTGCAGCGTGCGGGGCGACATGATCACGGCCCTGCGCGACCTTTTCCTCAAGCGGGTGAAGGGCGACGTGCCGCCGTTTGCCCGCGCCGTCATCGAAACGACCGGGCTGGCCGACCCGGCGCCGATCATCCATACGCTGATGAGCGATCCGTTGCTGGGGGCGCGTTATCGCCTGGACGGCGTCATCGCCACCGTCGATGCCGTACATGGCGAGGGCCAGCTCGACGGCCACCCGGAAGCGGTCAAGCAGGCGGCCATGGCCGATCGCCTGGTGCTGACCAAATGCGACCTGGCGACCACCGAGGCGGTCGATGCCCTGGAGGCGCGGCTGCGGCGGCTCAACCCGGCGGCGCCCCTTCTTAAGGCCGATCACGGCGAAGTGCCACCAGCCGCCCTGTTTCCGGCCGGCCTGTACGATCCCGCCACCAAGACGTCCGACGTGACCGGTTGGTTGAACGCCGAAGCCTACGCGGAAACCGACCACGATCATGGACATGGACACGACCACGGCGTCAACCGCCACGACGACCGTATCCACGCCTTCTGCCTGACCTTCGAGACGCCGCTGGATTGGGACCGCTTCCTGCGCTGGATGGAGATCCTGCAATCGGCGCGCGGCGAAAGCCTGCTGCGGATCAAGGGCATCCTCGACGTGGCGGGCGAAAACCGGCCGGTCGCCATCCATGGCGTCCAGCACGTCTTCCATCCGCCGGCCGTTCTCGGCGCCTGGCCATCGGCGGATCATCGCTCGCGCGTCGTCTTCGTCACCCGTGACCTCGGGCAGGCCGCCGTCGAGGCCGCCTGGCGGGCCGTCGCCTGACGGCCCGTTTACCTTTCGTTTACCTTACTGCATTTAACTTGCGTTCCGAGGGACCTGTCGCTTGGAGGGGAGTCCATGCGCGAATCCGTTGTCTATCGGCCTTTGGTGCGCCCGTCGTCTCGTCTGGTCGTTCCGCCATCACCTGAAGGTTTTGACGTCAGGATCGAGGGGGATCAGGACGGCATCTTCGACGGCCGGTCGATTACCGTGGAGCAAGGCGCCTCGATCACCGGCGAACTGGGCGGCGACGTCATCGAGATCTACGGCGTGGTTCGCGGCCGCATCCGCGGCCGGGCCGTACGCGTTCGGGCGACCGGCCGCATCGAGGGCGAGGTCGAGTACGGCACGCTCAAGGTCGATCCCGGAGCCACCATCAACGCCCGCTGCGTTCCCTGCTGACGGAGCACGGCATTTTCGGCTAGGCTTTCCTCCATGAAAGCGGCCTCGCAAACCCGACCGGCCGTGATGGTGCGGCCGCGCATTTCCATTGGCGGCGCCATCGCCATTGGCCCCGGCAAGATCGACCTGTTGTGCCGGATCGCCGAAAGCCGATCGATCAGCGCCGCGGCGCGCGCCATGGGGCTGCCCTACAAGCGGGCGTGGCTGCTGATCGATTCCCTCAACCGCGGCTTCGGACGGCCGGTCGTGGAGGCGATTGCCGGGGGAAAGGGCGGCGGCGGCGCCCGGCTGACGCCTCTGGGCGAGGCGCTGATCACCCACTATGCGGCACTGGAGGCCAAGCTCAACGCTACGGCACAGCCTGAACTCGATGCCTTGAGCAACCTCGCCGACTGATTTCCCGTCCTGGTTTTTAAGAATCGCTGTTGCCCAACGACATGCGTTATATCATTTTTGTCCTAACGCATGATTTAAATGAATGCCGCAAAGGAAACCTCCATGCGACCCCTTGCCTCCCTCCTCTGCGCGACGGTCCTGATACTGGGTCTTTCCACCGCCCGTGCCGCCGATGCTCCACCCATCGCCGCGGCGGCCGATCTTAAGTTCGCGCTGGCCGAAGCCGCCTCGCGTTTCGAGCGGGACACCGGCCTGGCCCTTAAGCTGACGTTCGGCTCGTCGGGGAACTTCACCCACCAGATCGAGCAGGGCGCCCCTTTCCAGTTGTTCCTGTCGGCGGACGAGAACTTCGTGTTCCGGCTGGCCGACAAGGGGCTGACAGCGGACCGCGGCGTGCTCTATGCCATCGGCCGCGTGGTGCTGTTCGCGCCCCACGGCTCGCCGCTCCACGTAGACTCCGAACTGCGGGATCTGAAGGCGGCCTTGGCTGACGGCCGCATCAAACGCTTCGCCATCGCCAATCCCGACCACGCGCCTTACGGCCGTGCCGCCCACTCCGCCCTTCGTCACTCCGGCCTTTGGGAGACCATCGAGGGCAGGCTTGTACTGGGCGAGAACGCCTCGCAGGCCATGCAGTTTGCCGCCTCGGGGTCGAGTCAGGGCGGCATCGTACCGCTGTCCCTGTCCAAGGCCGACGAAATCGCCAAGCTCGGCACCTTCGCCTTGATCCCCGCTGAATGGCATGCCGACGAGCCGCTGCGTCAGCGCATGGCGCTCACCAAATCCGCGGGGGCCACCGCGCGGGCCTTCTACGACTACCTGCAAAGGCCGGTGGCGCGCGAAATCCTGGTGCGGTATGGGTTCGCGCTGCCCGGCGAACGCGTCAACTAGGGGCGCCGAGCGGTGGATTGGACCGCCATTGCGCTGTCGGCCGAATTGGCGCTGGCGACGCTTTTCCTCCTGATGCCGCTGGCCATTGCAACGGCGCGCTGGCTGGCCATCACGGAGTTCAAGGGCAAGCCGTGGATCGAGGGCCTGCTGGCCCTGCCGCTGGTGTTGCCGCCGACAGTGCTCGGATATTACCTGCTGGTGGCGATGGGCGCCCATTCGCCACTCGGGCGCGCCTTCGAGGCCCTGGCCGGGCAGACGCTGGCCTTCAGCTTTCCGGGCCTGGTGGTCGCCTCCGTGGTGTTTAACATCCCCTTCGCCGTGCAGCCCGTCCAGCGGGCCTTCGAAGCGATCCCGTTGGACGTCCGGGAGGCGGGGCAGTGTTGTGGCCTGACCTTCTGGCAGGCCTTGCGCAAGGTGGAACTGCCGCTGGCCTGGCCGGGCATCCTGTCGGCGGCGGTGATGACCTTTGCCCATACGCTCGGCGAGTTCGGCGTTGTGCTGATGGTCGGCGGCAACATCCCCGGCGAAACCAAGACAGTCGCTATTGCCATCTACGACAAAACGCAGTCCTTCGACCACGCCTCGGCCGGCGCCATGTCGCTGCTCCTGCTGGTGATATCGCTGGTCACCATCGCCATCAGCTACGGGCTGGTCGAACGCCTGATGAAAAGGCGGCGCGCGCCATGAGCCTCGTCCTCGAGCTTCGCCACGACGGCCCCCTGTTGGACTTTCGGGCCGAGATTCCAGAGGGCCGCATCACCGGCCTGGTCGGCCCCTCGGGCAGCGGCAAGACGTCCATCCTGCGGGCCGTTGCCGGCCTGCTGCGGCTCCGCCACGCCCGGGTGGCGATGGACGGGGACATCTGGGACGATGCCGTCGTCCACCGACTGACCCGCGAGCGCTCCATCGGCTTCGTGCCGCAGCACTACGGGCTGTTCCCGCACATGACGGCTCTGGGCAACGTCGAGACCGCCCTCACTCACCTGTCGCGGGTGCCGCGCAGGGTTCGCGCGGCCCGCTGTCTGGCGTTGGCGCACGTAGAAGGACTGGAAGCGCGCTATCCCGGCGAACTGTCAGGCGGCCAACGGCAGCGCGTGGCGCTGGCCCGCGCCATCGCCCGTGAACCGCACCTTCTGCTGCTCGACGAGCCGTTCTCGGCGGTCGATCGCAGTACGCGAAAGCGCCTCTACGTAGAACTGCGCCGCCTGCACGAACAGTTGCGGACAACCGTCGTGCTGGTCACCCACGACCTCGACGAGGCGGCGCAGTTGGCCTCCCACCTTTGCCTGATCAGCCACGGCCAACTGGTGCAGGCCGGGCCGACGGCCGAGGTGCTGACCCGCCCCCGCACCGAGCGGGCGGCCCGTCTGCTGGACATTCCCAACGTCTTCGAGGCGGCCGTTGAAACTCCGCCCTCCGAGGGAATGGTCCATTTGCGTTGGGGGCCGCACCGCCTCAGCGCCGTGGCTGCCGCGGCCGATTGTCCCCATTCAACGGTTCGCTGGGCGGTCCTGCCCACCAACGTGCTGCTGGCGCGCCAGGACAAGCCGTGGGGTGACCACCTGGAGAACCCGGTTCCAGCCGTGGTCGAAGAAGTCATCGAACTGGGCGCCGACGTCGTTGTCTGGCTGCGGCCTGGAGGCCTGCCGGATACCAGACTGCAGATACGCCTGCCGATCCGCGCGGTGCGGCGCTACGCCGTGGCCCGGGGCGCCGAGGTGACGGTCTGCCTGCGGGTGGCCGACATCATCCTTCTCGGTGATGACGAACCGCCCCCTGCCCCCGCCGTCATTCCTGCGGTGTCATCTCCCGTTTGATGCGCTGCCAGGCCTTGATGTATTCCAGCGGCCCCTTGCGGATGCGCGCGATATGTTCCTCGGTCAACTCGCGCACGACCTTGCCGGGCGAGCCCATGACCAGGCTGCGGTCGGGGATCTCCTTGCCTTCGGTGACCAGCGCATGGGCGCCGATCAGGCAGTCTTTGCCGATCCTGGCGCCGTTCAGCACGGTGGCGCCGATGCCGATCAGCGAGCCGTCGCCGATGGTACAGCCGTGCAGCATGACCATGTGGCCGACCACCACGTTGGCGCCGATGGTCAGCGGCATATCGAAATCGACGTGCAGCACCGAGCCGTCCTGGATATTGGTGTTCTCGCCGATGATGATCGGCGCGAAGTCGCCGCGCACCGTGGCGTTCCACCAGATGCTGGCGTTCTTGCCGAGCCGCACGTCGCCGATGACGGCGGCGTTGGGGGCGATCCAATAGTCGTCGCCTTCGGTGACGACGCGGCTTTCACCCAGGGCGTATTTCATGGCGACTACATTCCTTGTCTGTCGATGGGATTTCGGTGGGCGAAGGTCCGGCGACGTCAGGCACCACTCCCGAACCAGGCAAGATGGTCGGCGACCTGGTTGAACCCCCGCCACGTCATGTCCAGCGCCACATAGGTGATCAGGATGAGGCCGACATAGACGATCCAGCGGTAGCGGTTCATCAGGCCGGCGATGAAATTGGCCGCCACTCCCATGAGAGCGATGGAGAGCGCCAGCCCGAAGATCAGGATCATCAAATGCTCGTGGGCGGCGCCGGTGACCGCCAGGATGTTGTCGAGCGACATCGAGACGTCAGCCACGATGATGGCGATCAGCGCGCTGCGGAAGCTTCTGGACTGGGGCAGAGGAGAAATGTCGTCGCCGCCCATCCCCCTTTTCTCCGCCGCCCGGCGTTCCTTGGAGTCGGCGCGGATCTGGCGCCACAGGTTCCAGGCGACCCACAAGAGCAGCAGGCCGCCGGCGAACAGCAGGCCGACCACCTTGAGCAGGAAGAAGGCGATCATCGCGAAGCCCATGCGGGTCAGCGCGGCGACCACGATGCCTATGGTGATGGCCCGACGGCGCTGATGGGGCGGCAGGCCGGCGGCGGCGGCTCCGATAACGATGGCGTTGTCGCCCGACAGCACGAGGTCGATGCCGATGACCGTGAAAAAGACGGCGACTTCCTCACCGGTAAACATGGTCGGGTCTGGCGTCCTAATGGTTCCGAGGAATGCGGCATGTCCGCGGGGACGCCGCATAACACATCCGACGGTGGATTGCCATCGGAACCGGCCGCCTGGACCGCCTGCGGGAAGACCGGAAAAATGCGGGAGGCCGGACGAATCCGGCCTCCCGTAGTCGACTCACCGAATCAATGGATTTCCGGCTCGGGATCGTCGCGGCCGGTGAATTCCAGGAAGTCGAAATCGCAGCCTTTGTCGGCCTGCGTGACGTGTTCCTGGTACATGCGGGTATAGCCGCGCGGGAACGGCGATTCGGGTGGCGTCCAGGCGGCCTTCCGGGCCGCGAATTCGGCCTCGGAAATTTTCAGGTCGAGGCGCCGCTGGGCGACGTCGATCTCGATGACGTCGCCGTTCTTCACCAAGGCCAGCGGTCCGCCCACGTAGGATTCGGGAGCGACGTGCAGCACGCAGGCGCCGTAGCTGGTGCCGCTCATCCGCGAATCCGAGATGCGCAACATGTCGCGCACTCCCTGCTTCAGCAGCTTCTTGGGGATCGGCAGCATGCCCCACTCCGGCATGCCGGGGCCGCCCTTGGGGCCGCCGTTCTTGAGCACGATCACGTGGTCGGGGGTGACGTCGAGATCCTCGCGGTCGGTCTCGGCGGCCATGTGGTTGTAGTCCTCGTAGACCAAAGCCGGGCCGGCATGTTTGTGGAAGCGCGGGTCCATGGCGGCCGGCTTGATGACCGCCCCATCGGGCGCCAGGTTGCCGTAGAGCACGGCGGTGCCGCCCTCGGGATAGATGGGATTGGTCAGCGGCCGGATGACGTCGTCGTTGTAGACCTTGGCCCCCTCGATGTTGGCGCCCAGCGTACGGCCGCTGACCGTCAGGCAGTCGAGGTGAAGCGAATCGCTGATGACGGCGAGCGCCGCCTTGAGGCCGCCGGCGTAGTACCAGTCTTCGGCCAGGTACTTGCCCGACGGCCGCAGATTGAGGATCACCGGCACCTTGTGGCTGGCGTCGTCAAAGCTTTGTAGCGACAGATCGACGCCGCACCGTCCGGCCATGCCGACCAGGTGGACGAAGGCGTTGGTCGAACCGCCCAGCGCCATCAGGGCGACCGTGGCGTTTTCGAAGGCCTCGGCGGTCATGATGTCGCGCGGCTTCAGGTCCTCCCACACCATCTCGACGACGCGCCGCCCCGAAGCGCTGGCCATGCGGGGATGGTTGGCGTCGGGGGCCGGGATCGAGGACGATCCCGGCAGCGCCATGCCCAGCACCTCGGCCAGCGAGGTCATGGTCATACCGGTGCCCATGGTCATGCACAGGCCGGGCGAGCGGGCGATGCCCTCCTCGATCTCGTTCCAATCCTTCTGGGTGATGGTGCCGGCTCGGAGTTCGGCCCAATACTTCCAGGAATCGCTGCCGCTGCCCAGCGTCTCGCCGTGCCAGTTGCCGCGCAGCATCGGGCCAGCCGGGACGAAGACGGTGGGGATGTTCATGCTGGCCGCGCCCATCAGCAGGGCCGGCGTCGTCTTGTCGCAGCCGCCCAGCAGCACGGCGCCGTCAAACGGGTGATGACGCAGGGTCTGCTCGACCTCCATGGCCAGGAAGTTGCGGTGCAGCATCGGGGTCGGCCGCTCGAAGGCTTCGGCCAGTGTCATCGCCGGCATCTCGATGGGAATGCCGCCGGCCTGCCAGACGCCGCGCTTGACCTCGTTGGCGCGATCCCTGAGGTGGGTGTGGCAGCAGTTGATCTCGCTCCAGGTGTTGATCACCGCGATCACCGGCTTGCCCATGAAGTCCTCGCGGGCGAAGCCCATCTGGAGCATGCGCGAGCGATGCCCGAACGAGCGCAGGTCGTTGGGCCCGAACCAGCGGTGACTTCTCAGATCTTCGGGCTTCTTCTTCGCCATCGATTACTCCAATTCCTTGTTCAATAGGGAGCGAGGCAGGCAGGCACCGCCTAGGCGGCGGGCTTGGCCCGGCCGTCGCGCCATTTCTGATAGAGCGGGATGAGCACGGAGATCAGAGCCAATCCCAGGAACAGCGCGCTGATCGGACGCGTGAAGAAAACCGTGCCGTCACCTTCGAACATGATCAGGCCCTTGCGGAATTCGGTTTCCGCCATGGTTCCCAGGATCATGCCGAGCACGACCGGCGCCGTTCCATATCCGTACTTGTTGAGGAAAAACCCGAGGACGCCGAAAACCAGCAGCAGGTATACGTCGAACAGGTTGCCCGACACCCCGAAGGAGCCGATCACGCAGAACAGCAGGATGACCGGAATCAGGAAACTGCGCGGAACGCCCAGTACCTTCACGAACAGTTTGATGCCGATAAACTGGAACACCATCATGAAGATGTTGGCGAGGAAAAACGCCATCAAGATACCGTAGACGATGTCGGCCTGTTCGGTGAACAGAAGCGGCCCGGGGCGCAGGCCATGGATCATCAGCCCGCCCATCAGTACGGCCGCGGCCGCCTCGCCGGGGACGCCCAGCGTGATGGTCGGAATGATGGCGCCGCCGGTCATCGCGTTGTTCGAGGTCTCTGACGCGATCACGCCCTCGTCATGGCCGGTGCCGAATTTCTCGGGTGTCTTCGAAAGCCGCCGGGCCTGGTCATAGGCCAGGAAGGAGGCGACGCTGCCGCCGGCGCCGGGAATGGCGCCGACCGTGGTGCCGATGATGCAACTGGAGAGCACGATCTTCCAGCGCTTGAAGACGGCGCCGAACGGAAGACCGACGGACCCTACCCGCTGCTGAATTTGGACGACCTTGGATTGCAACGCTTCCTCGGCGTCGGTCAGGACCTGTCCGACCGCGAACAGCCCGATCAACGCAGGCAGGAAGGCGACGCCCGACAACAGCGACATTTCGCCGAACGTATAGCGGGGAGACCCCGTTGTCGGATCGAGGCCGACCAGCGAGACGAAAACGCCGATGAGGCCGGCAACGACGCCCTTGGCGAGGGACTTGCCCGATACCGAGGCGATGATGGTCAAGCCGAAAACGGCGAGCGAGAAATACTCGGCCGCGCCGAACCTCAGAGCCATTTCGGCGACGGGCGGCGCCGCGAGGCTGAGCACGACGGAGCTGAACAGGCCGCCGATGAAGGACGCGGCGATGGCGAGGCCGAGCGCCCTGCCCGCTTCGCCCTTCTTCGCCATGGGATAGGCGTCGAGCGTTGTCGCGACCGAAGCCGGCGTGCCGGGAATGTTGAGCAGGGTCGCGGCGATCGATCCGCCCGAAATGGCCCCGCAGTAGGTCCCCAAGAGCATGCCGAATCCCATGACCGGAGGCATGTCGTAGGTCAGCGGCAACAGGACCGCAATGCCCATGGCGGCAGTGAGGCCGGGGAGCGCCCCGAAGATGATGCCGAGAATGGTGCCACCGGCAATCGCGGTGATCACCTTGACCTGGAACACTAGGTCCAGGGCGGCCGCGTAATGGGTGAAATCGATCATGCGTATCGTCTCGCGGTGATCACGGCAGGGCCAGGTGGAAGACTGTGTTGAACACGAAGAACAGGCTGCCGGCGGTAACGGCGAAGAAGGCCGCCGAAACGGCCACGCCCTTCGGCCGTGAAGGCCGGCCGGTTTCCGAGAAAATCAGAAGCTGGTGGACGAGGATCAGGAACACCGTGCTGGAGACGATGAAACCCACGGTCTCCATGACCATGATGTAGAAGAAAAGCAGCGCCAGAATGCCGATCAGTAGCACCAGGCGCTTGCGCATCAGCACGCCGTTGCCTCCACTCTGCGGCGCGCCCACGCTTCGGACATTGGTGACGCTTTGGACGAAGACGAAGGCGGTCAGCGCCTGGATGAACACGCAGATCCAAAAGGGGAAGAACGCCGCGCCGACATCGTTCGGGCCGCCAGCCGGGTCGTCCATCACCAGGCTGCGGTAGGTACCGAACGAGAAGATGGCGAACAAGGTAAGGGCAAAAAGGGCGTCGCCCTTCACTTTCATCATCCCTACTCCTGAAGGAAGGGCCCAAAGGCCGAGGCCGGGCGCCAGGCCCGGCCTCGATCGATCCTGCTATTTTTTCTGAGCCGCCTTCAGGCGCTCGGTGGTGGGAATGAAGATGTCGGCCATTTCCTTGACATAGGCGTCCAGATCCTTGCCGAACAGCGGCGCCACCGTGCCGCCCATCTGCTCGACGACGAACTTCTGGTACGTCGGATCGGCCGAGGCCTTCTTGATGGCGTCTTCCCACTTGGCCTTCACCTCGTCCGGCACGCCCTTGGCAACCGAGATGCCCCGCCATTGGGACACCACCCAGTTATGCCCCAGTTCCTTCAGGGTGGGAACGTCGGGGAACAGGTTGGAACGCTTGTCGCCCATAACGGCCAGCACGCGGATCTTGCCAGCGTCGACGCCCGACTTGACTTCGGCCGGATGGTGGGTGTTGGCGTCGATATGGCCGCCCATGGTCGCGGCGACGGTCTTGGACCCGCCCTGGTAGGGCACGTACTGGAAATCGAGCCCGAACTTCTCGGCGAAGGCGGCGGCAACGACGTGGGTGGACGAACCGAAGCCCGAGAAGCCCATCTTCACCTTACCGGGGTTGGCCTTCGCGTGCTTGATGAAGTCATCCAGGGTCTTCCAGTCGGAATCGCCACGCACGGTGATAGTGTAGTCTTCGGTGATGATGCGCGCGATGGTATCGAAGTCCTGATGCTTCCACGGCACGTTGCCCAGCGCCTCGAGCCCGAAAATGGCGTTGCTGGGCAGGGTGACGGTGTAGCCGTCGGGCTTCGACGAGAACACGGCCTGCGAGATGCCGACCGCGCCGCCGCCGCCTTCGACGTTCTTCGGCACGATGGTCGCGCCCATGGCCTTTTCGACGTACGGCTGCAGTCCGCGGACCAGCATGTCCGAGCTGCCGCCCGCCGAATAGGGGATGACAAAGGTGATGGGTTTTTCGGGATAGCCCGCGGCCGCAACGGAGAAAGCTGCGCCGGCCACGGCAAGACCGGTGGTGACGGCGCCCAGTAGCCTTTTCATCGTGTATCCTCCTTGTCTGGTTTGCTGTTACGTCTCCCGCAAGTCCGCCGCCCGAGGCCTGTTGTTTCGGCGATTCGGCGGCGGACCCTTAAAGGCGTTGCGGCGCCCGGTTGGCGGCCTCGTTATCCTTTCATTTCTGCGCATTTCGCGTGAAGGTCGACCAGCATCTTGGCCAAGCCGGTGCTGTCGGACCCCACCACGAAGAACGAATAGCCCTTGGCCTTCCAAGGGGCCAAATAGTCGAGGGTCGGCGTCAGGATGCCCGCGACCTTGCCGTGCTTGCGGCAGGCGCCGACCACCCGGTCGAGATTGGCCTCGAAATCGGCGTTCTTGAACTGGCGGGCGATCCCCATGTTGATGGACAGGTCCATCGGCCCGACGAAAAGCACGTCGACGCCGGAAACCGCGGCAATCCTTTCGGCGTTCTCCACGCCTTCGACGGTTTCGATTTGTACCACCGTCAACAGATTGTCGTTGGCCCTGGCGTAATAGTCGTCGAAACCCTGGCCGAAGCCGCAGGCTGGCGGCGAACTGGCGACGCCACGGATGCCTTCCGGCTGATAGCGCATCGATTGCGCGGCCTGGTGCGCCTCTTCCGCCGTGTTGACATAGGGAACCATGATGCCGGCCGCGCCGAGATCGAGAACCCGTTTGAAGCGGGTCGGCTCGTTCCAGGCGATGCGCACGACGGCCGGCGAGTCGCCAAGGCGGGCAACCTGGATCTGGTGGACCAGTTCGCTGTAGTCGCCGGACCCGTGTTCGCAATCGATCCACGTCCAGTCGAACCCGGCCCGCCCGATCATTTCCACGGTCAGGGCCGAGCCGAGTTGCGCGGCAACGCCGAACATTGTCTCGCCCTTCAGGACCCGATCGCGAAGGAATTTCATGATGTGGCTCGCTCCCCAGCGTCGCTCGATTGTGAGTTGCCGCGCATGCGGCTTTTTCTGAGATACTAAGATCTCAGTTGAAGATTGCAACAGCTTTTTGTATGACTTGGCATCGAACCGCGGAGTTGCAATTTACCATGCCGAGGCGCCCAGCCAGCCAGAATTCCGTAAAGGCCGGTCTCGAGGGGCCGGGTGGCTTGTTCGCCGGTGCGCCCGGGGGGCGGCAATTCCCCCTGGATCGCAGGCTGCCGGTTGCGATGCAAATTTCGAACGTACTGCGGGACATGATTCTCAAGCTCGAACTCGAACCCGGCGCCGTCATCTCCAAGGACGACGTCGCCCGGGCTTTCGGGGTCAGTTCGATGCCGGTGCGCGAGGCATTGCGCAAGCTTGAAGAGGAAGGCTTGGTGGTGATCAAGCCACAGTCGGGAACCTACGTCACCACCATCGACGTCAGATGGGCCAAGGAAGCCCAGTTCCTTCGAATCGGCGTCGAGGCGGAGGTCGTCCGCCATCTCGTGAAGACCATCACCGAGCCGGAGATCCAGGAACTCGAGCGCATCCTCGCCCACCAGCAGGTCGAATACGAAGCCGGCGACAAGGAGGGATTTTCCCGGGACGACGCCGCCTTCCATGCCGCCATGTACCGTATGGTCGGGGTCGGCGGCCTCTGGAAAAAGATCGGCGCCATGCGCGCGCATATCGACCGGCTCCGCCTCATGCACCTGCCGGTCGGCGGCAAGATGAGCCGCATCCTTGCCGACCATCGCGCCATTGTCGACGGCATCCGGACCCGTGACGCCGAGGCCGCCGAGGCTGCCTTGCGCCAGCATTTGTCGGGGACGCTATCGTTCATCGAAACTCTGCGGGAAAGGTACCCACACTACTTCTAGGACGGCGGACTTGTCGGGTTTCACCGGCCCGGCATACAGTGGACTCCAGGTTTGGGCAAAGGAGGCTGCGCGATGACGACAACCGGTTCGGATGGCGGCGTGCCCCTTCTTGGTTGTGTCGCCGACGATTTCACAGGCGCGACCGATCTGGCCAACACCCTGGTCAAGAACGGCATGAGGACGGTCCAATTGCTGGGCGTGCCCGACGCCGCGACCCCGGTGCCCGCGGCCGATGCCGTGGTCGTCGCGCTGAAATCGCGGACCATTCCCGTGGCCGACGCTGTCGCGCAGTCGGTGGCTGCCCTCGATTGGCTGCGGGTGGCCGGTGCCGGTCAGTTCTTTTTCAAGTACTGCTCGACCTTCGATTCCACCGAGAAGGGCAACATCGGCCCGGTCGCCGAGGCCATGATGGAACGGTTGGGAAGCCGCTTTACCATCGCCTGCCCGGCCTTCCCCGAGAACGGCCGCACCATTTACAAGGGTCATCTCTTTGTTGGCGACCTGCTGCTTTCCGACTCGAGCATGCGCCACCATCCCTTGACCCCGATGAGCGATGGCAACCTGGTGCGCTTCCTTGGCCGCCAGACCAAAGGCAAAGTCGGCTTGGTGCCAATCGCCACGGTGGCGTCCGGGGCTAAAGCCATCCAGGGCGCATTCGGCGAGCTTCAAGAGGACGGCTTCAGCATCGCCATCGTCGACGCCGTGACCGACCGCGACCTGGCCGCCATCGGCGAGGCCTGCGCCGGGTTGGCCCTGGTGACCGGCGGTTCCGGCGTTGCCCTTGGCCTGCCCGCCAATTTCCGCGGGCAGGGCCGCCTGGCCGACGGCGGCGGCGCCGATGCCCTACCCGCCGTGGCCGGCGCCGAGGCGGTGATTTCGGGAAGCTGCTCGCCGGCCACGCTCGCGCAGGTGGCCCGCTTTGCCGACCATGCGCCGCTGTTTGCCATCGACCCACTGGCCCTGGCCGAGGGCCGCGACCTGGTCGGCGAGGCGCTCGACTGGGCGCGCGGCCGGCTGGGAAAGGGGCCTCTCCTGGTATCGGCAAGCGCACCGGCCGCGAAAGTCGCCGAGGTCCAGAAACGCCTGGGCGTCATGGAGGCTGGCGAGCTGGTGGAAAAGGCGATGGCCGCCGTCGCCAAGGGGCTGGTTAGCGCGGGGGTGAGACGCCTCGTTGTGGCCGGCGGCGAGACGGCGGGCGCCGTGGTCGGTGCCCTGCGCATCCGTGGCCTGCGTATCGGCCGCGAGATCGCGCCGGGCGTGCCCTGCACGGTGTCGCTCGGCGAACCGCCGATGGCGTTGGCCCTCAAGTCAGGCAACTTCGGCGACGCCGATTTCTTCATGAAGGCCTTCCGCACCATGCCATGAGGACGGCGGCCTCCCGTGCGCGACCTCTTATTGCAGTCGAGCCCGGCGGGATGCTTTCCAACCACCGCGACCACAGATAAATCACGAGCGGTTCACCTCAAAGGTGACGCATTTATGACAGATGGCTCCGCGCTCGCAGACCAAACCCGAGACATTTCTCGACGTCGTCGCCGGTTCGGCCTCGGATGGGGTCCGTCCAATGCCGGAAGGGCCGCATGTCATTGTGCCGCGGCGGAAGATAGTGGGCGTGTTGTTCGGAGCGGTGGTTGGGTTGACTTTGCTGAGCCTGGCCGGCCAGTTCGCGCGATTTTACCTTGATCTGCCCACCGTGTTTGGGCTGGTCCGCCTTTTTTATGTCGATCTGGAGAACAATCTACCGACTTGGTACCAGACGATGGCATTGGCCTTTGCGGCCGTACTTCTTGCGTGGCTCGCCCTCGCCGCGCGCCGGATGCGGGCGCCCTTTTCCGGACACTGGCTGGCGCTTTGCCTGCTGTTCGTGTTCCTATCGCTCGACGAAGCCGCCAGCATCCACGAGGCCACCATCGAGCCCTTGCAGCGCATTACTGGCCGTCCTGGCGGCGTATGGCAGCCGACATGGGTGTTCGTGGGCATTGTCCTCGTGGCCGCCGTCGCGGTGGCCTTCCTGCGTTTTTTCCTGCACCTGCCGCGGAGCGAGCGCCGGCAGGTGGCGTGGGCCGCCGCGCTATTCGTTCTTGGCGCAATCGGCACGGAGATGGCCACGGCGGCCTTCTTTACCACCTCGGATCCGACCTACAAGGCCTCCGTCACTTATGCGGTTTTGGCCCATATCGAGGAACTTCTCGAAATGCTCGGCGTGGTCGTCTTCATCGACTTTCTGCTGCGCCGGTTGTCCCGGACGGTATCCTTATCCCTTGTGGTCAGCGACTGAGGAACGGCGGGCCTTCCAGTCGCTATCGGTTGCTCCGCCCGGCCCGCCATAACGATGGGCGTTTATGGGCGAAACTGTCGCCGTCCTCCACGCCTGTTTCACCGTTCGCAAGACTTGGCCGAAAACCGTTCCGCGCATGGCCCGCCGAAGGCGCGCAGAGGCCTGAACAGCAGACCGCCGTTCGCCCAATAGGATCTCGGTCGTCGCAAGCATTTCCATGTCGCCGATCCGACGAGCCTCCTCGCGCAAGGCCACATAGTGGTGGCGCAGATGGGACGGTATGATCATGCCACGCAACTCGGCCAGCGGAACGGGGCGCGGGAAAGTTTTTGCCCGCTCGAGTGCGCGGCACAGTTTCAGTGTCATGACGGTGCGGAGGCATTTTTCGCAGCGGCCGCAGTTGATTTCGGGGGTATTGACATAGCAGACGCGCAATGTCGCCAAGGCGATATCCGAGGCGGCGAGGCTGCGCACCTTCGCAACCCGATCTTTCTCGCATCCGTCATGCGTGATCTTCACGTAACCGTCCGACCATAGAGGATCGAGCAGCGGCGACGTACCCCAAGGCAAGAGCTGCGTGTAAGTGTGGGTCGCAGGTAGGATCAGTTCGCCGATCATCCGGCGAAGCATCAGGGCGACGGAGGCGATTGCCGCCCCATGCAGGCGTTCGCCCCAGAAATCGCCGGTGAACGTTTTGCCCCATTGGCCCCGGCTTTTGTCGGCGACATCACGGAGATTGGTTTCGCAGGTGACCAGCCGCTTTCCAAGCTGCGTCGCAACCGCCTCGGCATTGCTTCGCGCCGTCCGCCACAAGACATCGTTGTCGAGACCGATATCGAAACCACGGACGAAGAGGAGGTGGGTCACGCGCCTCTCGTGCTTGAGGAGCGAATACCAGGAGTCGACGCCCGCGGAGAAACAACAGATCACGCCTTGCGGGCGGTGACGGGCGACACCGTCATGAGCCGGACATCGGACCCTGACGGGATGGAGATCGTCATACCATCCGGTAAGCAGGCGCTGTGCCTTGGCCACGTTGGCGAGGAAGATCGGGGAAACACGTCCCGGCATCGAGAGAGGCTCGCCTTCGGCCATGCACGGAACAACAAGTGCCGCCGCCACGGCCTCGTTCACGCCATCCAAAGGTTTGTCGAGGCCCTCGAAGTTGTACCACAGTTCGAATGATTCCGCGGCGCCGCGCGGTTGCACGCGGGCGCGAACCGTAGCGACCCCATTGCCCGCCGAGGTCGAGATATCAAGAATCTCCATTGTCCCTGTTCGCCCCCTGTTTCGAGGCTTCATAGCCCCGCCGGCCTCAGGCGTGGCCCGCTCACGACGCGGAACGGTTACGCACGCCAGTGTAGCTTGAGACCGACATGTTGGGACGGGCCAGTGATCAATTCGTGGCCCCAGTCGATTTTGAAAAAATTGGCGCGCCCGGCAGGACTCGAACCTGCGACCCCATGCTTAGAAGGCACGTGCTCTATCCACCTGAGCTACGGGCGCCGAGACGGCCTCAAGATAGGACAACTTGGGCAGGGAGACCAGCCGCTTTGCCTGCCTTCATACCGGGTGGCGGCTGGTGAAGTTGCTGGCATAACTCTTGGGCCGGATCTTGCGCACCTGCGGGTCGAAGACGTCGGCCGTCAGGCCGCGCTTCTTGGCAAAGGCGAGCGCGGCCTCCTTGCTGTCGAACAGGACGCGCTCCTGGCCCCGGGTGTCGGCCGTGCTCGACCAGCCCATCAGCGGATCAATGCCCCGGGCCGGCGGCTCGTACTCCAGAACCCATTTGCCGGTCTTGCGGCGGCCCGACTGCATGGCGGTTTTGGCCGGCCGGTAGATGCGCACCTGAGGCATGGCGAAACCCCGACAAGTGGAAAATTGGTCGGGGCGACTGGATTCGAACCAGCGACCCTCTGCTCCCAAAGCAGATGCGCTACCAAGCTGCGCTACGCCCCGACGGCCGGAAAGTAAGGCCTCGCGGGCGCTTCCGCAAGCCTGGCCTGCTTGGCACACTTAAGCCTGTTTTTTCACCATCAGGACTAAAAGTGGGCAGTTTCGCTTGGATGCAATGGGCGATCGCCCCGTTCATCGGCGGACAGCGGCCGATTTGCCGATACGGGAAAGGCGTTGGCATGGCTATTGCTTGTTAGTCTCATGAAAGGAGGCTGGGAGACCTTGACGTAAGCTGGCAAGGAGATGGCACATGAAACGTATGCTATGGGCATTCTTGGTTTCGGCAAGTGTTGTCCTTCCCTCGGCAGCGTCGGCCCAGGCGATGTGCGCCGCACGATCCGACCTGCTGGTCAACCTCAAGGGCCAATTCTCGGAAGCGCCGGTGGCGATCGGCCTCACCAACACCGGGGGCGTGGTGGAGGTCCTGACCTCTCCGGAGGGCGATACCTGGACCATCATCGTCACCGATCCCCGGGGCACGAGCTGCCTGATGGCCGCAGGCGCTTACTGGCAGGCCGCCCTCAAAGTCGTGGTCGGTCAGGAGAGCTGACTTTCGCCGGATGTTCGGCGATACGGGCTATGGCTCGCCGAACATGGAATGGAGGATGCGTCCTCCCTTGCGGATGGCCAGCCTCCGGGCGGTGCCGGCGGCGACTTCGAGGACACCTCGCACCGGACCGCCCGAGGAGATGATGTCGGTGGACAGCGGCGTCGTGTCCTCCACCACATGCGTAACCCGGCCGGCCGCATCGAAGAATATCATGTCGAGCGGAACCAGCGTGTTAAGCATCCACATGCTGACGGGCGCCGTCTCGCCGAAGTCGAACACCATGCCGGCGTCGGCGGCGAGCGAGCGGCGAAACTGCAGGCCCTGCCGTCGCTGATCTTCGTTGGTCGCGAGTTCGACCTTGAAGGGAAAGCGGCCGCGCGGCGTGACCAGCGTGATGGCCCCGGTTTCGAATTCGGCGGCCTTCGCCTCGCCCGTCCATGGCAACAGCCCACCAGGGGCTAACCCGGCGGCGATGGGAAGCAGAAGCAATCCCCCGATCAACAGGACGACGCGAAGATACACCATGGTCCCTGCATAGCCTGTCCTTCCGGCATGCGCAATTCCCCACCCATCCCCCGTGCCCGCCCTTGCCAAGGCCGTCGGCCAAGGGCATAAAAGGGTCATCTCGTCACCGGGGGGAGCCGATTCGTCGGCTGAGAGGTCTCCGCGTCAGGAGCGACCCCTAGAACCTGATCCGGTTAATGCCGGCGTAGGGACGCGTGAGACCATGGTATCTTTCGACTCCATTTCCCCGTTTTCCGTCTCGGTCGATGCCGGCAGCGTCGAATTCGGCGGCATGACGCTGTTTGCCGACCTCGACTTCACCCTGGCCGGCGGCCACACCACCTGCCTGCTCGGTCCCAGCGGCGTAGGCAAGAGCACCCTGCTCCGTCTTTTGCTGGGCCTGGAGACCGGCACCACCAACGGCTCCGTCGTCACCTGCTCGGACGGCAAGCCGCTGGCCGGACGTGCCGCCCTGATGGCCCAGCGCGACCTGCTGTTCCCCTGGCTTAACGTTGCCGAGAACGTGCTGCTTGGCAGCCGCCTGCGCGGCGAGGCCGGCGATGGCACCGACCGCCGGGCGCGGGCCCGGCAACTGCTTGCGGACGTCGGGCTGGATGGCTGGGCCGAGGCCATGCCGGACACGCTTTCGGGTGGCATGCGCCAGCGTGCCGCGCTGGCCCGCACCCTGATGGAGGACCGTCCGGTGGTGCTGATGGACGAGCCGTTCTCGGGGCTCGACGTCGTCACCCGCCTGCGGCTGCAGAACCTTGCCGCTGAGACGCTTCGCGGCCGCACCGTGCTGCTGGTCACCCACGATCCGCTGGAGGCCATCCGCCTGGGCGAGCGCATCCACGTCATGGCCGGGCGGCCGGCCCGGCTGGACGAACCGCTGGAACCGGCTGGCCGGCCGCCGCGCGATGCCGCCGATCCTGCCGTGCTGGAGGCGCAGGCCGTGCTTCTGCGCCGCTTGACGGAGGCGGCGCGATGAAACTGGCACGCGGGCTCGTCGTCCTGGTCGGCCTCATCGTCTTGTGGCAGGTGGTGGTGTGGCTGACCGAGGCTAAGCCGTGGATGCTGCCGGCACCCGCCGCCGTCGCCAGGGCCTGGGTTTCGCACAGCGGTGCCCTCCTGAGTCACGCCACCTTGACCGCTGCCGAAATCCTGCTGGGCTTGCTGGCCGGCACCGTGTTGGGCTCGGCCAGCGCCCTTTGCATGGCCTACTTTCGCCCAGCCCGCCGCTGGCTGATGCCGGTGCTGGTGGTCAGCCAGGCCATCCCGGTGTTCGCCCTGGCGCCCCTGCTGGTTCTGTGGCTGGGTTACGGCATGGCTTCCAAGGTGGCGATGGCGACCCTCATCATTTATTTCCCGGTGACGGCGGCCTTCCACGACGGGCTCAGACGCACCGAGCCCGGCTGGCTCGATCTTGCCCGCACCATGAACGCCGGCCGCTGGGCGGTGTTGCGCCATGTCCGGGTGCCGGCCGCGCTGCCGGCGCTGGCTTCCGGCCTGCGCGTCGCCACCGCGGTGGCGCCGATCGGCGCCGTCATCGGCGAGTGGGTGGGATCCAGTGCCGGCCTTGGCTTCATGATGCTGCACGCCAACGCCCGCATGCAGGTCGACGTCATGTTCGCCGCCCTGGTTACCCTCGCGGCATTGGCCGTCGGCCTTTACTTCGCCATCGACACGCTGCTGCGTCGCGCCCTGCCCTGGCAGCCCGACACGTCTCCCGCCATCGACTGAGAGGCATACCATGCGTAAAATTTTAAGTTATTTGTCAGGAATTGTTGTCAGCGCTTTGATTTATATGCCAGTTCATGCAACCGCCGCCGACAAGTTTACGGTCATCCTGGAGTGGTTCGTCAACCCCGACCATGCGCCGCTGGTTGTTGCCCGCGAGAAGGGATTCTTTGCCGAGGTCGGCCTGGCCGTCGACCTGGTGGCGCCGGCCGACCCCAACGATCCGCCCAAGCTGGTGGCCGCCGGCGAATTTGATATCGGCGTTTCATATCAGCCGCAGTTGCACATGCAGGTCGACGAGGGATTGCCGGTGGTGCGTATTGGCACCCTGGTGGCGACGCCGCTGGTCGCCCTGATGGTGAGCCCCGGCGGGCCGGTGAAGACGCTGGCCGACCTCAAGGGCAAGCGGATCGGCTATTCGGTCGGCTTTTATCGCGACACCCTGTTGCCGGCCATGTTGGCCCGCCACGGCCTCAAGCTGGCCGACGTCGAGACGGTAGCCATCAATTTCGCGCTGTCGCAGGCCCTGTTGAGCGGCCAGGTGGCGGCGACCATCGGCGCCTTCCGCAATTTCGAGATCAACCAGATGGAGCTGGCTGGCGAGCCCGGCCGCGCCATCTTCCCCGAAGACGAAGGGGTGCCGCCCTACGACGAGCTGATCTTCATCGCCAACAAGGCCAAGCTGGGCGACAAGCGCCTGCGGGCCTTCCTCGATGGCCTGGAGCGGGGCGTCCAGTATTTGATCAATCACCCGGCCGACAGTTGGAAGCTGTTCGTCAAGGCACACCCCGACCTCGACGACGAGCTCAACCGGCGAGCGTGGCGCGACACCCTGCCCCGTTTCGCGCTGCGCCCGGCCGCCCTTGATTCGGTGCGCTATGAACGCTTTGCCGCCTATTTGAAGAAGGAAGGGGTCATCAGGAAGGTTCCGGCGCTGGCTGATTACGCGGTAGAGGTGCGCTGACGGAAAAAAGGTCCAGTGGGATCATCGCGGAAATATCCGCTCTGATTCGCGAAGAAACGCCCGCAGTTCATTGAAAAAGGCCACAATACGCCGCCCTTGCCGGACAGCAGGGGCGGCTTTTTTTGGCAGGGTCTGGGAACCTCTGATAGAAATTTCAAGATGTGGTGATCGCTTCACTTGACGAAACGGTTTCCGGACGCCAGAAAGTGCGGGCGCCGACGTTTGGCGCCAACGAAGAAAATGGCAATCGGCGGAAAACAACGCGGCGAGCAAGCCGGAGTGGAAGGGGAAACCGTTGCTACACGCGCTCAGTCTCGGGCTCGTCCTCGCCCTCCTTTGGTGGCTGATGTCGGGCTACTTCATTCCCTTCGTGCTCAGCCTTGGGGTCGCCTCCGTCATCGCAACGGTGCTCATCTCGCGGCGCATGGACGTCATCGACCACGAGGGGCAACCCCTCCATCTCAGCTGGAAGATCGGCTTTTATTGGGCGTGGCTGCTCAAGGAGATCTTCAAGTCCGCGGTCGACGTCTCCAAGGTCATCCTCAAGCGCAAAATGCCGATCCATCCGGCCATGGTTCCCATCAAGGCAACCCAGCGCACCGAGATGGGGCACGTCATTTACGCCAATTCCATCACCCTGACGCCGGGGACCATTACCGTGACGCTGGAAAACGGCGACATGATGATTCATGCCCTGACCCGCGAGGCTGCCGAGGGTTTGCTGACTGGCGACATGGACCGGCGGGTCACCGCCATCGAGGGGGTCGGTGCCCTGGACCGCCTGCTTGCCGCAAAAGCCGCCTCCAAGGGAGACGCCCCATGATGTTCGCCGCGGGTACTCTGGCCGTCCTCGTGAGCATGGCGTTGGCCCTGGCGCGCGCTCTCCTGGGCCCGACCATCTATGACCGCATCATGGCCGTCAATTCGTTCGGAACGTTGACGGTCATCCTCATTGCGGTGATCGGGTTCCTCAGCGACCGGCCTTCCTTCCTGGATATCAGCCTGGTCTACGCGCTGATCAACTTCATCACCACGATCGCCATCATGAAGTTCTTCAAGTACAACCGCATCGGGCGCCGCTCGGGCGAAGACCTGGGGGGTCTGTGATGGTGGCACTGATCGTCGATGTGCTGAGCTGGGCGCTAATTCTGGGCGGTGGTGCGTTTTGCGTCATTGGTGCCGTCGGCATGCTGCGCATGCCTGACGTGTTTACCCGCATGCACGCTGCGGGCGTCGTCGATACGGCCGGTCTCGGCCTCATCCTTATCGGTCTCATGCTGCAGGCCGGCTTCACCCTCGTCATGGTCAAGCTGGCCCTGATCCTCGTTTTCGTCCTTTACACCAGCCCGATGTCCACGCACGCCTTGGCCCAGTCGGCCGTGAGCACCGGGGTCCAGCCGCTCCTGGCGGATGGCGCGAACAACCAAAAAGACAAGGAAGACGAGCCATCGAAGACCTAATCAACACTGTGCTGCTTTCCCTGATGGCGGCCGCGGCGATCGGTATGATTCGCCTGCGCAACCTGTTCGCGGTCGTCATGTTGTCGGGGATTTTCAGCCTTTCGGCGGCCGCGCTGTATGTGGTGTTGGACGCCGTCGACGTCGCCTTCACCGAAGCGTCCGTCGGGGCCGGCATCGCCACCGTGCTGATGTTGAGTACCCTGGCTCTCACGACCACGGAAGAGGCGATCAAGGATCATCGCAACATGAGCGCCCTGGTCGTCGTCCTTATCGCCGGCGCGGTGCTCATCTACGGCACGCTGGACATGCCTTTCTATGGCGATCCGATGGCGCCCATCCACCTCCACGTCGCACCGCTCTACTTGCGGGATTCGATTGTGGCGACCGGTGTGCCCAACGTCGTCACCTCGGTGCTGGCCAGCTATCGCGGCTACGACACCTTGGGCGAGACGACCGTGATCTTCACCGCCGCGGCCAGCGTCATGGCCCTGATCGGCCGTGGCCGCAGGAAGGTCAAGCATGGCGTGCCCGAAGGCGCGCCCAGCCACGGCTACTCGTCGATGAAGCCGCATCCCATTCTGCGGGTGACGGCCAAGCTGCTGATTCCCGCCATCCTGATCTATGCATTCTACGTTCAGGCCCATGGTGATTTCGGCCCGGGCGGCGGCTTCCAGGCCGGCGTCATTTTCGGCAGCACGTTCATCCTCTACGCCCTCATCTTCGGCGTCGACAACACGCGTATCGCTATTCGCGGCTGGGTGCGGCGCACCATGATGGCATCGGGCGTCCTGATTTACGCGGGAACGGGCGTGGCCGCGCTGTTGCTGGGTGGCAACTTTCTGGACTACTCCGCCCTGTTGCACGACCCCGTGCATGGCCAGCACCTGGGCATCTTCCTCGTGGAGTTGGGCGTCGGTGTCACCGTTTCCGGGTCCATGATCACCATTTTCCTCATTTTCGCGGGCCAGGACCGCTGACGCCATGCAGTTTCCAGGCCTTTTCAACTACTGGATCGCCATTGTGCTGATGATGGCCGGCTTCTACATGGTCATGGCGCACGGCAACCTCATCAAGAAGATCGTCGGTCTGAATGTCTTCCAGGTTTCGGTCTTCGTGTTCTACATCTCGATGAGCAAGATCAAGGGCGGCACGGCGCCGATTCTCGAGCCCGGCTTCGAGGTCTACAGCAATCCTCTTCCCTCCGTTCTGATCCTGACGGCCATCGTCGTCGGTGTCGCCACCACGGCCCTGGCGTTGGCCCTCATCGTGCGCATCCACGATGCCTATGGCACCATTGAGGAGGATGAGATCAACGCGCAGGAGTCGGAATCGTGATCTCAGTCCATTTCCCCGTCCTCCTCGTCCTCGTGCCGCTGATCGCGGCACCCATCTGTTTGCTCTTGCGTCCCCTTCCGGGCGCCACTTGGGCGATTGCCACGGCAGCCAGCTGGTTCTGCCTCTACGTAACGGTTTCCCTGCTGTTCAGGGTGCTCGACAGCGGCACCATCAGTTATCTGCTCGGCAACTGGGCGGCGCCGTGGGGGATCGAGTACCGCATCGACCTGCTGAACGCCTTCGTGTTGGTCATCATCGCCGCCATCGGCGCCGTCGTGATGCCCTATGCCCGGGCCAGCGTGACCCGCGAGGTCTCGCCGCGACGCATTTATCTCTTCTACACGATGTTCTGTCTGAACCTCGCGGGGCTGCTCGGCATTGCGGCGACTGGCGATGCCTTCAACCTGTTCGTCTTTCTCGAGATCTCGGCGTTCTCCGGCTACACCCTGATCAGCCTGGGGCGCGATCGCCGGGCGCTGACCGCGACCTATCGCTATGTGTTGATGGGCACGGTGGGCGCCACCTTCTACGTCATCGGCATCGGCATGCTCTACATGATGACGGGAACGCTCAATATGATGGATCTGGCGGCCCGCATTCCCGCCGTCGCCCAGACCAGGACGATCCACGCCGCATTGGCCTTCCTGACGGTGGGCGTCGGCCTCAAGCTGGCGATGTTCCCGCTGCACACGTGGCTGCCCAATGCCTACACGTTCGCGCCCTCGGCGGTAACGGCATTTCTCGCTTCGACGGCGACCAAAGTGGCGGTCTACGTCCTGATCCGCATGTACTTCACGGTGTTCGGCGGGGCCGAAATCTTCGAGATGTTCCCGGTGCGCGAGACGCTGATGGTACTCGCCCTGGCCGGGATGTTTGCCGGCTCGTTCGTCGCCATCTTCCAGGAAAACTGCAAGCGGATGCTCGCCTATTCGAGCGTCGCCCAAGTCGGCTACATGGTGTTGGGCATCAGCTTCGCCACCGTGACGGGGCTGGCTGGTGGCATGATCCACCTGTTCAACCATGCCTTGATGAAGTGCGCGCTGTTCCTGGTGATGGGCTGCATCTTCTATCGGATCAGTTCGGTGAAGATCGCGGACATGGCCGGCCTCGGCAAGCGCATGCCCCTGACCATGGCGGCCTTCGTGGTGGCCGGCCTCAGTTTGATCGGCGTGCCGGCGACGGTGGGGTTCGTCAGCAAGTGGTACTTGGTGCTGGCCGCCCTCGAGAAGGGCTGGTGGCCGATTGCTGCGCTGATCGTGGCAAGCTCGCTGTTGGCCGTCATCTATATCTGGCGGGTCGTCGAGGTGGCCTATTTCCGCCCCGTCCCGGAAGGGGCGCCCGAAGTGACCGAAGCGCCGCTCTCCCTCCTGGTGCCGACTTGGATCATGGTGTTGGCCAGCGTCTATTTCGGGATTGACGCCAGCCGAACGTTCGAGGTGGCCCATGCCGCCGCCACCCTGCTGATCGGAGGCGGCAAATGAGCCCGCAGGTGACCATGCAACTGGCGTTGGCGGCGCCCCTCCTCGGCACGGTACTGATCGTCCTGACCGGCCATCGCCCGAACCTGCGCGAGACGGTGACCCTGGTGACGGCGGCGGTGATGTTCCTTCTGGTCGCCTCGCTGGTGCCGGAAGTCATGGCCGGCGGCCGGCCCGAGGTGGTCTTCGGGAACATGCTGCCGGGACTGCCGATCGCGCTCAAGCTCGAACCGCTGGGCATGACTTTCGCCCTGATCGCCAGCTTCCTGTGGATTGTCACGTCGATCTACGCCATCGGCTACATGCGCGGCCATCACGAGCAGAATCAGACTCAGTTTTACGCCTTTTTCGCCGTCGCCCTGTTCAGCGCGGTATTCGTCGCCTTCTCCGGCAATCTGCTGACGCTTTTCCTCGCCTACGAGATCCTCAGCGTTTCCACGTATCCGCTGGTCACCCACCACCGGACGCCAGAAGCCAAGCGCGGCGGACGCGTTTACCTGGGCATCCTGCTCACCACGTCCATCGGCTTCTTCCTGTTCGCCATCGTGTGGACCTGGCTGGCTGCCGGTACGCTCGACTTCACCGACGGCGGCATCCTTTCCGGCAAGGTATCGGACACGGTGGCGGGGGTGTTGCTGGCACTTTATGTCTTCGGCATCGGCAAGGCGGCGGTGATGCCCTTCCATCGCTGGCTTCCGGCCGCCATGGTGGCGCCGACGCCGGTCAGCGCGCTGCTGCATGCGGTGGCCGTGGTCAAGGCGGGCGTCTTTTCGGTCGTCAAGGTGGCGGTCTACGTCTTCGGGGTCGACTTCCTGCACAGCCTGGCGGCCAGCGAGTGGCTGCAGTACGCCGCCGCCGCCACCATCCTCCTCGCCTCCCTGGTCGCCATGACCAAGGACAACCTCAAGGCCAGGCTGGCCTATTCGACGGTCAGCCAGCTTTCATACATCGTGCTGGGCGCGATGCTGGCGACCGAGATCAGCGTCGTCGGTGGCGGCATGCACATCGCCATGCACGCCTTCGGCAAGATCACGCTGTTCTTCTGCGCCGGGGCCATCCTGGTAGCCGCCCATAAGACCGAAATCAGCCAGATGCGGGGTATCGGCCGGGTCATGCCGATCACCACCTTCGCCTTCCTGATCGGCAGTCTCAGCATTATCGGCCTGCCGCCATTCGGCGGCATGTGGAGCAAATGGTATTTGGCCTTGGGGGCCTTGGATGCCGGCAAGCAGGCCATGGTCGCCGTGCTTATGATCAGCTCGTTGCTCAACATCGCCTATCTGCTGCCCATCCCCATCCGGGGGTTCTTCTGCGAACCGGACGACAACCCGGGACACGGGGCGGGCGTGCAAGAGGCGCCGTGGCCCTGCGTCCTGGCCCTATCCGTCTCGGCCGTCGGCTGTATCGTGTTGTTCTTCTTCCCGGAGCCCGTTTACAACCTGCTCGCCGGCATGTTCGCTCGCTAGGGATCGCGTCATGAACTCGAAGGAAAAGCGCTACCTCTTCGACAACCCGCGGAACGTGAAGGTTCTGATCTACAGCCTTTACGTGGTCTGCGCGGTTCTGGTCGGGCTCGACTTTGTCATCCATCGCCACTCCGAGTATGCGGTGGAAGCCTGGTACGGATTCTACGGCGTCTACGGGTTCGTGGCGTGCGTGTTCCTGGTGCTGGCCGCCAAGGAAATGCGCAAGATCGTAAAGCGCGAGGAGACCTACTACGATGACAAGTAGCCTCGCCCCCTTCCTGATCTTCTACGTCGGCGCCGGGCTGGCGGCGATCACACGGGGCCGGCTGCGCCAGGTCCTGTTGCTGGCCGTTCCGCTTGTCGGCGGCCTCAACCTCTTCTATCTGGGGCGCGGCGACCTCGTCACCTTCGGGCTGTTTGACTACGACCTCATCCTGCTCCGGGTTGACAAGCTGAGCTTCCTGTTCTCGATCGTCTTCCACATCGCGGCCTTTCTCGGGATCCTGTTCGCCCTGCACGTCAAGGACACGACGCAGCACGTCAGCGGCATTCTCTACGCGGGAAGCTCCATCGGCGCGCTTTTCGCGGGCGACCTCATCACCCTCTTCATCTTTTGGGAGATGACGGCCATCACCTCGGTGTTCCTCATCCTCGCCCGCAAGAGCGCGACGTCGCAGGCCACCGGCATGCGCTACCTGATCATCCAGGTGATGTCCGGCGTCATCCTGCTGGCCGGCGTGCTCGTGCGCTATCAGCAGACGGGGTCGGTCGAATTCACCTTCATCGGCCTCGACGGCCCCGGCGGTGCCTTGATCCTGCTGGCCTTCGGCATCAAGGCCGCCTTCCCGCTGTTGCACAGCTGGCTGGTCGACGCCTATCCCGAGGCGACCCCGACGGGAACCATCTTCCTCAGCGCATTTACCACCAAGCTAGCCGTCTACGCGCTGGCCCGCGGTTTCCCGGGTACCGAGATCCTGATTTACATCGGCGCCACGATGACCGCGTTTCCCATCTTCTACGCGGTCATCGAGAACGATCTGCGCAAGGTGCTGTCCTACAGCCTGATCAACCAAGTCGGGTTCATGGTCACCGGCATCGGCATCGGCACGACGCTGGCGCTGAACGGCGCGGTTTCCCACGCCTTCGCGCACATCATCTACAAGGCCCTCCTTTTCATGTCGATGGGCGCGGTGATGTTCCGCACCGGCAAGATCAACGGCACCGACCTCGGCGGCCTCTACAAATCCATGCCGCTGACCTCGATCTTCTGCATCATCGGCGCCGCCTCGATTTCGGCCTTCCCGCTGTTCTCCGGATTCGTCGCCAAGTCCATGGTGCTGGCCGCCGCCGTCGAGGAAGGCCATCCCATCGTTTGGATGGTGCTGCTGTTCGCTTCGGCGGGCGTGTTCCACCACTCGGGTATCAAGATCCCGTTCTTCGCCTTCTTCGCCCATGATTCGGGCATCCGTTGCAAGGAGGCACCGTTCAACATGTTGGCTGCGATGTTCGTGGCGGCCTTCCTGTGCATCGCCATCGGCATCTATCCGGCGCCGTTGTATGCCCTGTTGCCTGCAGCGGTGAACTTCGATCCCTATACGGCGGGCCACGTCTTGGCCCAGGCGCAGCTTTTGTTCTTCTCGGCGCTGGCCTTTACGTACCTCAAGCTTTCGGGCCTCTATCCGCCCGAGATGGTAGGGATCAATGTCGATGCCGAGTGGTCGTATCGCCGATTGCTGCCCAGCGCGGTCCGCGCGTTCATCGCCACGTTTGGCCCCATCGATCACGCGGTCCGTCATCTTGCCATGCGCGGGACGCAACGGGTGATCGTCTGGATCTTCCGGCATCACGGGCCCGAAGGTGTGCTGGCCGCAACCATGCCCTCCGGTGCCATGGTGCTGGGCGTGGTCTCGGTGCTGGCGGTGTTCCTGGTGCTTTACTTCGTTTCCTGAGGCGAGGGCGTCCGCCGGGCGCCGACCTTGATCAGCTGCCGGGCTTTGCCGGCTTGCCCGGCACCCAGGCCTTGACGGCGACCGGCCTGCCGGTCTGCGAGCGCATCACCTTCGGCCGGAACACCTGGTCGATGGCCGGCATGTCCTCGCCCCTGCTGAAGGCGACGAACATGGACAGCAGCGTGATTTCGGCACGCACGCCCAGCTTGCGGGCCGCCTTGTAGGCAAGGGTCGCTTTGGTCATCTGGGTCAGGCGGTCCGCCGAATGGTGGCCGAAGCGGCGCCATATGGTGTCGAGGAATTCCTCCACCCCGTCGGCCATGAACAGGTTGACCTCCATGTCCGGCCGGCCCTTCGAGAAGGCGGTGTAGAGGTTGGGCTCGATCGGCCCCATCTCGGAGGCGACGAACACTGCCGGCATCAGGCGGCGGCCTTTGTTCATCGCGGCGTAATAGGCTTGGGCCAGGAACATCAGGCGGTGCAGCTTCTGCGGCTGCAGGTATTCGTTGTTGTTAAGCGCCGTGTCGTTGAACCAGAATGCCACGTCGAACGCTGATTCGACGGCCGCGGGCTTAGCAATCTCCCGCTCCGTACGAAGACGGCGCTCGGCTGGGGACGCTTTTTCCGTCGACATCTATCCCTTCCCTGCCGCGATATTAGGGGCGCGGCCGCAAAAATGCACCCCTCCGCTGCGGAAGGAGCGCAAAAAAGCGGCCCGCGCCTACATGCCGCCGGGGAGGTTGGGAACTACAGGTTGAGGCTGAGGGTGGCGCCGCGCGGCACCATTGTTCCGCTGATGACCCGGGCATTGGTCTCATACGTCGTGATCGCCCGGGACAGCACGCCGGTGAATACGGGGACGGTCCCCTTGCGTATGCCCTCACCGCTGGCTTCGCTGCTGTTCTCGAATTCGAAGAAGGCGGCAAACGCCTGACTGGTCGAGCGCACAAGGCCCGGACCGTGCGCGTCGCTCCGCTCATCGCGCTCAGGCGGCGGCTCGTCGCGTTGATAGGCATGGAAAAGGGACGCTCCATCGTCGAGGAGCGTCCCCATCTTGGGATTGAGCGCCTCGATGGGAGCGCGGTCCACCGTCGCCACGTTGCGGGCACCCGCTGCCACGCGGCCACCGACAACCGTAGTCGTGGACGAAGTCGGCACGGTTTTGCCGATCTGCGCCATATATGTCCCAAACCCAGGGCACCGAAGGACGATGCCATTTGCCCCAACATGGGGCTTTCCGCACTACTGAGCATATGCCTTCCCCGGCGGGTTTTCAACCAATCCCGGCAGAGCAGGACGGCGTCAGCGAGGCAATGGCGGGATTCCGCCGGTTTTGCGGGCGGCGGTGGCGCGCCGGATGAAGTCGATGACGACGTCGCCGGCACCGGTCTCGAACAGACCGCCATGGCCGCCGGCACTGAACCATCGTGCTTCCTTGGGTTGGGCGGCGGCGTCGAACAGGCGGCGGGCGAGCCGGATGGGAATGATTCCATCGTCCTCGGCGTGGAAGACCAGTAGAGGTGCCGAAATGGCGCCGATCGCCGCAAGGGCGTCGAAACGGTCGCGGACCAGCCAACGGGCCGGCATCAGGGGATAGTGCCAGGCGGCAACGTCGGCGATCGAGGTGTAGGGCGTTTCGAGCACCACGGCGGCGACGGCGGCAATCCCGGACTGTTCCTGGGCGATGCGGACGGCGATGCCGGAGCCCAGCGATTCGCCATAGAGCACAGTACGGCGCGGGACCACTCCCTCGCCGGCCAGGAACCGCAGGGCGGCCCGGCCATCGGCATAGAGGCCCGCCTCGGTCGGGCGTCCAGGATTGCCGCCGTACCCTCGGTAGCCGACCAGCAGGGTGCCGAAGCCGGCATCGAGCAGGCGGCGGACCTTGAAGGCCCGATAGCCGATATGCCCGGCATTGCCGCAGAAATAGACCACGACCGGCCCGTCGGCGGTTTCGGACGGCGCATACCAGGCTTGAAGCGTCAGGCCGTCTTCGGTGTGCAGGTCGACCACCCGCATGTCGATTCCGCTGTCGGCCGGCGTCGGCACCAAGGCGGCGGGGTGGTAGAGCAGGCTTCTCTGGAAAACGAACAACAGGGCAATCAGCGCCAGATAGACGACGACCACGACGGCGGCGACACTGCTCAACGATGCCAACACCTTGTTCACGCGCTTTCACGATCATTGGCTGGACGAAGGACAGCCATCATATATCGGAAGGAGGTGTCCGGGGTGGAACGATGAAATTCCTGTGCGACGAAATGCTGCGGGGATTGGGCCGCTGGCTGCGCGCCGCCGGCTACGACACCGCCATTGCCGGTGACGGCGCACCCGACCGCGGCCTGTTGCGCCAAGCGGCGGCCGAGGAGCGCATCGTCATCAGTCGCGACCGCCATTTGCTGGAACACCGTGCGGCAGCCGGCCGGGTCGTGCTGTTGACCGCGGAAGGCACGGACGGCTGCGCCCACGAACTGTCGGCGCGCTTGGCCATCGACTGGTCTTACCGGCCGTTCAGCCGCTGCCTGGTCTGCAACACGCCGCTGGTGCCTGCCAGCGTTTTCGATCGCGCTGCCTTGCCGTCTACGGTGGCCCATCTGCCGGAGCCACTCCACCGTTGCCCACGATGCGACAGGATCTACTGGGAAGGAGGGCATGCGCGGCGCATGCGAGCCCGGCTCGCCCGGTTCGCGACGACGCCAACAGACGATATCACCGTGGAAGCGGCGACCCCGACAACGGCCATTGAGAGAGACCCTGCTGCGCGTCGCAGAGGTAGACAGCCTCCATCGGTGTGGTGAGCGGGCACTCGAGGCGTCTTTGGTGACTGTAGCGGGCGACCCTGCCGTACTTGGCGCACTCGGCCTTGGCCATTTCGGCGATCCGTTCGGGGGTGGCGTTCTTCTTGTTGTAGCAGATGCCGACCGATTTCAGGTCTGTCGGTTCCTTGTTGAAGGTTGGCTGGGCACGATCGAATTCCTGGTACCGATAGACATAGGGTTCCGGCCACGCGCATCCCTCCGCCGTCAAGGCAAGCGCCGCCGCCAGAAAAAGGAGCCCTCGCAATCGCATGGCTCCCTCTATAGCGGTTTTCGCCGGACCCGACAATCGCGGCGCGACCCCTACGCCCGTGCCGCCGGCGATTTCCCGGGGGCCGTCGAATTGCCCATTGACAATTTGCCGAAATGCGGTAAATCGACGGATACTCAATCGGAGGTTTCCGTATGATCCTCGTTCGGATACTGCGACGACGACGCGGGGCCGCGCTTCCCAAGCGCGCCGCCGTCTGAGTCCGTCCGCAACCGGGATCCCTCTCCGTCTCCTCGGCCAATCGGTTCGGATCGACAGGTGGGCGCACTTGCCTCCTGAATTCGTTTGTCAAACCTGATCCGAGCGAACCGCACCATGTACCAATACGCGCATCCCAATCCTGGTGACCATGCGGCCATCGAGGCCCTTCTCGATCTGGCTTTCGGCCATGACCGGCACAAAAAGACCTCCTATCGCTTCCGCGAAGGCGTTGACCCCCTGCCTTCGCTCAACCTCGTCGCCCGCCAGGATGGCCGGCTGGTCGGTACCATCGCCTACTGGCCCGTGGCCATCGGCGAGGCCGCGGTTCCGGCTCTCCTGTTGGGCCCGGTGGCGGTCGAGCCGGCACTTCGGGGGCTCGGCATCGGGGTGACGCTGATCCGCCGCACCTTGGCCAAGGCTCGCCGGGAAGGCCACCGGATCGCCGTTCTCGTCGGCGATGCCGACTATTACACGCGCTTCCAGTTCAAGTCGGCGGAAGGGTTTGGCATCGCCATGCCGGGGCAACCTGACCGACTGATGGCCAAGGCGTTGACGGCGGGGGCGCTGGAAGGGGTGTCGGGCGACATTCATGCCTGGCGCAAGAACGGCCGGCGGGAAATGGCGGCCTGATAGCAGAACCCCTGCCCCGCTTCAGCCGTTTCGGCGGGCAGCGACCAGCAGATCGCAGATTTCGCGGACCGCGCCGGCGCCGCCCGTCCGGGTGGTGACGTAGACGGCACTATCCAGCGCCTCGGGTACCGCGTCGGGCACGGTGATCGGATAACCCACCGCTTCCATGACGGGCAGGTCATTGACATCGTCGCCCATGTGGATGACGTCGGCGAGATCGATGCCGAGCCGGCGACATAGCCCCGTCAGCGCCTCGAGCTTATCGGGCACGCCGGTGAAGATGTGGGGAATGCCCAGCGATTCCATGCGCCGCCGGATGGCGTCCTGGGTGCCCGCCGAGATGACGGCGATTTCGATGCCGGCTTCCAGCACGTGCTTGATTCCTTGGCCGTCCTTGACGTTGAACTTGCGCAGCGTCAGGCCGTTGTCGGCGAAATAGAGACCACCGTCGGTCAGGATGCCGTCGACGTCAAGCGACAGCAGGCGCACGCCGCCGAGGCAGCGGCAAAGCTCCGAATGGGATAGGCGCTTGGTGGCCATATACAGTCTCCTTGGCGGCCTTTCGGCCTACATTCCCAAATAGGCGCGCTTGATGTTCTCGTTGGCGAGCAGCGCGGGTCCCCGGTCTGTGAGTACCACTTCTCCGGTTTCCAGCACATAGCCGCGGTCGGCCACGGCCAGCGCCGAGGAAGCATTCTGTTCGACCAGGAAGATGGTGGTGCCGGCCGCCTTGAGCGCCCGGATGGTGGCGAACGTCTCGTCCGTCACCTTGGGAGCCAAGCCCATGCTCGGTTCGTCGAGCAGCAGCAGGCGCGGCTTGGCCATCAGCCCTCGGCCGATCGCCAGCATCTGCTGCTGGCCGCCCGACAGTGTGCCGGCCGACTGGCGCCGCTTGGCGGCGAGCGCCGGGAACATCTCGTACATGCGCTCCAGGTCGGCAAGCGCGTCACGGCGAGGTCGCGTGAAGGCGCCCATCAGCAGGTTGTCCTCGACCGACATCGGGCCGAATACCTGGCGCGCCTCCGGCACCTGCGAGATGCCGAGGCGCACCCGGCCGTCCGCCGCCATTCCGGCGAGGCTTTCGCCTTCGAAAAGGATATCTCCGGAAGAAGCGGGCTGGACGCCGCAGATGGTGTGCAACAGGGTCGACTTGCCGGCGCCATTGTTGCCGACCAGGGCGACCAGCTCGCCCTCGTTGATATGGAGACTGACCTTGCGCAGGGCCTGGATGCGTCCGTAGTGGGAATCGACCTCGCGGACATCGAGCAGCGGCGTGACGCGGGCTTCCTCAGTGCGGTTAGCGGGCGACATCGGTGCCTCCCAGCGATGCGGCGCCCAGATAGGCCTGGATGACAGCGGGGTTGGAGCGCACCTCGGCCGCCGCCCCCTCGCCCAGCTTGCGGCCGTTGTCCAGCACCAGAATCTGGTCCGAGACCCCCATCACCAGGCGCATGTCGTGCTCGACCAGAACCACGGTGACGCCGGTCTCGGCGGTCTTGCGGATGAGCCCGTCGATGGCCTCGGTCTCGGCGGCGTTGAGCCCGGCGGCCGGTTCGTCGAGCAGCAGGATTTTGGGCTTGGACGCCAAGGCGCGGGCGATTTCCAGGCGCTTCAGGGCGCCGTAGGGCATGGAGGAGGCATCGGCGTCGAGATAGGAGGCCAAGCCGACGAAACGCATTAATTCGGCTGCCCGCTGACGGGCCAACTCCTCCTTGCGGGCGATGCCGCCCAGGCGCAGCAGGGTCGGCCAGAACCGGCGGTCGACGTGCAGGTGCAGGCCGACCATGACGTTTTCCAGCGCCGTCATGTTGAAGAAGATCTGCAAATTCTGGAAGGTGCGCGACAGGCCGCGCGCCGCCAGCGCGTAAGGGGCGAGGCCGACGACGTCCTCCTCGGCCAGCAGGATGCGCCCGGAAGTTGGCGTATAGAGGCCGCTGATCAGATTGAACAGCGTCGTCTTGCCCGCACCGTTCGGCCCGATGATCGAATGGATGGTGCTGGCCTTGATGCCGAAGCTCAGGTCCTCGACCGCGTGGACGCCGCCAAATTCCTTGCTGAGGTTCTCGACCCTGAGCAGGCTCATGTCGGCGCGCTCCCGCCGCGCGCGCCCAGCCGGATGCGGAAGAGCACGGTCAGGCTGGGCACCAGGCCCTTTGGCATAAAGATCATGGTCAGCATCAGAATCAGGCCGAAGATCATGTGCTCGTAGTCGGCAAACCAGGTCAGCACCTGCGGCAGGATGGTCAAGATGACGGCGCCGACTACCGCCCCGAAAGTGGAGGCCATGCCGCCCAGCACCACCATGGTGACCAACTCGATCGACCTGAAGAAGCTGACGTCGGACGGCGTGATGAAGCCGCCGTAATGGGCGCTCAGGCTGCCGGCCAGCGAGGCGAGGACGGCCGAGATGACGAAGACCAGGGTTTTGTAACGGGCGGTATCGACGCCGGAAACCTCGGCCGCCACTTCCGATCCGTGGACCGACCGCAGCGCCCGGCCGACCGGCGAATGGATGATGTTGAGCGCCAGCCAGACGGCGACCCACAGGGCGAGGCCGACCAGCCAGTACCACACCGCCTCGCTGTCGATGGTCCAGCCGGCGAGGTCGAGCGGCGGCACCGTCATGCCGTCGGGACCGCCGGTGATGGCGGCCTCGTTGTTGACGACGATCGAGATGATGACGCCGAGGCCGAGGGTGGCCATCGCCAGGTAGTGGCCCTTGAGGCGCAGTACCGGCCGGGCCACGGCGAAAGCCAAAACTCCCACCACGGCGGCGGCCAGGGTCATAGCCAACAACGGCGGCCAGCCGTAGGTGGCGGTCAGCACAGCCGAGCCGTAAGCCCCGAGGCCGAGGAAGCCGGCATGGCCGAGGCTGATCTGGCCGGCGTAGCCGATCAGAAGGTTGAGGCCGACACAGACGATGGCATTGATGCCGGCCCTCACCGCCACGTCGAAATAGAACGCGTTGGGCAGGATAAGCGGGGTCGCCGCGATGAGGATGGCGAGCGCCAGCAGTCCGCCGCCACGGGGCGTCATCAGGCGGGACGTCATACGCGCTCCGTTTCGCGGCGGCCGAACAGGCCACTCGGCATGAAGAAAAGGACCAGCAGGATGATGACGAAAGCGATGGCGTCCTTGTAGTCAGATGACACATAGCCAGCGCCCATCGCCTCGGCGACGCCGAGGATGAGGCCGCCGGCGACCGCCCCCCAGCCCTTCCCC
>JACZKS010000062.1 GCA_014859895.1 Rhodospirillales bacterium
GGCCGAGGCCGAGCCAGCCCACCGCCGTCGGCCGGCGCCTGCCGGCCAGCGGCGCCAGCAGCAGAAGGCCGGACAGGGCGGCGGCGAACAGCGCGGCGCCCCGCCAGGCCGGCCATTCGGATACCGGGCCGGCCAGTGGGAACTTGGCGTCAAGGTCGCGATCGAGAATGCCCCAGAAGCCGCCGACCGTGCCCTCGGGGCCCTTCTTCCACGGCTGGTCCCAGCCCTCGATCAGGTTGTAGTCGAGCTTCTGTTCCGCCGCCCACACGCTGAATTCGCGCATGAAGCGGGCCTCGTTGACCAGCGACGGCACGGCGCCGCCGCGGGTGCGCCCGGCGCTCGGCCAGCCGACCTCGGCCATCAGCAGGGGCTTGCCGGGAAACTCGGCCTGCATTTTGGCGGTGAGGTTGCGCAAGTGCTCCTGCACCTTGTCGATGGTGGTTGGGGTCGGATCGTCCCAATAGGGCAGCAGGTGGATGCCGACCACGTCGACCGCCTCGGCCACCACCTTGTTGCGCACCCAGAAATGCGGGATGTCGGCGTAGGCGACCGGAATGGAGGTGCGTTCCTTGACCGAGCGGATGATGCCGGCCAGGCGGTTGCCCGACATCTCGCGGCGCAGCAGTACCTCGTTGCCAACGATCAGCAGGCGCACCGCCTTGGGATGGGCTTCCGCCAACTGGAGGGCGGCGGCGATCTCGCGCTGATTCAGCGCTTCCTTGTTGCCGATCCACATGCCGAGCATGACGTCGATGCCGAGCTCGTCGGCGATCCTCACGACGTGCGGGTAGGGGCCGAGGGCCGAATAGAGGCGGATGCAGTTGGTGAAGGGTTTCAGCGCGGCCAACGAGTCGCGGAGAATTTGTTCGTCCACCGTGTATTCGTGCTTGAGCGGGTTTTCGCTTCCCTCCCAGGGCGTGTAGGACACGCACTGCAGGCGCCCACCCGGCACGTCGGGCACCTCTATGGGGCGGCCGAGCCACCCCCACAACGCGAAGCTGACGCCAAGGGCAAGGCCCAGAGCGGGAAGGGCGAACAGGCGCGACATGACCGGGGAAACCCCTCTCATCGGTCGGAAGACGCCCGCATATACCGTTCCCCGGAGTTTTGGGCAATGGTCGGCATGTCACGTGCCGGGCGGCTTGGGCGGCAGGCAGCGGGCCAGGGTCATGCGGCCGGTGAGATGCGCTTTCTCGATGGCGGCGGGCAGGAACAGGCGGGTCCACGGCTTGAGCGGCATGGTCTCGCCACCGACCGTCAGCGTCCCTTCGCCGTCGAGCACGACGAGGATGGAATAGCGGCCGTCGAAGGTCGGCGCGAAGGTGCCGGAGACCGAAATCCGGCGCACTTCCAGCAGGCGGGTACGCGGCGCCGCCAGCAACGCCTCCTCTCGGCCACCCTCGGTTTCGGCGATCACCGTCGGGTGGGCACCGAAGCGGGCTTTGACCTCGTCGGGCGAGTAGGCGGTGAAGTCGAACATGTCGACTACCTGCTCGGCGCCCAGGCCCATTGTCCGGGCGGATTCCGAGACCTTGAGAGTCTTGTCGGCGTATTCGCACTGCACCACGAAGTCGGTCGGCTCCTGGATCTCGACCAGGGTCAGGCCGGGGCCGATGGCGTGCGGCAGTCCGCCCTCAATCAACAGGATATCGCCGGGCGCCACCCGGATGGGATCGAAGCAGGCCATCATGGCATCCGAATCCTGCTCGGCGACCATGCGCCTCCAGGCCTCCGGCGCCGGCGGCCGCTGGAAACCGGCCAGCACCCAGGCGTCGGGTCGGCGGGTTTCGAGGATCCACCAGGCTTCCGTCTTGCCACTGGCGGCGCCTAGGTTGGCCTTGGCCCACGTCACGCTGGGATGGGCCTGGATGGAAAGACGCACCGCCGAATCGATGAACTTGACCAGCAGTTGCGGCTTGATGCCGAAGGCCGCCACGTGGGCCGCGCCCAGCGCCGCCTCGGGATCGTCGGCCAGCACCGCCGTCATCGGCAGGCGGCGCCCGTCACAGGCTTCGGCGATCGACAGGCCCTCGTCCGGGATCGCCGGGCCAGGGCGGGCCGGGTTCAAGGCCGTCACCGCCGAGCCGATCCAGTCTTCCGGCTGGTTGCCGTCCCGGGGATCGGGCCTCCCCTCGATACGATCGAGGAAGGCGCCACCCTGGTAGGTGCGCCACACCCGGTTGGGCAGCAGGCGGAACGGACGGCGATAGATGGAAAGGGGCATGCGAAGAGCTCCTGGCAGCGTCGGGAACGTTTGATTTCGCGCCCCGTCGGACATAAGGTCGGCATCCAGGGTAATCAAAAACGCTTGTCCGCGTGAATCAAGAACATCCATTCGAGAGGAGAACGGCACCGTGTTCAAAAAAATCTCTGTCGTGGCGGCCGTCGTTGCGGCGTGCGGCCTGATGGCCGGCCCCGCGGCGGCCCAGAAAGTGGTCAACGGCATCGACGCCAACTTCCCGCCTTTCGCCTACGTCGACAAGTCGGGCAAGCCGGGTGGCTTCGACGTCGACTCGGTCGACTGGATCGCCAAGAAGATGGGCTTCGAGGTGAGCCACCAGCCGGTCGACTGGGACGGCATCATCCCCAGCCTGCTGGCCAAGAAGATCGACCTCATCTGCTCGGGCATGTCGATCACCGAGGAGCGGGCCAAGCAGGTCAGCTTCACCGACGCCTATTGGGAAGTGAAGAACGTCTTCGTCACCAAGAAGGATTCCACCGTCACTGCCGACCAGCTTTTGAAGGGCGATAAGAAGATCGGGGTCCAGCAGGGCACGCCCGAGGGCGACTGGCTGAAGGACAACAAGGAAAAGAACGGCTGGAACTTCACGCTGCGCTATTACGATTCCTCGCCGATGGCAGTCGAGGACGTGCTGAACGGCCGCATCGACGCCGCCGGCATGAACGACGCCCCGGCCAAGGACGCCGCCTCCAAGAAGCCCGTCAAGATCGCCGGCATCTTCGGCAAGGTCGACACCTTCGGCTGCGCCGTGCGCAAGGAAGATACCGCGCTGCTCAAGAAGCTGAACGACGGCTACAAGGCGCTGATGGCCGACCAGCAGTGGAAGGACCTGATCGAAACGCACAAGCCGTAAGCTTGGGCTCGATCTGAATTGTCGGAAAAGGCGCGGGGTCGACTCCCGCGCCTTTCTTTTGGCCGGCCGCTGGGTTAAGAAGCCGCTATGCAGCACACCCTGGATGTTCTGATCGAGGCGGTGCCCTTCCTGGTCGGCGGGGTGGGCACGACGCTTCTCATCGTCATCGGCGGCATGCTGCTGGGGCTCGTGCTCGGCGTGCCGCTGGCGGTCGGCCAGGTCTATGGCAACGCCGTCACGCGCCGCGCGGCCGGCCTCTACGTGTGGTTCTTCCGCGGCATCCCCATCCTGGTGCTGCTGTTCCTGTTCTATTACGGCCTTTTTCACCTGATCGGGCTCAACCTGGGTGCCGTGGCGGCCGCCATCCTGGTGTTGGGCATGACCAGCGCGGCCTATCAGTCGCAGATCTTCAGGGGTTCCATCCTGTCGCTTTCGCAAGGCCAGTTCCGCGCCGCCAGCGCGCTTGGCATGTCGAACGCCCAGGCCATCGCCACCATCATCCTGCCTCAGGCGCTGCGGTTGTCGCTGCCCGGCTGGTCGAATGAATACTCGATCATGCTCAAGGACTCGGCGCTGGTCTTCGTGCTGGGCGCCACCGAGATCATGGCCCGCACCCATTTCGTGGCCTCGCGCGAATACCAGCACATGCCCCTCTACATCACCGCCGCGCTGCTTTATTTCCTGCTCACCTGGGCGGGGGTGCGTAGCCTGCGCACCTTCGAGCGGAAGGTGGCCATCCGCGGCTACGGAAGGACCTAGGGAAGATCATGGAAAACACCCCGATCCTTCGCGTCGAGAACGTCTCGAAATCCTATAACGGCAAGGCGGTGCTGAAATCGGTATCGCTTGAGCTTAATGCCGGCCAGCACAAGGTGCTGATCGGCCCGTCGGGCGGCGGCAAAAGCACGCTGCTGCACTGCATGAACTACTTGGTGACCCCCGATTCCGGGCGCATCCAATTGGATGGCCGCGAGGTCAACGCGCACTCGCGCAAAGAGCTTTATGCCTTCCGCCAGCAGGTCGGCATGATCTTCCAGGAGTTCAACCTGTTCGACCACCTGACGGCGCTCGACAACGTCGCCATCGCGTTGCGCAAGGTGAAGGGCCAGTCGCGCAAGGAGGCCGAGACGAGGGCGATGGCCGAACTGGAGCGGGTCGGCCTAGCCGATCGCGCCCGGCACTATCCGGCCGAACTGTCGGGCGGCCAGAAGCAGCGGGTCTCCATCGCCCGCGCGCTGGCCATGGACCCCAAGGTGATGCTGCTGGATGAGCCGACCTCGGCGCTCGACCCCGAACTGACCGGCGAGGTGGTATCGGTGATCCGCGCCCTGGCCCGCTCGGGCATGACCATGGCGATGGCCACCCATCAGATGGAATTCGCCCGCGCGCTCGCCGACGAGATCCTGTTCATGCAAGGAGGCGAGATCATCGAGCGGGGCTCGCCGGCCGAGTTGCTGGCTCCCGGTGCCGCCACCCGGACCGCCGACTTCTGCCGGCGGCTGGCCGAAATGGGCGGGGACTGACCCGTGGAGACGCTCGATTTCCTGTTCGGGCGGGTGATGCCGGCGCTCAACGAGGGCGTGGTGGTGAGCATCCAGCTCATCGTGCCGTCCGCCCTCCTGGGGGTTTTCTTTGGCATCGTCATCGGCACGCTCAGGGTCTATGGCACCTTCGGGCTCGACACCGCCGCCAACGCTTACGCGGCCCTCTTCCGCGGCACGCCGCTGGTCGTCCAGCTGCTGTTCCTCTATTACGGCCTGCCCAACATCGGCATCTATCTGGAACCCTATGGCGCGGCGGTCATCGGCTTCGCGCTGTGCAGCGCCGCCTACCATTCCGAATACATCCGGGGCGGCCTGCTGGCGACCCGGCGCGGCCAGCTTCTGGCGTCCCAGGCCCTGGGTTTCTCGACTTGGCAGTCGATGCTTTCGATCATCGTGCCGCAGGCGGTGCGCCGGGCGCTGCCCGGCTGCGGCAACGAGATCATCTACCTGATCAAGTATTCCTCGCTGGCCTACATCGTCACCTGCATGGAACTGACCGGGCAGGGCAAGATGATCGCCACCCAGACCTTCCGCTTCTCCGAGGTCTTCCTGGCGGTCGGCGCCTACTACCTGCTCATCGTGACGGTGGCCACCTTCCTTTTGCGCAAGCTGGAGGATCGCCTGCGCATCCCCGGCTTCGGGCATGCCTAGCTCTCGCCCCTTCGCCAATTCCACCCCGGCCGCTGCGGGCGGCCGCGCTGTCGCCGCCGGCATCCTGCTGATGATCCTGGCGGTCGGCCTGTTCACCGTGATGAATACCTTCGTCAAGCTGATCGGCCCCGAATACCATCCCTTCGAGGCGGTGTTCTTCCGCAACGTCGTCGCCGTCTTCCTGGTGATCCCCTTCGTACTGGCCTCGGGCGGGCTCGGCACCTTGAAGACGAAACGACCCTTCGGCCACTTGCTGCGCGCCTTCGCCGGGATCACCAGCAACGTCTGCTTCTTCGCCGCCTATCAGCGCATCGCGCTGGCCGACGGCATGGTGGTGTCGATGGCGGTGCCCATTTTCGCCACCCTGCTGGCCATTCCGCTGCTGGGCGAGAAGGTGGGCTGGCGGCGGTGGGCGGCGATCCTGGTCGGCTTTATCGGCGTGCTGATCGCGCTCAAGCCCGGCGGCGGCATCCAGACCGGCAGCCTGTTCGCGCTGGCCGGCACGCTCGCCTGGGCGCTGACCATCCTATTCGTCAAGAAGCTCAGTAGCACCGAGACGCCCTATACCATCGTCTTCTATTACATGCTGACCGGGGCGGCGATCGCGGCAGCCGTCATGCCCTGGGTGTGGGTGACGCCGACGCCGCAGGTGCTGCTCTATTACCTGGGGGCCGGCATCGTCGGCGGGCTGGCCCAGATCGCCATGACGTTCGCGTTGAAATTGGCCCCGGCCTCGGTGGTCAGCCCCTTCGAATATACCCAGATCGGCTGGGCGGTGCTGTTCGACCTTGCCCTGTGGGGGGTGTCGCCGTCGGCCGCCACGCTGATCGGCGGCGCCATCGTCATTGCCACCGGCCTTTATATCTTCTATCGCGAAGCCGGACCCCGCCGCTGAGGGGCGTCTAGGGAACGACGGGCGGTTTCGGCAGATCCAGGATGTCGTGCGTCAACTGGACCCAGGCGCGGGCGGCGAACGACGGATAGCCGCCGCGGGGCCAGATCAGGGCGAGCCGTCGGCGGATTTGCGGTTGGAGCGGGATCTTGGCCACCCGATACGATTCAAGCGCCCGGCACGTCGATGTTGCCAGAAAGGTGACGCCCAGTCCGGATTCTACCATGGCGACCAGAAAATCCCACTGGCCGCTGTGACCGGTTTCCCGCGGGACAAAGCCGGCGGTCCGGCACGCCTCGCGGATTAGCCCTACCGACAGGAACTCATCCGTCAGCATGACGAACGGCTCGTCGGCCAGTTCGGCCAGCGTCACCGCCTTCCGTCCGATCCATTTCCCGGTGGCCGGCGTGACCAAGATCAACTCGTGGTCGGCGATGAACTGGCCATCGAACCGTGAACTGTCGAAGGGCATCAGGGTGACGCCGATGTCGACGTCTCCGGCGAGAATCATTTCCTCGATCCGCTTGCCGCCGTGTTCGAACACGGTCAGGTCGATATTGGGAAATCGCCGACGGAATTCGGCCAGCACGGATGGAAAGAGTGTGGCGCCGACCATTGGGGGAAGCCCCAGCCGCAGGGAGCCCTTGACCAACCCCGTAAGGGCGTTGACGTCGCGTCTCAGGTCTTCCATCCCGCGAAGGATCTGGGTCGCCCGCTCATAGACGGTGCGCCCGGCGTCGGTCAGGCGGATGCCCCGGGGGCCGCGGACCAGCAGGCGCGCGCCAAGGTCCTCCTCCAGTTGATGGATCATCTTGCTGATGGTCGGCTGGGTGACGTTCAGCACCTTGGCGGCTCGCGTGAAGCCGCCCTGACGCACCACCTCGACAAAATAGCGAAGTCCCCTCCCGTCCATGACCGCGGTGTTCGCACCCCCCAGTGCCAATTCCGTTTAGGAATAACCCCAATAACTATTTCCCATTTTACTTAAGCATTGTCACCACCGCAAATTGACGGACGAAATTCGATCGGTCTATAGGGACGTTAATCGGTTAAAATCTCAAAGGAAAACGTGGATGCTTCTTGATCGCTTAAAAATCAATTCCAGATTGATGCTAATTGTCGCTGGGGCGGTTGCCGGCATCGTCGGCGTCGGCGGTTATTCCCTTTCCGCCATCCACGCAAACCTGTTCGAGGATCGCCAGATCAAGACCGCGCATGTGGTGGAAACCGCCTTCGGCGCCCTTGAATACTATGCTGGGGAAGAAAAGGCCGGCCGGATGAGCCGAGCCGACGCCCAGGAGATGGCGAAGAAGGTGATTGCCGCCATGCGCTATGGCGACAACGAGTATTTCTGGATCGCCGCCTTCGACGGCATCATCGCCATGCACCCGATCAATGCGAAACTGGTAGGCCACGATGGGAGAGGCGATGTCGACGCCGACGGCAAGGCGTACAATGTGGAGATGATCTCCGTCGCCAGGAGGGGCGGCGGTTTCGTCGAATATTACTATCCGAAGCCCGGCGAACAGAAGGCGTCGCCCAAGATCACCTACGTCAAGCCCTTTGCCGACTGGAACTGGTTCGTGGCGTCGGGCATCTATGTCGACGATGTCGAAGCCATCTTCATGGACCTGCTTTGGGTTGTCGGTGGCGTCGCCCTGGTCATCCTCATTCTCGTGACCGGTGCTTCGATCATCATCAGCCGCGGCATCACCCGGCCGCTTTCCTACATCGCCACCAACATGCAGCGCCTGGCCGAGGGCGACAAGTCGATCAAGGTCCAGTTCACCGATCAGAAGAACGAGATCGGCGATCTGTCGCGGACCATGGACGTGTTCCTGGCCAAAACACTCGAGATGGACCGCATGCGCGATGAGCAGAAGGAGGCCGAGCGCCGGGCCGAGGAGGAGAAGCACCAGGTCATGCTGAAAATGGCCTCCGATTTCGAGGCCTCGGTCGGACAGGTGGTCAATCAGGTGTCGGCGGCGGCGACCCAGATGCAATCCTCCTCCGAGGCGATGAGCGCCACGGCCGAGGAAACGACCCGTCAGGCTTCCGCCGTGGCGGCGGCCTCCGAACAGGCCTCGGCCAATGTCCAAACCGTCGCCTCGGCGGCCGAGGAACTCTCCGGGTCGATCGCCGAGATCAGCCGGCAGGTGACGCAGGCGTCCCAGATCGCCTCGGCCGCGGTGACCGAAGCCGAGCGCACCAACGTCAAGGTGCAGGGCCTGGCCCAGGCTGCCAACAAGATCGGCGAGGTGGTGGCGCTGATCACCGACATCGCCGAACAGACCAACCTGCTGGCGCTCAATGCCACCATCGAGGCGGCCCGGGCCGGCGACGCCGGCAAGGGCTTCGCGGTCGTTGCCAGCGAGGTCAAGAACCTGGCCAACCAAACGGCCAAGGCGACCGACGAGATCGGGGCGCAGATATCGAGTATCCAGGCGGCAACCCAGGAGGCGGTCTCGGCCATCGACTCGATCACCAAGACCATCTCCAAGATCAACGAGGTCAACTCGGGGGTCGCCTCGGCGGTCGAGGAGCAAGGCGCGGCCACCCAGGAGATCGCCCGCAACGTCGAACAGGCGGCGGCGGGCACCCAGGAAGTATCGTCCAACATCGGTGGCGTGAGCCAGGCCGCCAACGACACCGGGGCGGCGGCCACCCAGATCCAGTCGGCGGCGGCCGGATTGTCGCGCCAGTCCGAAACGCTGCGCATCGAGGTCGACAAGTTCCTGGCCAACGTGCGGGCCGCCTGACGGGAGGTGGCGCCCCGGTCAGCCGGCCTTCCTGGCGACTGGAAGGCTGGTGGTCTTGGCCTTGCGGGCGGGAGCGGCCGAGGTCACCGGCAGGCGCAGCATCACCCTGAGGCCGGGCTCGTTGTCCTCCAGCCGCAGTTCGGCATCGTGCAGCTGGGCCACCGCCGCCACCAGGGCTAGGCCGAGGCCGCTGCCCGGAGTGTGGCGGCTGACCTCCAGCCGGACGAAGCGCTTCAACGCGTTGTCGCGCAGATTCTCAGGGATGCCCGGGCCGCGGTCGCCGACGCTCAGCACGGCGGCGGTTCCCTCGCGGTGCAGGGTAAGCTCGATGGGGCCCCGGCCGCCGCCGTACTTGACGGCATTGTCGATGAGGTTGGCCAGCGCCTGCGACAGCAGGTGGCGGTTGCCGCGGATGGCCAGCGGCGTCGGCGCATCCACTGTCACCGTCGAGCCTTTCTCCTCGGCCACCGGCGCGTAGAACTCGGCGACGTCGGCGATCAGCGCCGCCAGGTCGAAGTCGTCGAACTCGTTTCTCAGCGCCCCCGATTCGGCCAACGCGATGTCGAGGATGGCGTTGAAGGTGGCCAGGATCTCCTCGGTTTCGCGGATGGTCTCTTCCAGGGCCGCGCGATAGGTATCGGCATCCTGGGGCGACAGCAGCGTCACCTCGAGGCGGCTGCGCAGCCGCGAGATCGGGCTGCGCAGGTCGTGGGCGATGTCGTTGGCGACGTTGTGCATGCCGGCCATCAGCTGCTCGATGCGCTCCAGCATGCGATTGAGGTTGGCGGCCAGCTGGTCGAACTCGTCGTCGTTGCCCCTGATCGGCATGCGCCGCCGGAAATCGCCGCCAAGGATGGCCTGGCTGCCGCGGTTGATGGCGTCGATGCGGCGCAACAGGTTCCGGCTCATCACCACGCCGCCGGCGACGGCGAGGAAGGTGGTGAGCGCCAGCGCGCCCAGCAGCGCCTCGGTGATCAGGCTGCGCAGTTCCGTGCGCTCGGTGGTGTCGCGCCCGACCAGCAGGCGGAAGCCGCCGGGCAGCACGAAGGTATGGGCGCGGGCCAACTGGCGGGATGGACGAGGGGCGCTTTCGATGCCGATCAGGAAGTCGACCCAGCCGGGCTCGCCCCTGGCCACTGTCGGCCAGGCGTCGATGTTGCCGGCGAGCGGGCGGTATTCGGGGTCGGCCAGCAGATAGATGCCGCGCTGGCCGAAACGATTGCCGCTGCGCTCGGCGATCACCGAGATGAGCTGGCCCAGCCCGCGTTCCTGGTAGTGCTCGGCCAGCGAGGCGATCTCGTTGCGGATGGTCTCGTCGGTCTGACCGCTGACCACCGCCACCGCCTCCCAATAGACGAAGGCCAGGATGCCGACCATCGACACCCCGAACATCGCCACGTAGACCAGCGCGTAGCGGAAGGTTGAGCTGGCGAGCAGCCTATTCGGGCGCACGGAGGCAGTATCCGGCCCCGCGCACGGTGTGCAGCAGCGGGGAGGTGAAGGTCTTGTCGATCTTCTGGCGCAACCGGCTGACGTGGACGTCGATGACGTTGGTCTGCGGGTCGAAGTGGTAATCCCACACGTGCTCCAGCAGCATGGTGCGGGTCACCACCTGTCCGGCATGGCGCATCAGGTATTCGAGCAGGCGGAATTCGCGGGGCTGAAGTGGGATCTCGGTGCCGGCTCGGGTCACGCGGCGGGCCAGCAGGTCCATTTCGAGGTCGGCCACCTTGAGCACGGTCTCCTCGGCGCGGCCACTCTTGCGGCGGATCAGCGCCTCGACGCGGGCCAGCAGCTCGGCAAAGGCGTAAGGCTTGACCAGATAGTCGTCGCCGCCGGCCTTGAGCCCGCGCACCCGTTCGTCGACTTGGCCGAGCGCGCTCAGGAAAAGCACCGGCGTATTGTCGCCCTTCTTGCGCAGGGCCTCGACCACCAGCAGGCCGTCGATGCCGGGCAGCATGCGGTCGGCGATGATCAGGTCGTAGCTTTCGGTAACCGCCATGGCCAAGCCGTCCGGCCCGGTGGCGGCGCGGTCCACCACATAACCGCTCTCGCCCAGCCCCTTGGCCAGGTATCCCGCCGCCGCCTCGTCGTCCTCGATCACCAGGATGCGCATGGGGGCGATTGTAGGGCGGGCGCCCGGGCGCGGCAACGGCTGGTGGAATCGCCAACATTCCATATCGTCCCGCCGAGCGGATGAGGTAGTCTCGCCGCCTCGCAACCACCGGACGATCCATGAGCGCCGTTTCCGATCCCGCTCCCGACGCCGCTTCCGGCGCGGGCTTTTCCGCCGCCTCCCATCCGTACCGCTGGGTCGTGCTGGCCGGCGTGTGGCTGGCCTATTTCAGCTTCGGCCTGACCACCGTCACCCTGGCGCCGCTGGTTGGCGTCGTCGGCGCCGACCTTGGGCTCAGCCACGCCCGTATGGGCACCGTGCTGGGCGCCTGGCAGCTCGTCTATATCGCCTCGGCGCTGCCGTGCGGCATGCTGCTGGATCGCGCCGGGCCGCGCTGGGCCTTGTTCGCGGCGCTGGTCGTGATCGCCGGCTCCAATTTCCTGCGCGGCGCCGCCACCGGCCACCTCAGCCTTTTCCTTGCGGTGGCGGTGTTCGGCATCGGCGGCCCCCTGGTATCGATCGGCGCCCCCAAGCTGACCAGCCTGTGGTTCGAGGGCCGCGAGCGCGGCTTCGCCATGGGCGTCTATATCACCGGCCTGGCTTTCGGCAACATGGCGGCCTTCTCGCTGACCAACAGCCTTTTCATGCCGGCCCTGGGCGACGATTGGCGGGCCGTGCTGTGGGCCGATGGCGGCGTGGTGCTGGCGACCGGTCTGATCTGGCTGGCGATCACCGCCCATCCGGTCTATCGCGCCGTCGAGGCGAGGCCGGGAGGCGGCTCCGGCGAATCGCAGATCCAGATGTTCCTCCGCCTGCTCCGGGTGCCGGCGGTGCGCTGGGTGCTGCTGATGAGCATCGGCATCTTCTTCTTCAACCACGGGCTCGACAACTGGCTGCCCGAGATTCTTATCAGCCGCGGCATGGACGCGGCGCGAGCCGGCTTCTGGTCGACGGTTCCCACCGCCATCGGGGTAAGCGCGGCGCTGATCCTGCCCAGGCTGGCGACTCCACCCCGCCGCCTGCCCATCCTCGGCGCGCTGTACCTGGCGGCGGCCGGCGCTACCGTGCTGCTGCACGGCGCCGAGGGCGCGTTGCTGGCCGGCGGTCTCATCCTGCAAGGGGTGGCGCGCGGTGCCATGATGGCGGTTGCCATGCTGATCCTGATCGAAATTCCCGAGGTCGGGCCGCGTCGCGCCGGAATGGCCGGGGGCCTGTTCTTCTCGGCGGCTGAGGTGGGGGGCGTGCTGGGGCCGGTATCGGTCGGCCTGATCGCCGACATTGCCGGCGGCTTCACCGTGCCGCTGGCGGTGCTGACCGGCGTCTGCGTGGCGCTGCTGGCCATGATGGCGCCGCTCGGGCGGTCCCTGCGCTGACCGGGCAGAAGGGCCGTCAGCGCTCCCACGCGGCATAGACGGCGTGGGCGATGGGCAGCAGTGCGTCTTTCGGCATCTCGGCGATCAGTGCGTAGGCCAGCGGCGCGTCCACCCAGTAGAAGGCGGAAACCCCGCGCTCGGCGACGAAGCGGAAGGCCGTGTCCTCGCGCTCGCTGGCGGCGCGCACGTAACAGGTGAGCCGCCGGCCCGAGGCGTCCTCGTACATGAACTGGGCGGCCGCCGTTCCCTCGTCGGGCAGCAACCGGCCGCCAACCAGCGAGAAGCCGAGGGAGGCCAGGTTGGGCGCCTTGAGCGGGCTGCCCAGCCGCTTCGACAGCCAGCCGACCAGATGATCCTCCTCATCGGCCCCCACCTCGACCGGGTGGCGGACTTCGGAGGCGTAGACGATGTGGGCGCCCACGGCGCGGCGCACGAAGGCCGGCTCGGCCGACGATCCGCCGCCCTCGCCCACGCCGTGCAGGCTCCAGCCGGCGGCTCCGCCGAGCGCGAACAGGAGGACTGCCGCGGCGAGGCGCCGCCACGTTCCGGCGGCCGTCCGCGTTTTGGGCGTGCCGGTGGCGAGGGCGGTCAGGCCAGGCGACAGCGGCTCGTCAAGAACGCCGTCGTAAAGGGCGTGCAGGCCGGCGTTCTGGGCCAGGTAGGCGCGAACGCGCGCCTCCTCCTCGGGATGGTCGGCCAGCCAGCTCTCGACCTCGCGGCGGCCGTCCTCGTCGATCTGCCCGTCGACGTAGGCGTGGAGCGTGTTGTCGTCGATGGGGCGGGGCGCCGTCATTTCACCCTCCTCAGGACGGGTGCGTCGCCGCTGTCCATCAGTTGGCGCAACCGTTCGCGGCCCCGCGCCAGGCGCGACATGACGGTGCCGATCGGCACCCCTAGAGTATCGGCCGCTTCCTTGTAGCTCATCTCCTCCAGTCCGATCAGCAGCACCACTTCCCTTTGGTCGTCGGGCAGTTTCGCAAGCGCGCGGCCAAGGTCGCGCACCGGCAGGCCGCGGTCGGGACCCTCGCTGGCTGGCCCCGCCATGCCGGTGCCGCCGTCAGGCAGCGCCGCGTCGTCCGGCCGGCGGCCGGCCCGGCGCGTCTGGTTGACGTGCAGGTTGTGCAGGATGGTGAACAGCCAGCCGCGCAGGTTGGTGCCGGCGCGAAACAGGTGGAAGCGCGAAAGCGCGCGCTCCAGGCAATCCTGCACCAAGTCGTCGGCCGTACCCGCGTCGCGCCCAAGCGCGCGGGCGTAGCGCCGCAAATGCGGAATCTGCTCGACAATGGCCTGCCGCCTGTCCACGCCCGACCGTTCCCCCCGCATCCCAGAAAGGACCTGACGCCCCTTCGCCTATCCCATCAACACCCGGCCGCCCGGTTTATTCCGGAATATTCCTGCGGGTTTCCGCAAGCATGCCGCCGCCGCTCGGGCGCCGTCAAGACGGCCGCCCGGACGAAGACCTTGAAGCAGCCGGCCGGGCGCAGCACATAGCGATGGATCCCATCTCTTTAACGACGAGACCGAGGGCATCCGCCATGAGCCAATCCAGGACGCCGGCAGCACCCGTGATTCCGGTCCTCACCTATGCCGACGCCGACGGCGCGCTGGACTGGTTGTGCCGGGCCTTCGGCTTTACGGTGCATGCCGCCTATCGCGGCGACAACGACAAACTGGTTCACGCGGAACTGGCGCTGGGGGGCGGGCTGGTCATGATCGGCCCGTGGGGGCGGGGGGAGTTTTCCCGGCGCTTCATGACCCTGCCGGCCGATGCCGGTGGCCGTTCCACCCAAACCATCTACGTCGTCGTCGGCGACGCCAATGCCCACCACGCGGTCGCGGCGGCGGCCGGCGCCGAGATCGTCTTGCCGTTGAAGGACGAGGATTACGGCGGACGAGGCTATTCCGCCCGCGACCCCGAAGGTCACGTCTGGACCTTCGGCACTTACGATCCGTGGACGGCGAAGCAGGCCTGACGTCGAATTCGGGTTGCCGCTAGACCTTCTTTTCCGCGACCGGGCAGGTGCGGATGCCCAAGAGAGTATAGGCCGGGCACCAGCCGATCAGCGCGGTCAGGATGGGAACGATCCCGATCCACCCCCAAGGCGTCATCGGCCCGACGAAGACGAGCGCGATCAAGACGGCCCCCACGACGATGCGCAAGATGCGATCCACCGTCCCGACGTTCTTTCCCATGCCGAATTCTCCTGTTGGCGCGGCCCATGATAACCGCACAAGTAATGTGGGCACACGGACGGCGGGTTCAAGGAGGATCGGAAACCGGCCGCCGCCGGGATCACTCGAGGCCCATGCAGTTGGCGTAGTAGGTGACGGTGGCCGGCCAGTCCGAGAAGATGCCCACAATGCCGACCTCCGTCGCCAGCACGTCGAGCAACTCGTACATGGCGCCGTCCGATTTCGTCATCTCCCTGATCGACTGGTAATACCAGCCGCCGCCGGACTTGAGCGGTCCGGAGCGTTCCAAGCTCCAGGCGATGATCTTGAGTCCGGCATGGCGAGCTTCCTTAGCATAGGCCGACGGCACGATCCGGCCCCCGTCCACGGTCACCAGCATCCACAGCGGCGGGCCGATATAGTTGACGCCCATGGCCTTCAACTCGGCCATGCTCGGCTTGAAGGTGACGGGGTTCATCGGATTCAATCCGGCCACACTGTCGCGCTCGTCCAGATAGACGGCCTGCTTGCCGAATGCGGGTTCGTTCTTGATCCAGTAAAGGACATCGGCAAGGTTGAAGGATTGGGCCCACACGTCTTCAGGCGGCACGCCCGCCGCCTTGTACTCGTCGATCATCTTCTGGGCATAGGCTTCCTGGGTGAGGCCGTCGTAGGGCATGGCGACCGAAGGCGACTTCAGTTCGGGCGTGAACTTGCCGCCCAGCGAGCGGATGAGCCGGATGGACTCGGCGTGGGTCATCAGCGTGCCGGCGCTGGCAGCGTAAAGGTCGGTCCGCCAGCCGGCGGTGCCGTCCAGGTATTCGCCGACGGTCGCGGCCTTCTTGTTTTCCGCGTCCATTTTGCCGGTAAGCGTCCTGAACTCCGCCAGCGTGATGTCACTGGCCCGGCATTCGGCCGAAGCGGGCGTGCCGCCGGCAGCCGGCGAGAAGGCCTTGGTGCATTTGCCGGCCAGCGGCGTTTTCAGGATGTTGGTGGTGGTGTGCAGGTCGTTCTGGGCGTGCCGGCACACCAGTTCCTTGTCCTTGGTGAAGGTGACGTCGCATTCGATGATGCCGGCGCCCATGCGTGCCGCAGCCCGATAGGATTCGGCCGTGTGCTCGGGGAACATCAACGGCGCGCCGCGGTGGCCGATCGAGAATTTCTTCGGCTGGACGGAGCGGTCAGCACAGGCGAGCAGCTTGGACTTGAGCGGGCTCTCTTTCATCTGATGGATCAGAAAATCGGGCCGCGGGCCGAGTTCCACGACATCGGCGTATGCGGATTGAACCGTCCATGCGGCGAGGACGGCGAGCGCGGCAATCAATCGGGCGCGGGCCATGGCCTTTCTCCCATTCAAGCAAGCGGGCGCGAGAGCCGAAAAGTTTGGGCCGGGATCATGACGATCATGTGACGCATCGGCGAAGCGTTCATGACGATGGCTCGGCGTTGCCGCCCTCAGTCGGCCAGCCTGAGCAGCACCGGCTGGTGGTCGGAGGCGGTGGTCTTCTGGTCGACGTCGATGGCCGTGATACGCGCCGCGATGCCGGGGGTGACGAACAGGAAATCGCGGCAATGCGGGCCCTGCTGCCACTGCTCCTTGTCGAAGATGCCGCAGGTGGCGGCGTGCGGGCGGTCGCGATGGGCATGGCGCCAAGCGTCGATCAGGGGCGGCGTGCCGTCGGCGAAGGGGGCGCTCGTCGCCCGATAGACGGCATCGTCGGGCACCATGTTGAAGTCGCCGCACACCACCGAGGCCACGGGACGCGGCGGCGCCGCGTAAGGGCCTTCGGGGGGTTGGACGCCGGGGGTGCGGACGTTGGCGGCGATCTCGGCATGGAGCGTCCGCAGCCTCTCGACCTGGGCCAGACGTTGGGTTTCCGAGTGGTATTCCAGGTGGGTGGTGACCACGCGAACCGGCCCGAAGGGGGCCGCCACGACGACTTCGGTGGCCTGGCGCGGCATGTGCTTGACGGCGCCATCGGCCGGCTGCGGCAGCGGGTGGCGGAAGGCCTGGAGCACCGGCAGGCGCGACAGGATCATGTTGCCGAAACACTGGCGGGGTTGTCCGGCGCCGCCGGCCCGTTCCACGGCGGCGCCGAATACCCACTCCATGCCGGGGAAGAGGGCGGCCAGTTCACGGGCCTGGTCGATGGCCTTGCCGCCGGCGCCGGGCATGTGGCGGCCGATCTCCTGCAGGCACAGCACGTCGGGATCGTCCATGGACTTGATGACGTCGGCGACGCGCGCCAAATCGACGCGGCCGTCTGTGCCGAGCCCCCATTGGATGTTCCAGGTGAGGATCTTGGTCATTTGATGCCCGCGTGCATGAAGGACTGGACGAATTGGCGCTGGAACAGCAGGAAGGCAACCAGCAACGGCGCCACCGCCAGCAGCGTGCCGGCGGTGATGATCGACCAGTTTACTCCCGATTCCGGCGCCCCGAAAATGGCCAACCCGACCGTCAACGGCCGGGTGGTTACGGAGTTGGTGATAACCAGGGGCCACAGGAAGTTGTTCCAGTGGTAGCTGACCGAGACCAGCCCGTAGGCGACATAGGTGGGTTTGGCCAGGGGGACGTAGACCTTCCATAGCACCTGCAATGTCGAGCAGCCCTCGACGCGTGCCGCCTCCTCCAGCTCCTTGGGGATAGTCTTGAAGGTCTGGCGCAACAGAAAGATGCCGAAGGCGCTCGCCATGTAGGGCAGTCCGATGCCGAGAATGGTATCGACGAGGCCAAGGTGGCTCATGGTGCGGTAGTTCTCGACGATCAGCACCTCGGGCATGATCATCAGCTGCACCAGGACCAGCGCGAAGGCGACGTCGCGGCCGCGGAACTCGAAGCGGGCGAAGGCGAAGGCGGCCAGCGTGCAAAGCACGAACTGGGCGACCAGGATGGAGCTGACCAGCACGAAGGTGTTGAGGAAGTAGCGGGCGAACGGCGCGTACGACCAGGCGGTGCGGAAGTTGTCCAGTGTCACGGGCGCAAACAACGAGAAGCGGGTGGCGTACTCGGACGGGTGGAAGGCGCTCCAGAACGCATAGATGAGGGGCAGCAGCCACAGGAAGGCCAGCAGCCAGGCTGCCCCGGTTTCCAGGCGGTCGCCCAGGCGATGTCCGGTTCCGACGATCATCGGTAGTGGATCCTTTTGTCGAGGATGACGAACTGTCCGATGGCGATGATGGCGAGTGCCGCCAACAGGACCACGGTCAAGGTCGCCGCGTAGGCCTCGTCGAAGAAGCTGAAGGCCACCTCGTAGATGTAGTAGAGCAGGAGCGAACTGGCATTGTCGGGCCCGCCCTTGGTCAGGATGAACAGCTGGTCGATCAACTTGAAGGAATTGATGACGGCATTGATCATCACAAAGAGGGTGGTCGGCATCAGCAGGGGGAATGTCACCTTGCGGAAAAAGTACCAACGCCCGGCGCCTTCCAGCTTGGCTGCCTCCTCGAGATCGGGCGGCAGCGCCTGCAGGGCAGCCAGGTAAAAAATCATGAAGAAACCGGCGTCCTTCCAAATGGCCAGCACGATGATGCAGCCGAGCACGGTGTCGGCGTCGCCCAGCCAGTTGGTGGAGGCGAAGCCGAAGGTGCGGGTGATCTGGTCCAAAAGGCCGATGTCGGGGGAATAGAAGAACAGCCAGATATTGGCGACCGCGATCATCGGCAGGATGGTCGGCGTGAAATAGGCCATGCGCACGACGCCGCGCAGCGGCAGCTTGCCGTTGACCCACAGGGCCATCAAGAGCGCGATGGCGATGCTGAACGGAATGGTGAAGGAGGCGTAGGTCAGGTTGTTGGCGACCACCTTCCAGAACACCGGGTCGTCCAACATCATCTGGTAGTTGTCGAGCCCGACGAATACCGATGGACGCAGCGCCGTGCCGGTGGAGAAAACACTGTGGATCAGGGTGGCAACGGTCGGGTAGTGGGTGAAGGAGACGAGCAGGATGGCGGCCGGCGTCAGCAGCAGCCAGCCGTGAATGGTGTTGAGGGTCGATTGCGGCAGCCGCATGGGTTGGTTTACTCCGTGGAATCGCCGACGGCCGCACCGGCCCCCCCCTCCCTATCCC
>JACZKS010000063.1 GCA_014859895.1 Rhodospirillales bacterium
GTCATGGACGACGGCTTCCAGAACCCCTCGCTCACCAAGGACGTTTCCCTCGTCGTCGTCGACGGAAGGCGGGGCTTCGGCAACGGACGCTCGCTGCCGGCCGGGCCGCTGCGCGAAAGCCTGACCTCCGGGCTGGCCCGCGCCGACGCGGTGGTGCTGATGGGCGAGGACGAGAGCGGGGCCGTGAAGGCCATCGAGGCCGTCGGGCCCACGCTGCCGATCCTGCGCGCCCGCGCCGTGCCCGGCCCCGAACTGGCCGATCTGGCCGGCAAGCCGGTGGTCGCCTTCGCCGGTATCGGCGATCCCGGCAAGGTCTTCGCCACGCTCCGGGCCGCCGGGTGCGACATTCGGGGCGAGGTCGCCTTTGCCGACCATCACCCCTATTCGGCGGCCGATCTGGCCTCGCTTTCCCGGCGCGCCCGGGCTACGGGGAGCCTGCTGGTGACCACCACCAAGGACGCGGTGCGCCTGCCCGCCGATTTGGCCCAGGGCGTTCGGGTCTTGACAATCGGGGTCGAATGGGAGGACGAGGCGGCCCTGGAAACCTTGCTTGAACCGATGCTCGCTGATTTCGCCCGATGAAGCTCCGCCTGCCCCCCGTTGTCCGCCGCTATGTCGTCCACCCGATCGAGGCGCTGGCGGCGTTCCTGCTTTATGCCTTCTTCCGAATTCTGCCGCTGGACGCCGCCTCGGCCATAGGCGGCTGGCTGGGCCGTACGGTCGGCCCCCTTTTGCCCCTTTCGGGCCGCGCGGTGCGCAATCTTTCGCGCACCTTCCCGGAGAAGTCGCAGGCGGAAATCGCGGCGATCGTGCGCGGCATGTGGGACAACCTGGGGCGGCTTGCCGCCGAATTTCCACACTTGGAGGAGTTCCGGCTCTACGAGAAGGGCGGCCGTGTCGAGGTGATCGGCGTCGAGCATGTGGATCTGCTGCGCGACGACGGACTTCCCGGCATCTTCTTCTCGGCCCACATCGGCAACTGGGAAATCATCTCGCTGGGCGTCACCCAGCGCGGCATGCCGCTGGACCGCGTCTACCGGGCGGCCAACAACCGGCTGGTCGAATGGCTTTACCGGCAGGGCCGCTCGGCGGCGAAAGGCGCCTTGATTCCGAAAGGGATCGCCGGGGTGCGGTTGCTCCTGAAATCGCTGAAAGACGGCAACCACCTTGCCATCATGGTCGATCAGAAGATGAACAACGGCATCGCCATCCCCTTCATGGGGCGTCCCGCCATGACCGCGCCGGCGCTGGCCGAACTGGCCCTCAGGTTCGGCTGTCCGGTGGTGCCGGGACGGGTCCGGCGGCTCAAGGGTGCGCGTTTCCAGGTCGAGGTCCTGCCTCCGCTCGACCTGCCCGACACCGGCGATCGCCACGCCGACATCCTGGCCACCATGACCCGGGTGAATGAGATCGTCGAGGTGTGGGTCAGGGAAACCCCCGAACAATGGCTGTGGCTGCACAACCGCTGGCCGGACTGAGCGCCGGAACGGAAAAACGGAAAATTGATCGTCATGGCCGGGCTTGACCCGGCCATCCACGTCTTTCTTGGTTGCCGAGGCGACGGGGATGCGCTCCGCAAAAGAAAAACGGCCGGAGGGGTTCCGGCCGTTTTCCCTTGAAGGAATGAGAAGTAGGTTTCCTCAGCCCTTGCCGCCCTGGGTGGCGGGAGGGGTTGGGGTCGGCTGTTCAATCGATACGGTCTTGCCGTGGCTCGGCGAGCAATCCGCGGCGGCAATGCCGGGAAGCGAGAACGCCGCCACGGCGGCCAATGGGAGAATGAGTTTCCGAATGCTCAGCATGGCAGGAACTCCCATGATGTAAGAATGCATCTTAATAGCATGGGGGCTCGGCCGGGCCATTTCAAGCCTGCGAATCAGCGCTCACTGCCCGGCCAGGACGGGCGCGGCCAGCAGGGCGGGGTCGAGGCGCACCTCGAACAGGCTGACGCCCCAGTGCAGGTGGGGGCCGGTGGCCCGGCCGGTGGCACCGACGGTGCCGATGGGGGCGCCCTTGGCGACGGCCTGGCCCGGGCGCACGGTGACGGTGTCGAGATGGGCATAAACCGACGCGAGCCCGAAGCCGTGGTCGATCATCACCGTCTTGCCGGTGAAGAAGAGGTTGTCGTGGGTGAGCGACACGGTGCCCTCGGCGGTGGCCACCACGGGGGTGCCCTTGGGCGCAGCGATGTCGACGCCGCCGTGCGGGGCGCGTGGTTCGCCGTTCAAGATGCGCTGGCTGCCGTAGACGCCGGAAACGCGGCCGGCGACTGGCCAGACGAAGCCCGAGCGGAAGAAGGGAACCGCCGAATCGCGGGCCTTGGCGGCGGCGATGAGGGCCGCCTCCTCTTTGATGCGCTTGAGGGCTTTCGGGTCGGGCGTCACCTGCTGGGGGGCCAAGCCGTCGATGCGCTGGACCGGGAAGTCGCGGCGGACCACGGCCAATGTCTGCACCTGTTTGATGCCGGTCGGGCCGGTGATGGAAAGTTCGACGCTGGCCGGCGCGTCGCGATCGAATCCGAGCAGGAATTCGCCGGCCGCCGAGACGCGGAGCGGCCGGCCGTCGACGGTGACGGACGAGCCGGGATCGGTGTGGCCGACAACGAGCCCGCCCTGGGTGAGGTTGCCGTCGAAGCGCACCTCGGCGGCGGCGGAAAATTCCGGGACGGCCAGCAGGAGGGCCGTGGCGAGCAGGTAGGCGGGGCGGGTCATAGCAGCTTTCTCTGGCGGTCGTCGTTGGCGGCGGGGCTTCGCCTGGGCTTGACGGCCGTCCGTCCTTGGCCCCCGGCCGGCGGGCCGCCGTCCGGCACCTTGCCGACGGTGACGCCGGCGGTGCCGTCGCGCAAGCGCAATGTCAGGTCCATCCCGGCGGAGAGTGCCGTCACCGAGGAAACCGCGGCTCCATCGGCGGCGAGGACGAGCGCGAAGCCACGTTCCAGCACGCGGGTGTAGGAGAAGCTTTCGAGCAAGGCTCCGGCGTGGGCGAGGCGGACTCTCCGCTCGCGGG
>JACZKS010000064.1 GCA_014859895.1 Rhodospirillales bacterium
CGCATGGCCAGGGCAGTCGACGTGCGCGTAATGACGCTTCACCGTCTGATACTCAACGTGCGCCGTCGCAATCGTGATCCCACGGGCCTTCTCTTCCGGCGCCTTGTCAATCTGGTCAAACGGCGTGAATTCCGCAAACCCAGACTCCGCCAGAACCTTCGTGATCGCCGCCGTCAGCGTCGTCTTCCCGTGGTCAACGTGGCCAATCGTCCCAACATTGCAGTGCGGCTTCGTCCGCTCAAACTTCTGCTTGCCCATGGCTTTGTCTTTCTACCTGGAATCCCAAAAAACGAATAAACCTTCCCACCGCTTATTGACCGGAGGGTCTGGAGCGGGTGAAGGGAATCGAACCCTCGTCATCAGCTTGGAAGGCTGTCGCTCTACCATTGAGCTACACCCGCGACCCCAGACATCCGACCGAGACGGCTCGATCCGTAGCGCACTTGGTGGAGGGGGCTGGATTCGAACCAGCGTAGGCGTACGCCAACGGGTTTACAGCCCGTCCCCTTTAGCCACTCGGGCACCCCTCCCAAGTGCGCCGCGACCGCCGGCAAAGCGGCATAACGAGCGCCGGAAATACGAGGATTTACCGTCTTTTGTCAACGCAAAAACACCAACAGGGCGCATCCAACCTTTCCGCCGCGTCGATCGCCCCGACGGAAACGATTGAACACACCACGTTTGCCGGTATCGTATAGAGCATCATGAACAAGCGCAAGATACCACCCCACGGATCGCGACATGGCCACCGCCAGCCCGGCCGGGAAACCGTTCCGGCCGGGGATTCGCCGCGGCCCACCGCCAGCGCCGAGGCCGGCTGGCTGTTCGGCCTTCATGCCGTCGGCGCCGCCCTGGCCAACCCGGCCCGACGATGCCACCGCCTACTGGCCACCCGCCAGGGGGAAGAAGGTCTGGGCGACGTTCCCGCCGGGCACCGCCTGAAGACCCAGATCGTGGATAAGCGCGAGATCGACCGCCTGTTGCCGGCCGGCGCCGTGCACCAGGGAGTGGCCCTGCTGGCCGACCCGCCGCCCGAACCCGACATCGAGGACATCCTGGCCGGGGCCGGGGATCGCGCCACCCTGGTCATCCTCGACCAGGCGACGGACCCTCGCAACATCGGTGCTGTGCTTCGCGCCGCCGCCGCCTTCGACGCCGCCGCGGTAATCATGCCGGAGCGTCACGCCCCGGCCACGACCGGCGTGCTGGCCAAGGCTGCGTCCGGCGCCCTGGAAACCGTGCCGCTGGTCCGCATCACCAATCTGGCGCGCGCGATCGAGCGCATCAAGGAAGCCGGTTTCTGGTGCGTCGGCCTGGATGGCGACGGCACCATGGCCCTTTCCGAGGCCGATCTGTCGGGGCGTCTTGCCCTGGTGCTGGGAGCGGAGGGCGCGGGCTTGAGGCGGCTGACCCGAGAGCATTGCGACCTGGTGGTACGCATTCCCATCAGCGCCCGGATCGAAAGCCTCAACCTGGCGACGGCGGCCGCCATCGCCCTTTATGAGGTGGCCCGGCGGACTCCGTGACTTGCGAGCGGATGCCACCCGCGCTATCGTCGCCCCGACGCCGTGGTGCGCCGGCATAGCTCAGTTGGTAGAGCACCTGATTTGTAATCAGGGGGTCCCGGGTTCGAATCCTGGTGCCGGCACCAGTTTTCCTTTCTTGAGGGAACCTAGTCCGCCGGGCGTCCTGTCCTCGCCGTGCTCGTGAATGCCGGCGGATCGCTGGCCGGGAAGGAGTCCTCCGCCGCCTCGTCGGCGAGCGCGTCGGGGTCCATGCGTCCGTCGGACCCGAGCCCTCGCCCGCGCTGCCCCACACAATGCCGGCCGCTCGTCCCCTGCCATTGACGCAGGCATTCCATCAGGACCACGCCGGCCGCCGCAGCGACGGCAATTCGCATTGCCCAACCCATCAAGATCTCCCTCGTGCCGTGGCTTGGCGGCGGGCGCAGTGCCCGCCGCTACCGAACCGGAACCAATGAGCGAGCACCCGGTTCCGTGACCCGAACAGCGGCGAAAGTTGCGGTGGAACGTCGGATGAATCCAGTTCACCAATTGGTCACATGACCGGCCGGCCATTGGGTCCCACATTAGGCTCGAACGGTGTCCGCCCTCCGTGTCACAGAAGGATATCCGGGACTGTGGGCATGGCTGTTGATACCCAAGCGACGGCGCGCGTTGAGTTTTGCATCACCGATCGGGAGATGGAGGTTTTCCGCGCCCTGAGCGGCGATACGAATCCCTTGCATGACGATACGTCTTATGCGCGGCGGCGGGGCTTTGACGGAAGGGTGGTGTACGGCGGGCTGCTTATCGCCCAGGTGTCCCGATTGCTGGGAGCCCACCTGCCGGGCCATGGCTGCGTGTGGCGATCCCTGACCCTGCGGTTCCGCTCCCCGCTCTACGTGGGTGAAGCGGCCCGGCTGACGGCGACGGTCGCGCACGCCAATGAGGATCTGGGCGTGATGGATTTGAAGCTGCGTATCGAGGCGGGTGGGCGAACCGTCGCCGACGGCGAGGCTGCGGCCATCGTCGCCAGGGAGCGTGCCGATGTCGCCTGAGACGACCAAATCCGTGCCCCGCGCGGTCCTCGTGACCGGCGGCAGCAGCGGCATCGGGGCCGAGTTCGCCCGAGCCGCCGCCCGCCGCGGCTGGCAGGTGTGGCTCGGCTACGCAACGGGCGAGGAACGGGCCCGGCGGCTGGCTGGCGAACTGGCGGAAGGCGGCGCGAACGTTTTTCCGGTGCGTCTGCCGCTCGATGACATCGCCGGGCTGGAAGCCGGCATGGCACGCGTCATTGCCGAGGGCCCCCTGCCGCAGGCCGCCGTTCTCTGCGGGTCGCCGCCGCCCGATGTCGCCTCGCTGCTCAAGCTGACGGCAGTGAGCCTTCGCCACCAGTTGGAATGCGCGGTGGTCGGCAACCATGCCTTGCTGACCCGGCTTTGGCGCCATTGTTTCCGCTCTCACGCCGGCGGCCACGTGCTCGCCGTCCTGAGCGCCGCACAGGGACCGCGGCCCACCCCCCACATGGCCGGCTACGTCACCGCCAAGGGCGCCCTGGAATCGCTGCTTCATGCGGCAGCGGCAGAATGGGGTGCCGGGGGCCTCAGCATCAGTCTCATTCGCCCAGGCTTCGTCGACACGCCGATGCTCCAGGCCTTCCCACCACTGCTGATCGAACGGGCGCTCGGCCAATCGGCGACCCTGCTGTCGCCGCGGGACGTCGCGGCGGCGCTTCTTCACGCGCTCGACAATCCGCCGGCGCCGGGAATGGTCATCGAGGTTCCCCTGCGGCTCAAGAAGGCGTCGTAGGCATGGACATCGCGACCCATCCCGCATCTCTCTATTGGCTGGCGCCGGTCGACGATTTCGACGAGGCGCTCGCCCGGTTGCGCGAAGCACCCGGCGATGGCGTCGCCGCCCTCGCCGCTTTGCGCTCGCTTGCCGAAAAACGGCTCGATTTCGTCCAGACCCGCCGCCTGGACCGCCAGCTCGACAGGCTTGCCGACAGATTGCCGCCGGACGTTCCCCGCCTGAAGCTGGCGGTGATCAGCAGTTCAACGGTGGATCACCTGGTCCCCGGCATCCGGATGGGGGCGCTGCGCCGTGGTCTGATGGTGGACGTTCTGGTCTGCCCGTTCGGCCAGTGGCGCCAGCAGGTACTGGACCCCGGATCGGAGTTGTACGGGTTTGCGCCGGACGCCGTGCTCCTGAGCCTGGAAGCCGCGGCCATCATGCCCGAACTGCCGCTCGACGCAGGGGCGGCCGAAGTTGCCGACGCCGTCGATGGGGTGGTGAACGACCTGGCCGGACTTTGGGCCATCCTCCGGGACAGGGCGCGGGCCGCCGTGATCCAGCAGACCCCGTGGTCGGATGGAACGCCGCTCTACGGACACTATGAGCGCCTGGTGCCGGCCTCTCCGGGCGCAATCGCCGATCGCCTGGACAGGCGCATCGCCGAGACGGCATCGGAGAAGGGCGTATTGCTGCTGGATCTCAACGCCGCGGCATCCGACATCGGCCGTCGCCGGATCTCGGACCGCATGCTCTGGCATCACGCCAAGCAGATCCTTTCGCCGGCAGCCGTCCCTTGGGCAGGAGACCAGGTGGCCCGCATCCTGGCGGCAATCCGCGGACTGTCGAAAAAGGTCTTGGTCCTCGATCTGGACAACACGTTGTGGGGCGGCACCATCGGGGACGATGGGCTGGACGGCATCGTCCTCGGCCAGGGCAGCGGCACCGGCGAGGCCTTCAGCGCATTCCAGCGCTATGTCAAAAGACTGGCCGCGCGCGGGGTGGTTCTGGCGGTCAGTTCCAAGAACGACCGCGTGAACGCCGAGGCGGCCTTCGCGCAGCATCCCGAAATGATCCTCCGCCAGGACGATTTCGCCGCTTTCGAAATCAGCTGGGGCGACAAGCCGACGGCGGTTCGCCGCGTCGCCGAGCAGTTGGAGCTGGGTCTCGATTCCTTCGTATTCGTGGACGACAACCCGGTCGAGCGCGATCTGATGCGTCAGACCCTGCCACAGGTCGCGGTGCCGGAACTGCCCGAGGCTCCGGAGCTTTTCCCAACCTGCATCGCCGATGCCGGCTATTTCGAAGCCATTGCCTTCACGGCCGAAGATTCCGCCCGCAATGCGCAGTACGTGGCGAACCGGGCGCGTCATGAACTGCGCTCGGGGGCGACCGACATGGATGCCTTCCTCGATACCCTGCAGACGACCATGACGGTGGGCCCCTTCCAGCCGACGGACGTGACGCGCATCACCCAGCTCATCAACAAGACCAATCAGTTCAACCTCACCACGCGCCGCTACACCGAGGCCGAGGTGCGGGCCTTCATGGAGGACCCGAGGGTCCTGACCTTCGCGGCGCGCGTCAGCGACCGCTTCGGCGACAACGGCCTGACCAGCATCGTCATTTGCCGGCCGCCGCAAGACGGCCCCGTGCCAGAAATGGAAATCGATACGTGGCTGATGAGCTGCCGCATCCTGGGACGGGGAGTCGAGGACGCCATGCTGTCGGTGGTGGCCAACCAGGTCAGGGAAAGAGGCGCCGAACGGCTGGTCGGCAAGTATCGCCCCACCGCCAAGAACGGCATGGTGCGGGAGCTTTTTCCCCGCCTTGGTTTCGAGCCTCAATCCCGGGATCATAAAAGCGGCGAAACGAGTTGGGTCCTGCCACTCGCTGGCGCCGTCAATGCGGCGCCGGGCCACCTGCACGTTGTTGATATGAGGTAATCCAGATGGAACAGGAAGCAATCACGGCGGAGGTCGCCAAGATCATTCGGGATGTCCTCGACGATCCGGACTTTCACGTCACCCCGGAAACCTCCGCCCAAGACCATCCCGAGTGGGATTCATTCAATCATATCAACATGGTGATTGCGGCCGAGGTTCGTTTTCGCATCAAGTTCCGGGCCGCCGAGGTGGAGGCGGTGCGCAACGTCGGCGATTTCACCGATCTGATCGCGCGCAAGTGCCAGGTGACATAGGCGGGGAATGGATCATCGCCCATGCTGTTCAACGCGCCCGTCTTTCTTCTTGCTTTCCTGCCCACCGTGCTGGCCGGGTTCTTCCTGATCGGCGCCTTCCGGAAGCAGGAGTGGGCCATCCTGTGGCTGGTCGGAGCGTCGCTGTTCTTCTATGCTTGGTGGCGGCCCGATTTCGTGTTTTTGATCCTGGCCTCGATCCTTTTCAACTATCTCATGGGTCTGCGCCTCGGAAGCCGCCCCAATTCCGGCGTATTGGCCTTCGGTGTCGCCATGAACCTGGCGCTGCTCGGCTGGTTCAAGTATTCCGGTTTTCTGGCGACCGTGATGAACGACCTCGCGAACGCCGACCTGCCGGTGCCCCACCTTTTGCTGCCGCTCGGCATCTCGTTTTACACGTTCCAGCAGATCGCCTATCTGGTCGACGCCAATTCCGGGGAAGCGCAAGAGCGAAGCCTCTCCCGCTATGCCCTATTCGTGACTTTCTTTCCCCAGCTCATCGCCGGCCCCATCGTCCATCACCGCGAAATGCTCTCGCAATTTCATCGGCCGGAGACCTACACCCCGCGGCTTGACAACCTCGTCCTCGGCCTTGGCGCGTTTTCCATCGGGCTGTTCAAAAAAGTGTTCATCGCCGACCCCCTGGCGTGGCCGGTCCAGATGGCCTTCGGCCCCGCCGCCCAGGGGATCGCGCCGCCGGTTGCCGATGCCTGGTTTGGCGGCGTCGCCTATACGTTGCAGCTCTATTTCGATTTCTCCGGCTATTCGGACATGGCCATCGGCCTTGGCCTGATGTTCGGCATCCGCCTTCCGGTGAACTTCGCGTCGCCCTATAAGTCCGCCAGCATCATCGAATTCTGGTCGCGCTGGCACATCACGCTGACGCGCTTCCTGACGTCCTACATCTATAACCCCCTGGTCATGACCATCACGCGACGGCGCATGGCTGCGGGCAAGCCGGTCCTGAACCAGAAGCGACCCAAAGCGACGCCGTTCATCGTTCAGCTCGCCATTCCTACGCTCCTGACCTTCTTCCTGGCCGGCATCTGGCACGGCGCGGGCTGGCAGTTTGTCGCCTTCGGCCTCATTCATGGCGTGTTGCTGGTCGTCAACCAAGGCTGGCGCGCGGCTCGCACCGTTGTCATCCCCGGTGTCGCCTTCGGCCCTTGGGGACGCGTCGCCGGCGTCGGCGTCACCTTCCTCGCCGTCACCGTCAGCCTTGTCTTCTTCAGGTCGGACAGCCTCGAGCACGCGCTGCTGATCGTGGGCGCCATGGCCGGCTTCGGCGGCACTCTGGACGGCGTCAGCTCTCTCGGCGGCCCAGAACTCAGCGCCATGGCGCCGATGCAGATGTTGGTGTGGCGTTTTTCCTCGATGCACGGGGTGCTGATCGCCGCCGCCCTGGCCATCGTCTGGATCTTGCCCAATACGCCGCAATACATCGAGCGCCTGGAGGGCGTCGTCGAACGGCTGTCGGAATCCCGCCGGTCGAAGACACGCTGGCGCCTGCCCTCCATCAAGTGGCCCGCCGCGCTGGCGGCCGGCAACCGCTTCCTGCAGGGCTCCTGTGTCGGTGTCCTGCTTGCTCTCGCCTTGTTGCGGGCGCTGTCGGTAGCGCCTTCGGAATTCCTCTACTACACGTTCTAGAGAGAACATGGGACCCGCCAAGACACGCGAAATGAAGCACTTCGGCATCGGCATCCTGGCCGGCTTTGTCGCGCTCGTCGGCGGCCTGACGGCAGTCGGCGTTGCCATTGCCCGTTTCGCGCCCGAAAACATGCCGGCCCCGGCGATCAGCACGCTCGTCCATATGGACGAGAAGCTGCGGTTCATCCGCGAGCACCCGGCGCTCGACCCGACCATTCTCGCCGTCGGCTCGTCGGTGACCTGGCGCCAGGTGGCGGGCGGCGCCTTCGATGCCGTCGCCGACGGCGCCGGAAGCTTCCTCAATGGCGGCACCGCCCTCCTTCAAGTTCATCAGACACGGACGATGACGAACTTTTATCTGGATCATTTTCGGCATGTCCGGACGCTGCTCGTCATGGTCAGTCTGCCTGACTTCAACGATTGCACCACACAACCCAAACACTTGGTGGCGCAGAAGGATGCCGCCCGTTACGCCTTCTATGATTGGCCGGCACCCTACTTCTACTTCCGCTACGTCTCGCCTCAGCGCTACCTCCGGACAGCCATGACTTTGGCCGAACGGCGCGCGCCCTTTACCGGCGACCTTTATCTCGATGTCCATGGATCGAGCCCGCTGCAGGTTCCCGACACCATGAAGCGAGGGCTGCGTTACGGAAAAACCCCGCACGATCCCGCCTGCACCGCCGCCCTGGACAACCTCATCGCCGACATCGAAGCGCGCGGAATCCAACTCGTGCTGGTATTCGCGCCTGTCCACCCGGATTACCGGGCGTTGTACCCGGCGGACATCTCATGGCTCGGCGATTTGGCCGGCCGTGTCGCCGCCGCGGGAAGGTTGGGTGGAAAGAAAACCATCGTCCTCGACATGATCCGCGACCCGTCGTTCGCGGGCGGCGATTTCTTCGACGCCTTTCACCTGCAATGGGACGCCGTGAAGGTTCTTTCGGAGCGGATAGCCGGGGCGCTGAAAGACGCCCCCGACCTCGGAGAAAAGGGAAAGATGGCGAACGATGCGGAACGCTGGGCGAGCAAGCGGCGACCGCAGGAGATCAAGCGTCCCAACTGACCCCCGTTTTGCCCTCAGGCCGCGGCGAAGCCCTGCCCGGGACCGCCCTCGGCAGTATCCGAATGGCGCTCGTAAAGTTCGGCGAAACGGGGCGCCTTGCGGGCGAAGATATGCAGGATTTCCGGGTCGAAATGCTCGGGCCGGGTGCGTCCATTCCCCTCCAGTATGGTCGCCACCACCTCGCGATGCTCCATCGCCGGCTTATAGGGCCGCTGAGAACGCAGGGCGTCATAGACGTCACACACGGCGACGATCCGGGCCTCGATGGGGATGACGGCGCCGGAAAGGCCATAGGGATAACCCGATCCGTCCCACCTTTCATGATGGGAAAGGGCGATCCTGGCGGCGCACTGCATGGCATCGCCCTTCGATACGCCGATGATCCGCCCACCGATCTCGGTGTGCTTCTTCATGGTCGTCCATTCCTGGGCCGTCAATGGACCGGGCTTCAGAAGGATGCGGTCGGGCACGCCGACCTTGCCGATATCGTGAAGCTGGGCGGCCATGCCGATCCGCTCGGCCAGTTCGCGCTGCCAGCCCAGTCCCTCGGCCAGCACGCGGGCGTAGGCGCCGATCCGGCGAATATGGGTGCCGGTTTCATTGTCTCGGTGCTCGGCGGCGATGGCCAGCGTTTCCAGGGACTCGATGCGGGCGGCATCGATCTCGTGGACCAGGTTCAGGATGCGGCTGTCCTTCGAGCCGATTTCGGCGAGGATGCCTTTCTTGAGCGCCCGCTGATCCTCGCGCTGACGGAAACGCTGATGGCACTTTTCGAGGGTTTCCCACACCTGTTGGCTGCGGATGGGCTTGGTCAGGAAGTCGGCGGCGCCCAAACGCAACGCGCTGACCGCCTCCTGGACGCCGGCATTTCCGGTGATGATGACGAATTCCAGGTTCCGGTCGGGGTTTTCCCCCTTGATCCGTTCCATGCACTGCAGCCCGGTCTCGCCCGGCATGTGGATGTCGATAAAGATGATGCCGATGCTGGGGTTGGTCCGCACCGCCTCAAGGGTATCGACGGCCGTCGCCGCTTCGTGGCAGATCCACCCCCGCCGGCGGAAAACCAAGGCAAACACCAGGCGAATGTCCGGTTCATCGTCGGCGATCAGAATTTCGGGAAGCATGATCGTACTCCGTCGAGCGAACGCCGGATCCACGAAAAAAGAGAAGACAAGCGCTAAAAAGTATTAGGTGGCCAATGCGCCCATCTTATCAAACCGCGCGCGATCGAGGCACTGAAAAACTTTCCGTTGCACATGGCGCCAGATGTGCCCGGAAGAAGGCGGGGCGCCCCCAGGGTTGGTGGCGCCCCCAGTCCTCGCCGATCAGGCGGCTCTTATATTGGCCAGGAACTTCTCGACCTCGTTGCGCAAGGTCTCGGATTGCCGGGACAGTTCGCCCGAGGCGCCCTGGATTTGAGTCGCCGCGGCGCCGGTGTCGTTGGCCGCCTGGCTGACGCCGCCGATGTTGGAGGAGACTTCCTGGGTGCCGGCCGCCGCCTGCTCGACGTTTCTGGCGATCTCCTGGGTGGCAGCCCCCTGTTCCTCGACCGCCGAGGCGATGGAGGACGAGATCGAGTCGATCTCGGAGATAGTCTTGACGATGACCTCGATGGCGGTCACCGCTTCCTTCGTTGCCGTCTGAATGCCGGCGATCTGGGCGCCGATCTCGTCGGTCGCCTTGGCCGTCTGATTGGCCAGGTTCTTGACCTCGGAGGCCACCACCGCGAAGCCCTTGCCGGCATCACCGGCCCGCGCTGCCTCGATGGTGGCGTTGAGCGCCAAGAGGTTGGTCTGCTCGGCGATGTCGGTGATCAGGGCCACCACCTCGCCGATCTTAGTCGCCGCCGTGGCCAGCCCCTGGACCTTCACGTTGGTCTGCTCGCCCTGGCGCACGGCGCCAGACGCGATCTGGGAAGCCTGGGACACCTGCCGGCTGATCTCGGAAATCGAGCTCGCCAGTTCCTCGGAAGCCGAGGCCACCGTCTGCACGTTGGCCGAGGCCTGCTCGGAAGCCGCCGCCACGGCGGCCGCCTGACGCGTCGTTTCCTCGGCCGTGGCGCTCATCGCCTCGGACGATCCCTCCAACTCGGTGGCGGCGGAAGCCACCGATTTGACCGCCTCGCTCGAGGTGGCATCGAACTCCTTGCACAAAGCCTCGACGCGCTTGGCCCGGGCGGCCTGCACCTCCTGGGTCTTGCGCTGCTCCTCGGCCAGGCGGTCGGCCTCGATCATGTTGTCCTTGAATACCTGCACCGCCTTGGCCATGTCACCCACCTCATCCTTGTGGTCGGTGGCCGGGATCGCAACTTCCATGTCCTTGCCGGCCAGGCGAGTCATGGCGCTGGTCATGGCCTGGATCGGCCGCGAAATGCCATTGCCGATCGCCCAGGCGGCCATAATACCCAGTACGAAACCAACGACGGACGCAACCACGGCTATGACCTCCGCGCGCTGGTTCTCCGCATGGGCGCGCCCCCCCAGTTCGTCCTGGAACTCGCGCAGCGTGGCAATCAGGTCGTCGCTGGTCTTGACCATGTCATTACCAAGCTGCGTCATCTTGACCTTGAAAACTTGGTTGCGGGCGACAGTGGCCTTGTAGACTGCCTCCCACGCCACGGCATAAGCCTTTGCGCCCGCCGTCACCTTGATCAGCAAGGCCCGGTCTTCGGGGTTCTTCGCGAAAGTGTCGAGGCCGGCCTGATACTTGGCGGAATTGATCATCTCCGCTTTCACCTGCTCGGCCGCGCTCTCCTCGCTGGTGTGCAGGAAACGCTGCCCGTAAACGCGGGCGACCAACATGTGGCGCATAGCTTCGGCGCCCATCTCAACGCCAGCGGCGTTGCCGTCTTTCTCGAGGTTTTCCGTCAGGGTGTTGAGGTCGCGCTCCATGTCGGGGCCGGCTTTCTGCATGCCGTCGCGGACCTGCTTGTCGATCTCAGCCTGAAGATCGACCATGCCCTGAAACTCCCGGCGCCAGTCCTTGGTCCAACCATTCAGCTTGTCGACCTGCCCCGTGAGATCCCTGCGCCCGGCCATAAGCTGGAGGGCGGAGTCGATCTCCTTCTGGACCAGATCCAGTCGATCAACGGTCTGCTTGATTATGGCATCCTGGGGATCGAGCAAGAAGTTTCGGACGTTGACGCGTACCCGTTGAACGGCGTTGGCGATGCGGCTGATCTGGTTACTCTGGAGAGCCGAATCGCGGTACAGGTTAAAATTGTCGTCGGCGCCACTCAGGCCGAAATAGCCGACGCCGGCAACCATTGCCAGCAGAGCCAACACAATGGCGAAGCCTGACGCCACCTTCATGCCGACGCGGATATTCTTCAAGAAACTCATGGACCGTCTCCTCGTGCCATGCCGGCACTTCCCTGGATTGGCTATTGATGCCCGCGAATGCACGGCGGGAACGGTCATCGGCCGGGCCGGCCACACCTTGGCCTCTGCCTCTTTTTTTGCCGGTCCCTTCGTCCGCTCATAAGACGGCGGAATCGTTACAGCGGTGTGTCGGATTTACCGAGAAAGAGTGTCTATACAGAATGGAATGTTGCGTTCCTGTGTCCGCGTTTGGAACACGCCCCTTCAATGCGACGGGGGCCTGCTAGCGCCAATCCACCTTATAGGAAAACACGTAGCCGACCCCCCGTTCCGTCTTGATGAAGGTCGGGCTCTTGGGGTCCGGCTCGATCTTGTTGCGAAGGCGGGTGATCCGGGTGTCGATGGCGCGATCGAAGGCCTCGGCCGTATTCTCGCCGGTGGAGGCCAGAAGCTGCTCGCGGGTGCGAACCTGTAGCGGGTGTTTGATGAGGGCCAGCAACAGGTCGAATTCGCCGGCCGTCAGCCGGATCTCCCGGCCTTCCGGCGACAGCAGCCGGCGCCTTGCCATGTCCATCTGCCAGCCACCGAACCAGGCGTTCCGCTTTTCGTGGGCATCGTCCCGGGACGGTGCGCCAACCGCCTCGGCGCGGCGCAGCACCGCCCGGATGCGGGCCGCCAGTTCGCCGGCGCTGAAGGGCTTGGCCACATAGTCGTCCGCCCCGAGGTCGAGGCCGACGATGCGGTCCACTTCGTCCTTGCGGCCGGTCAACATGATGATGGGAACGGCCGAAACCCGCCGGATGTCGCGGGCGATGTCGAAGCCGCTTTCGTCGGGCAGATTGACGTCAAGGAGGATAAGGTCCGCCTCTCGCCTGTCGATCAGCGCCCGCCCCTCCGCCCCGTCGTGCGCGACGTCGACTTCGAACCCCTGCCTCGACAGATAGAGTTGAAGCGATTCTGCCAATTCCGGACTGTCGTCGACAATCAGGATACGCTGACCCATGGCCCCCTCCGGTCAACTGCAGCGTTCTTGCTTCTTCCGAATCGGATTATATGCCGGCCTTTGATCCACTGAAAGTGGCGTTACGGCTAACTGTCGCTTTCCGGCGAAGTATGTGACACTCCTCCGAATCCCAGCGACCGGATGGCGCCGATCAGGATTTCCTTGGTGTAAGGCTTCGGCACGAACGCCGACATTCCGGCCACGATGTCGCCCGTCGACAGGTAGCCGTCGGCATAGCCGGAAGTGAAGAGGATTTTCAGGCTGGGGATCAACCGCGCAGCCTCCTTCGCCAGGTCGCGGCCGCTCAGGCCGCCCGGCATGATGACGTCGGTCACCAGCAGATCCACCTTCGGCGTCCGCCTCAGGATGTCCAGGGCCTCGATGCCGTTCACGGCATCGAAGACGGTGTGGCCGGCGCTTTCCAGAATGAACTTGGTCGCCGTGCGCACGCCGGTATCGTCCTCGGCCAGCACGATGACAAGCGGAGGCAGCGAAGCCTCTGCGACCGCTCTCCCCTTCTGCCGATCCGGCGATGCCGTCACCGTGTCGACGGCGGCCGGGAAATACAGGCGGAACGTCGTACCCGCGTTTTCCGCGCTATCGACCACGATATCGCCGCCGGACTGCCTGACGAAACCGTAAACCATGCTGAGCCCGAGGCCGGTCCCCTGCCCCTTGCCCTTGGTGGTGAAGAACGGCTCGAAGACCCTATCGAGTACGTCCGGGGCCATACCGGTGCCATTGTCCCTCACCGAGACACAGACGAACCGCCTTTTCCGACCGCCTTGCCCTCCCCCCTCCGACACCGGTGGCTCGCCGGGCGCGATGCCGATGGTCAGGGCGCCGCCGCCCGGCATGGCGTCGCGGGCGTTGAGCGCCAGGTTCAGCAAGGCGTTCTCGAATTGTCCGCGATCGACGAGAACCGGCGGCAGCCCGGCGGCGGCCTCGACGGAGACGGCAATGGTTTCCCCCAGGGATCGGCGCAACAACTCCACCATTTCCCCCATGACCGCGGACAAGTCGAGAACTTCGGGGTTGAGGTCCTGGCGGCGAGAAAAGGCGAGCAGCCGATGGGTGAGATCGGCCGCGCGATGAACGGAGCGCACGATGGTCGCCACCAGGGGCGTCTTCCCGGCATCGCCTTCCAGGTCGTCGGCGAGGCATTCGGCGCTGGTCAGGATGACCGAAAGGATGTTGTTGAAATCGTGCGCAACGCCGCCGGTCAATTGGCCCACCGCTTCCATCTTCTGGGCCTGCCGAAGGTGGTCGACCATCCGCCGCCGCTCGGAGATGTCCTCGCTGATCGCCACATAGGCGACCGTCCGCCCGTTTCGCTCGCGGATCGGCGAAACCAGAAGCGACACCCAATACGCCTCGCCGTTCTTGCGGCGATGCCGAACCTCGCCCCGCCAGATGCCCCCGCCGGCAAGCGTCGCGGCGATCATTTGGTCGGAAACGCTCCCGGGCCCGTCGGCGTTCTGGGTGGACATCGTCTTTCCGGCGATTTCCGCGAACGTGTAGCCGGTTTCACGGCAATAGCTCGGGTTCACGTACTCGAACCGCCCCTCGGCGTCGGTGATGGCGACGCCGAATGGGCTCTGTTCGACGGACTGCGACAACCGAAGAAGCCAGGCTTCGGCCCGCTTGCGCTCGCCGATATCGGAAAAACTGACCACCGTCCCCACCACTTCATCGTTGCGCACGACCGGGTTGGAGCGGATCGCCACGGGAATGGACCGCCCGTCCCGACGCCAGAACACTTCGTCATCGACAAAGGCCGGCGCCTTCAAAGCGATGGCCCTGTGAGCGCGGCATTCGGCCAGGGGATAGGGGCGTCCGTCGGCATGGGAGTGGTGGATCATGGAGTGGATGTCGCGCCCCAACAGGTCGTCGGGGTGGTCATAGCCGAGGATGCGCGCCGCCGCCGGGTTGCAAAGCGTGCAGCGTCCCTCGAGGTCGACCGCGTAAATCCCCTCGCCTGTCGATTCCAGGACCAGGCGCAGTCTTTCCTCGTTGTCGCGCCGTGCCTGCTCGGCCTGCTTCTCGCGAGTGACATCGATGCTGATGACGCCGATGCTGGCAATCTTACCCCTGTCATCGAACAAGGGAAAGCGGACGATGGCGAAAGTCCCTTCACCGCCGGAGGCCAGCCTGCGAACGCCCTGGTAGCTCCGGGCCTGCGCGGTCGCCATGACCTCTTCATCCTGGGAACGGACTTCCCGCGCCTCGGCCGCGTTCGTGAAGTCGAAGATGGTCTTTCCGAGGACGTCATCCACCTTCACCCCCTTGCGCCGAAGGTAAGCCTTGTTGGCTAGGAGATAGCGCCCCTCGCGGTCCTTGTGAGTGATCTCGGCCGGCGCGTGATCCAAGATGGCCTGAAGCCGGGACTCGCTCAACCGCAAGGCCTCTTCGGCCCTTCGCGATTCGGTAATGTCCAGACTGATGACGCCGACCCCCGAGATCGCGCCGTCCGCGTCCCGGACCGGAAAGCGAACGACCGCCAAGGTCGATTCCGTGTCGCCGACCTTTTGCTCCATTCGGAATAGCCTGGCCTCGCCTGAGGCCAGAACCTCCCGCTCCTGGGCTTCCACCAGATCGGCGAAATCCGCCGTCTTCACCTCACGAATCGACCGCCCGAGAGTCCCCTCCAAGGTCAGATTCGCCCGGCGGAGGTATTCGGGGTTGGCAATCACGAACCGGCCATCCCTGTCCCGCAGGGCGATGGCCGCTGGCGAATGGTCCATGATCGCCTTGAACCGCATCTCGTTCTCGCGCAGTGCCGTTTCGGCCTGCTTCCTCGCGGTGATGTCGGTGAGCACGCAGTGGGTGCGAAAGGTGCCGGGATCGGCGCCCGGATTGATCCGGCCCTCGAACGATCCGAGAATTTCCCGCCCATCCTTGCGCCGCAACTCGAATTCCACTTCCTGCACCATGCCGGTCTTCTTGAACTGGGCGAATCGCTGCGGGAAATTGCTGCGGCTGGACGGCGCCAGAAAGTCCGCGAAGGAACGTCCGATCACCTCGTCGGGCGCATAGCCAAGGATGTCCAGCCATCGCCGATTGACGGCGACGATCCGGCCCGTCTCGTCCAGCGACTGGTAGCCGACCGGGGCGTCCTCGAACATCTTTCTGAAATGCGCCTCGTTCTCGGCCAGGGAACCGGACAGGCGCCGGTGAAAGACGGTCAGCGCCATGATGGCGAAGCCAAGCGCCGCCGCCGTATAGAAAGCCGCCGACACCATGAACCTCAGTTGGGCGATTTCGACCGAACCTTCCGGCAGCAGAAGGAAATCGAGCTTGTGAAGCCCCCACAGGATCAGGATGGCCGCGGTGAACGCGCTGCCGGTATGGCCTTCCCTCCTCCCTGAGCGGGCGACCTCGATGCCGGCCAGCAGCAGGCAGACGGCGGAAACCACGTAGGAAGGCGCGACCCGCAGAAGCCCATCGTCGCCGACGAACGCCGTCAGCGCCAAGAGCAGAAGCGCGCCGAGCGCCGCCGGCAAGAGGTGCTTGGCCAGTGACACCGGCCAGCCCGTGAAGAACAGCACCCCGAACAGGAGGGCCAGCGATTGCAGCGCCTGGAAGCCTTCCGCCAGGAAAAACGGTACGACCGGCAACGGCGAAATGCCGGCGACGGCATAGACCAGAAGCCTGGCGGCATTCAGCGCATACCCCAGCGACCAAAGGTTGAGGGCGGCCTTGAGGTCGGTGATCTTGGCGATGTAGGCGAGGACAATGGAAAGGACGGCGCTGGTGACGAAAGCCCCCAGAAAGGCGAATGATTGACCCATTTCCATCCCGAACCTCGATTATGCCCCGATGTGCGACGTCGGCCAATCGACGGTTACGGGGCTTCAGACCTCGGGATCGACGATCCCCTCGATCTGGTAGAAAGGCGTCTTTCCCTCGTACTGGGGTTTCTCGTCGGTCAGGTAGTAGCTCGCCTTGAAGACGACGATGTACTGGGTCTTCTTGTCGCGATTGGCTATTTCCTGGGCCGCGGCGCGGGCCGCATCCATGGTGAAGAAGGGTCCGTCCTTGATCATCGTCCGTCCACCCTGCAGACCATCCTCCGGCCCCCATCCGGGGAGCGGATCGTCGGCACGTCGCTTTATTTTCGAGTCTCGCCCGCCCGCCTCATCCCGTCAATCCCCAATGACGCGGGGTCGCCGGCGGTTGAATCGATAAAAACCCCGCCCGGAGGCGGGGTTCACAATTGGCGCCAATTGGGGACCAGCTTCTGGCGGCCGGCCCTTCCACATGAACAGGGGATGCTTAAGCAGCCGGCTGCGCCGAGCCGTCTGCCTCTTCCTTCTTTGCTTTTTTCTTGATTTCCCCCTGCTCGTGCATAACGGATTTCTCGGTCGCCGGGGCCCGGTACGCCGCGTGCTGATGCAGGCAGTGGCGCGAGCAGACGTCGGTGCAAACCCCGCAATAGACGCATTCGTAAGGGTCGCACTCCCACGTGGCCTTGTCGCGGTCGACCGTAATGCATTGGGCCGGACAGGCCTTGGCGCACAGACCGCAAAGATTGCAATCCTTGATATCGATGTAGAGCTCGCCCCGGACGTCCGCGAACGGCTCCCGCGTGGTGATCGGGTACATGCGGGTGGCGCGCTTGCCAAGGAAGTTCTTGACGATGGTTGGGGTCATGAAAGGCACTGCAGTTACCCCTTTCTTATCGTTCCGTGCAGCTGATGCACGGGTCGATGGACAGGACAATCACGGGCACATCGGCCAGCTCGGTACCAGGCAGGATGACAGCCAGCGGCGGGATGTTGGCGAAAGTGGGCGTGCGAATGCGCAAGCGCTCCAGGTTCTTCCCGCCGTTCGCCTTGATGTAGTACATGACCTCGCCGCGCGGCTGTTCGACGCGCGAAATCACCTCACCGTTCGGACGGCCTTTGACCTTCACCGCGATCTCGCCTTCGGGCAGCCCGGCGATCGCCTTGCGAACCAGTTCGACCGCCTGCAGGGTCTCGCGGAACCGCACCTTGCCGCGGGCATAGCTGTCGCCGGCGGTCTCGACGATCGGCTCGAAACCCAGGTACTTGTAGGCACCGTAGCCGAGCATCCGCATGTCCTGGGCAACGCCGCTGGCGCGCAGCATCGGGCCGGCAGCGCCAAGCTCGAAGGCCTGCTCTTTCGACAGGACGCCGATGCCGACGGTGCGCTTCTTCACCGAGTAGTCGCTGAGCATGGTGCTCTGCAGTTCGCGGATCTGCTTCTCGACGACGTTGAGCTCGGAGAGAATCCAGGCGCACTGTTCGGGGGTAAGGTCGCGCCGGGTGCCGCCGATGATGTTGACCGACACGATGACGCGGTTGCCGGTGGTCGCCTCGTTGATGTCCATGATGCGCTCGCGAATGCGCCAGAACTGCATGAACAGCGACTCGAAACCGAAGGCATCGGCGAAAAGGCCCAGCCACAGGAGATGGCTGTGAATTCGATGCAGCTCCGACCAGATGACGCGCAGGTACTCGGCCCGGCGCGGCACCTCGATCTTCATCATCTCCTCGATGCCCTGGCAATAGCAGGCGGCATGGATCATCGAGCAGATGCCGCAAACGCGTTCGACGATCTGGATCATCTGGTTGTAGTCGCGGATGTCGGCCAGCTTTTCCAGGCCGCGATGGACGTAGCCCAGCGCGGGAACGGCCTCTTTGACGATTTCGTCCTCGACGGTGAGCGACAGGTGGATCGGCTCCGGAAGAACCGGATGCTGCGGTCCGAATGGTACGATGGTTCTTGCCATATCTTTATCCTTCACGCCCCCCTGGGGGACGCTCCTCTCGCTCTTACGCGGTTTCCGCCGAGGCGGCCTTCGCCTCGCCGCTGGCCGCGCCGTCCGTGCGGGTCACGCCATATTTGCAGAACGGTGTACGCATCACCTCTTCCTCGAGGTAGAGCGTGCCGCCGAAGTCCAGCACCAGGCCGTCAAACTTGACGCCGAACTGGTCCTCGATCTCGTTCTCGATCAGGAACGCCGCGAAATAGACCGGGCTGATGCTGGGGACCGGCTGCCCCTTGGCGATCTTCATCCGCAGGTGATGGTCCTTGAGATCCTTATCGAAGTGATAGAGGAGCTCCATGTTGGCCTCGTCGATGTCGACGCAGGTCATGGTAATCAGCCGGGAACCTTCCGCCTTGATCTTGGTCACCTCGGCGACAACCGTTTCCAGCGTGACGGGAATGGTTTTGTCTTCCACGATCGTCTTCCTCGTTACAAAAGGGCCCTGGCGTCCGCTCAGGCTGCTGCCTTCGCGGCTTCCTGCTGGCGCTTGGCCAGCAGGCCCAGGCCGGTGACGACGCCGTCAATGATGGCCTCCGGCTTGCCCGGACACCCAGGAACGTACACGTCCACGGGAATGACCTTGTCGACACCGCCCACCACGTTGTAGCTGTCGCGGAACACCCCGCCCGACAGCCCGCAGGCGCCGACGGCCACGACGATCTTCGGATTCGGCATCTGGTCGTAGAGGTTCTTCAGAACCTTCTTGTTGCGGTGATTGACCGTGCCGGTAACCAACAACAGGTCCGCGTGCTTGGGATTGCCGACGTTGACGATACCGAACCGCTCGACGTCATAAAGGGGCGTCAGGCAGGCCAGCACCTCGATGTCGCATCCGTTGCAGCTGCCGCAATCGAAATGAAGCAGCCACGGCGACTTGAGTTGGGACTTCTTGAGAAAACTGCCAAGCATCGCTGCAACCCCTTAGGCAAAGTAGAGCCAGGCGAGATTGGCCGCGGAGAGGCACAGTCCGGCAATCCAGACCGAGCCCAGCATCCACCGCCAAGTCAGACGGGCCGAGACGTTGTCGATGATGATTTCGAGAGCATAGGTGATGACCAACAGGATCACCGCTCCCCACCAGCTGGTCGCCCAGAACAACACCACGAAGCCGAGGATGAAGATGACCTCGTACCAGTGGGCGAGTTCGAGGAGAGCCAGGTTGCGGCCCGCATACTCGGTGTAGACGCCCTTCACGATCTCCTGATGAGCGTGGTGGGAGCCCGAGATGTCGAACGGCGACTTCCTCAGCTTGATGGTCAGCGCGTAGCCAAGCACCACGAAAAGCAGCGGCAGTTCGAGCAGCAGCGGGGTGTCATGATAGAAGACGGCCTCGATACGGAAGCTGCCGGTCGTCACGTAGATGCCGACGATGACCAGGATCAGCAGCGGTTCGTAGGCCAGCATCTGCAGCAGCTCGCGCTGGCCGCCGATCTGGCTGTAGGGCGAGGGAACCGACAGCGCCCCGATGACCAGGAACACCGCACCCACCGCCTGCACGAAGAAGACCAGCAGCAGGTCGGAGCCCAGGAAGAACAGCACCACCGAGGTCGCCGCGCCGCCCAGGTAGATCCACGAGCAGAAGGTCAGCCACGGGTTGGCCACCGGGGTGTCCTTGGCCCACAGCTTGGCCGCGTCATAGAAGGCCTGCGTGATGGGCGGGCCGACGCGACCCTGGGCGCGGGCGGTCATCTTGCGATCGATGCCGCTGATCAAGCCGCCAGCGAGAGGCGCCAGAATGAGCCCGGCAAGAGCGAGCAGGATTTCGTAACTCACACTCACAGCATTCCTCCCATCGCGAACATCAGCGCCAGCAGGAGCAGGGCCGCACCGTTGACCCAGCGCGACAGCTTCTCCTCGCCGAACAACGCCGTCATGTAGTAGTGGCTCGACGCTACCGGGATCGGCTTGTTCATCGGTCCGATATAGCCGCCGGAATCCGCGGTGTTGGCGCCGCCGAAGTAGGGAGCCGCCTCGGGGGTCACCACGGTCTTGCCCATCGCCCGGACGGCGAAGATGACGCCGACCACGACGACGACGAACAAGGGCACCACGGCGAAAGCACCCACCGCGCTGCCGAACACGCCGTTGACGATCTCGTACGGGGCCGGCCCGAATGCCGCAACCGCGGGTTCGATCAGGCCGGTGTAGAGCCACGGCGCGCTGAAGCTGACCAGCACCGCGCTCACGCACAGGCCGACCAACGGCCAGCGGGTGAGGATGGGCTGCACCTCGAAGGTGATCTTGCCCTGGAACGGCGCGCTCATGACGCTACCGGCCCAGCGGGCCCAGTAGACGACGGTCAGCGCGCTGCCCAACGCCAGCATGAGGATCAGCGCCAAGTTGGCCGACGCAGCCTCGACCGCCATCCATTTGCCAAGCAGCATGCCGAAGGGCGGCAGGATCATGGTGAGGATGGCGATGACCGTGATCAGCGCAGTGACCGGCATGCGGGCATAGACGCCCCGCATGTCTTCGATGTCACGGCTGCCGATATACTGTTCGATGGTGCCGACGCAAAGGAAGAGCAGGCCCTTCGACACGGCATGGAAGATGATGATCAGCATGGCGGCGGTCATCGCGGCCGGCGTGCCGATGCCGGCACAGGCGACGATGAGGCCCAGGTTGCTGATGGTCGAATAGGCCAGGATCTTCTTGCCGTTGCTCTGGCCGACGGCAAGCGCCGCGGTAGCCAGGAAGGTGAAGGCCCCGACCAGGGCGACCCCGTATCCCAGGTAGGTGTCGGTGAGCGCCGGAGCGAACCGCACCACCGCATAGACGCCCGCCTTGACCATGGTGCTGGAATGCAGCATGGCGGAGACCGGCGTCGGCGCGACCATGGCGCCGAGAAGCCAGCTCTGGAAGGGAACCTGGGCGGCCTTGGTGAAGGCGCCGAAGCACAGCAACGCCAGTGGGATCATCATGAAGGCCGTACCCGGGGCCATTTCGATGATCTGCTGGATGTCGAACGTGCCGAGCGAGGCATAGAACCAGACGATCGCCGTCAACAGGCCGACGCCGCCCAGGCTGTTCATCCACAAGGCGCGGATCGCATTCTTGGTCGCGATCTCGGTCTTGTCGTGGCCGATCAGCAGGAACGAGCACAGCGTCGTCACTTCCCAGAAGAAGTAGAAGAAGGCGATGTCGTTGGTCAGCACCAGGCCGTTCATGGCGCCGAGGAACAGCACCAACACGAAGAAGAAGGTCGGTTGCCGGCTCTTCTCCAGGTGAAGGTGGTGTTCGTGGGCTTTCATGTACGGGATCGCATGGATGGCGATCGCGCCGCCCACCACCGTGATGATCGACACCATGACCAGGGCCAGGTTGTCGACGACGAAGGTCGGATGGCCGTACTGATGCGTGCTCAAGACGAATTCGAGGTAGCCGGCCAGGCCGAGCTGGGCCAGCGCGAAGACGACGATCAGCGCGCTCTTATGCCTGATGCCGAAATAGAGGATCAGGCCCAGCAGCAGGAAGTCGGCGACCTGAATGACCCCACGCACCGGCAGCCCGAAAACGGCTTCCGGCGAGAAGGACACAGGGGCCTCGAAAATGAGCAGGATGAACGCGACGACAAGCAGCACGCTTGTGGCCACGATGATCAATGACCGCACCGCGCTGGCACGGACTGCGAAGCAGCCCAGGGCCGCCAGGAACGGCACAACGATCAGAATAAAGGCGAGCGTTTCGAGCATCTCAGCCGAGCCTCGGTTTCGTTCGATGGAATTGTTGTAAAGACGATGAAAAATAACACAGCCACACAGTCGGGCTCTTTCTTTAGGCTTATTGGGTTTCCTCGGGGCGTACGTGTAACTGAATTCAAAATAGGTTTCAAGTTAGATCTTTTCTAAACTACTGATACTCAACTAAGAATCACTATTACTATTAAATTTGTTGAAACAAAATGAAGTTTAAAAACACCAAACAGAAATAATCACTTATAACATCCGGCCTGTTTTGTTCGGATATTTCCCCCACAATGCGAAAATCCGCCAAACCCCAGCATTTCCGCGGCTATCGCCCTACGCTCAAAAAAAAGTTTCCGCTCAACCCGCAAGATAGGTTCAGACGCCCCCATTCCGTGCCAGAGGCCGCGCAATTGCGCGGCTGCCGCAGCCGTTATAGCGGCGTCCAGCTTGTTGGAAGCGAGTCCGGCCCGCAAGGCAGTCGTCCCCCTCCACCCAGCGGGTGGAGGGGGACTCCCCTGCGCGCCCTCCGTAGCGGCAAAGCGCCGCCCCAAGCGTCGAACCGTCAACTCGACTGCTGATCGAGCGTGATGTCGAAGGTGGCCTGGCCGTCGGTGACGGTATAGCCCTGGCCGGGATCGGACTGGTCGGCCACCGTGGCTCCGCCGCCGTCCTCGGCCGTAAACGTGAAGCTGTCCTGGGTGGCGTTGACTTCGTACTTCACCGAGAAGGTGACGTCATCGAAATCGCGATCGCCGCCGCCGGTCAGATCCTCGAAACCGATCATCAATTCATCGTCCTGCACCCCGGAAACGGCATGGTTCACGCCATCCGAGTTGAGGGACGGGTCGGTGAAGAACAGGTCGTCGGCGCCGATCGACTTGACCGTGTTCCCCGCCGCATTGACGAATTCCAGGCCGCCGTCGGCACCGAACTTCAGGGTGTTGTTCGAGGTCAGTTGTCCGTCCAGCCAACTGAACTTGTTGGCGCCGTCCTGGATGATGAAGAAGCCGAACGACTGGCCGGGCGCCAAGCCGTCGAGGGTCGCCGTCGTCCCCTGGGCAAGGTCGCCGCCTTCGCCGGGCTCGGAAGCGTCCCGCCAGATGATCTGCGGATCGGTCGGATTGCCGTCGGCGTCCAGTTTGTACCAGCCCATCACGTTATGATAGCTCGCTTCCTCGCCCTGGAAGGTGACGGTCACGCTGTCGGCTTGCAGCGGCATGGTCAGATTGTCCGGGTCAACCGGCGCCCCCCCGGCGCTCCATTCCGGGGTCTCGGGGCCCCAGAACTCGGGCAGGTCGGTTTGCTCGTAGCTGAGCAGGCCCATATCAATGTCGGCCTGGGTGAAGGTCGAGCCGACCCCGAGGTTGACCTTGTTGCCCGATCCATCGTCCAGGTAGAGCTTGCCGAAATCGACGTTGTCGATCAGCTGGTAGACCAGATCCTCGGCACCGCTTTCCTGGTCGATCAGGTGAAGGTCGGCGGTGGTGATCGTCACTTTGCCGTCTCCGCCGACGGCCGCCTCGCCGTCGCCCGCCAGGGTGGGGGCATCGTTGACGATGTCGTTGAAGGCCACCGTGACGGTGGTCGTCGCTGTCGCGCCGTTCGCCGCCTCTATCGTCGTCAGGCTGAGGGAAATCGAGAAGTCCGCGACAACCGCGGCGCCGACCGTGACGGACAAGGCGCCATTGGCCAGGGCCAGGCGGTCG
>JACZKS010000065.1 GCA_014859895.1 Rhodospirillales bacterium
CCCCTGAACCGGCCGAACCGGCCGGCCTCGCCCTGGTGGAGCCGCGGGTGCGGCGCACGCCGCCCGGGCGAAAGGCCCAGGCGGCCCGCCAGGGCTCGCTGGCCCTGGAACCGGGCAGCAGCTATCAGTTCCCGCCGCTCGACCTGTTGACCGACCCGCCGCGCGACCGCGCCGCCACAGCGGTCAGCCAGCAGGCCCTGGCGCAGAACGCCAGGCTTCTGGAATCGGTGCTCGAGGACTTCGGAGTGCGCGGCGAAATCGTCAAGGTCAGGCCCGGCCCGGTGGTGACGCTCTACGAGCTGGAGCCGGCGCCGGGGACCAAGACCTCGCGCGTCATCGGTCTGGCCGACGACATCGCCCGCTCGATGAGCGCCGTTTCCGTGCGCGCCGCCGTCATCCCGGGGCGCAACGTGATCGGCATCGAGCTGCCCAACGTGCGCCGCGAGATGGTGCATCTGCGCGAACTGCTGGCCTCCGACAGCTTCGAGCGCAAGGGCGGCAAGCTGAGCCTGGCGCTGGGCAAGGACATCGGTGGCGCGCCGGTAATGGTCGATTTGACCCGCATGCCGCATCTCCTGATCGCCGGCACCACCGGGTCGGGCAAGTCGGTGGCGATCAACACCATGATCCTGTCGCTGCTCTACCAGCTGCCGCCGGACGCCTGCAAATTCATCATGATCGACCCCAAGATGCTGGAGCTTTCGGTCTACGAAGGCATCCCGCACCTGCTGGCTCCGGTGGTGACCGAGCCGGGCAAGGCGGTGGTGGCCCTCAAATGGGCGGTGCGCGAGATGGAAGAGCGTTACCGCGCCATGTCGCAGCTGGGGGTGCGCAATATCGCCGGCTACAACGCCCGCCTGGCCGAGGCCCGCAGGAAGGGCGAGAACCTGACCCGCCGGGTGCAGACCGGCTTCGACCCCGACAGCGGCCATCCGCTGTTCGAGGAACAGCCGCTCAACATGGACCCGCTGCCCTTCATCGTCGTCGTCGTCGACGAGATGGCCGACCTCATGCTGGTCGCCGGCAAGGACATCGAGGCCGCCGTCCAGCGCCTGGCCCAGATGGCCCGGGCCGCCGGCATCCACCTGATCATGGCCACCCAGCGGCCCTCGGTGGACGTCATCACCGGCACCATCAAGGCCAACTTCCCGACCCGCGTCAGCTTCCAGGTCACCAGCAAGATCGACAGCCGCACCATCCTGGGCGAGCAGGGGGCCGAACAGCTGCTGGGCCAGGGCGACATGCTTTATATGGCGGGCGGCGGGCGCATCTCCCGGGTGCACGGGCCATTCGTGTCCGATCAGGAAGTCGAAGACGTGGTGCGCTTCCTGATGACCCAGGGCGAACCCGATTACGTCGAGGCGGTCACCGAGGAAGAGGACGAGGACATGTTCGACGCCCTGGCCGGCGGCGGTTCGGGCGACGACCTTTACGATCAGGCGGTGGCCCTGGTGGCACGGGAAGGCAAGGCTTCGACGAGTTTCGTGCAAAGGCACCTGCAGATCGGCTATAACCGCGCCGCCCGACTGATCGAGCGCATGGAGGCCGAAGGAATTGTCAGCAAAGCCGACCGCGTCGGTCGCCGTGAGGTGCTGGTGGGCGCCGCCGACCGTGCCTGAACCGCGCCGCCCCGACAACACCACGGCGCCCAGCCGTTCCGGCCGCTGCCGGGCTTGGCTATGGCTGGCCCTGGCCGGCGCCTTGCTGGCCGCCCTGCCGGCCGTCGCCCAGCAGCCCCGGCCGGCCCAACTCTCGGCCGAGGATAAAGCCGAGATCGGCCGCATCGAGAACTACCTCAACGGCCTGAAGACGCTGGAAGCCCGCTTCCTTCAGGTGACCTCGACCGGCGAGTATTCGGAAGGCAGGCTCCATCTCGCCCGCCCCGGCCGCCTGCGCATTGAGTACGACCCGCCGGTGCCGGTACTGATCGTCGCCAACCGCGGATTGCTGACCTATTTCGACAAGGAGCTGGAGCAGGTAAGCCACGTGCCGCTCAGCTCAACGCCGGCCGGCATTTTGGTGCGCGAGAAAATTTTGCTCCTCTCCGACGAGTTCATGATCACGGGCTTCGAGCGCGAGTCGCAGGCCCTGCGGATCAGCCTGACGCGTGCCTCCGACCCGCAGGAGGGCAACCTGGCCCTGGTGCTGGCGGACCGGCCGCTGGAGCTCAAGAAATGGATGGTCACCGACGCCCAGGGCGTGACCACGACGGTTTCGCTGCTGGACGCCCGCACTGGGATCGAACTCGATCCCAAGCTGTTCGAGTTCGTCGACCCGAACTTCTTCAAGCCCCGTCAGGAATAGGGGCGGGGACGATCGCGCCGCCGCTCGGGTCATGCGCATGGCGGGTCACATGCATCCGCAGTTGTTTTTCTGGTCGGCCATCACTACCTATTGGATACGAAGGCCGCGGGTTCTCAGGAACCCAAAAAAAGGACGGGGCCAAAACCCGTTTGTCCGGCCTTTGCAATGAGCCCCAAAAGCGCCCGGTTCCCCCCCCCCTTGACCGGGCGCTTCTTTTTGCCCGCGCGGCGGCGCACCCCCGCCGCGTCAACGGGACGGTAAACCGCGCTACTCGACGGCTTGGGCGATGAGGCGGTAGCCGCCCGGCTCGGTGACCAGGATGCGGGCGTTGGCCGGGTCGCGTTCGATCTTCTGGCGCAGGCGGTAGACGTGGGTCTCCAGCGTGTGGGTGGTGACGCCGGCGTTGTAGCCCCACACCTCGTCCAGCAGCACCTCGCGGCTGACCACCCGATCGCCGGTGCGATAGAGATATTTAAGGATCGCCGTCTCCTTGTCGGTGAGGCGGATCTTCTTGCGCCGGGGTTCGTCGACCAGCAGCTTGTTGCCCGGCTGGAAGGTATAGGGCCCGATGGCGAAGACGGCATCGTCGCTGCGCTCGTGCTGGCGGATGTGGGCGCGCAGCCGGGCCAGCAGAACGCCCAGGCGGAACGGCTTGGTGATGTAGTCGTTGGCGCCGGAATCGAGGCCCAGGATGGTGTCGGCGTCGGTGTCGGCGCCGGTCAGCATGATGATCGGCGAGGTCACGCCCCCCCGGCGCATCAGCCGGCAAACCTCGCGTCCGTCGATGTCGGCGAGCCCGACGTCGAGGATGATGACGTCGAAGTACTCCGACTTCACCCGCTCCAGGGCGTCGGCGCCGCGCGTGACGCAGTCGGTGGCGAATTCCTCGTGCAGTTGCAGCTGCTCGGCCAGCATCTGCAGGAGGGCTTCGTCGTCATCGACGATCAGGATTCGTTTGCCGCTGCTCATGATCACTCCCCCTCGGGCGGATCGCGCAACCGGCGAGGCCCGTCTTGGCCGGGCCTGTCCGCCCCCCTATATTTCCGGGAGAAACCGCGCCATTTCAAGGGCCAACCGCCAGCAACCGAATCCTGCCTTCCCTGAAGAGGGCTTTGGCGGTATGGTCCGCAGCCCCGGACGGGCGCCGCCCCGAGGCCGGGAAGAGCGTCGCCGGCGCCCCGATGCCGGCAAAGATTGAGCTGCGACGACGAAGGTCGAATGCCCCATCGCCATCCCACCATTGCCATGCCCGCCTCGCGGGAGCCGGTCTCGCTTTTGGCGGTCGACCGCGCAGTTTCCGAATTCCGGCGGGGCCGGCCGGTGACCCTGCGCGGGGCCGGCGGCGACGCCGCGCTGACGCTGGCCAGCGAGGCGGCGACGGCGG
>JACZKS010000066.1 GCA_014859895.1 Rhodospirillales bacterium
CGCCGCGGGCGCGCCGGCCGCCTTTGCCGGCGGCTGGGCATCGGCCTCCACCAAATCCAACACCACCGCGCTGCCAAGGTCGAACGCGCGTACCGTGAGGTTGCCCACCGTCGCCAGCACCACCGAACGGCCATCGGCGCCGACGTCGCCGGCGCGCACATAGGTCCCCAGCACCCGGATCACCGCGCCCAGGTCGGCCTCGATCGGCCGGCCGAAACGGATCACCACCCGCGATCCCTCGGATTCGGCGGTGTAGGGAACCGGCGTCGGCCAATTGAAAACGATGCGCCCGAAGCCGTCGTGCGGCGCCGCGCGGACGGTCACCGGTTCGGCCCGGGCCGCCACGGCCAGGGTCAGGGACATCAGCATCCCCAGCCACAATGGCGCCCAGCGGTTGTGTCGTCCCCGCATGCCTAATCTCCGACCGTCGGGAAGATGACGATGTCGACCCGCCCGGCCAACGAGGCGCGCTGCTCTTCCGGCATGCCGGCGAGCTGCTTGAGTCGGCTGTCGGCATAGCCATAGGTGACGATGTCCTCGCCATAGCCGGAGCGCTTCAACGCGTTGGCAACGGTGACGGCGCGCGCCAAGGACAGTTCCCAGTTGGAGACGTAGGCCCCGCCAGGCGGCACGGAGTCCGTGTAGCCGTTGACGCCGATCTGGTTTCCCACGTTGCGCAGGACCCCGCCAAGGACGAACAGGGCCTGCCGGCCCCGCTCCGAAAGGTTGGCTTCGCCGGGGTCGAATACGGCATCGCCGGCAAGGGCGACGATCAGGCGGTCCTCCAGGCCCAGGATGCGGCTTTGCCCCAACACCTCATCCTGGCGCATCAAGTCATTCAGGACGGCGCCGAGGTAGTCGAGGTTGACGGCCCGCTTGAGCGAAAGGGTGGCGATATTGTAGGACGCGACCGGCACCGGATCGACTTTCTCGCGCGCCGGGTTGAGGGTCTCGGACAATGCGTCGACCATTTCCTTCCAGCGGTCGATCTGTACGCTCGACATCGAAAACATCAGCACGAAGAAGGTCAGCATCAACGACACCAGGTCGGTGAAGATGACCATCCAGCCGCGATTCGGTGGTGAGGCGGCGGGCAACTCGTCGAGGCCGGGCACCAGTCTCGTCATCGTCCGGCCTCCTGGCGCCGGGCCGCGCGGTCGTATTCCAGGCGGACCTCGTCCAACGGGCGCACGAAGAATCGCAGGACGACCTCGCGCGGGTCGCCCGGCCGCAAGCCGACGGCGATGGAATCGGGCGGCGTGCCGCGCGCCGACATGGCCCGCGCGAAGGCGCCGGCCCGGGCGCTCTCCAGCGTTTCCGCGATCGGCAACATGCCGCCCGGCTCCGGCAAGCTGCCAATGAGGAATTCCATGTCGTAGTGCAGGCCCGGCGTGGTCACGCTGAGCGAAGCCACGATGCGATCCAGGAGCGGGATGTGCGCCTCCCGGATCTCGGCGGTCCCCGAAAGAAACAGCGAATCGGAACGCATGACCACCCGCATGAGCCGGCCCGGCTGCACGATCTCCACCTTGGCGATCTGGACGGGCGAGGAAAAGACGGCGGCGATCTGCTCCTGAAAGGCCTGCGCCGCGAGGAAATCCCCCTCCTTCGAGGTGAAAGCGGTGAGCTCGCCGCTGGGCGCCAGCAGAGAGGCAAAGGTGGAGGTCAGGCTGTCCATCACGGCACGGCTTTTGATCTTTTCAAGCGAGGACATGGAGACCAGCACGATGAAAAAGGCCAGCATCAGGACATAGAGCGAGAGGAACAGCGCCGTCGTATGATGGGCTGCGCTTTCGGGTTGTGGCCGCTGAAGGGTGTCAAACTCGTCCATCTCGGATCAACGCGTCACGCTCTTTGCCGGCCGACGACAACCGTTGGCATCGCCTGCAACCGGCGCGACAAGGCGAACACCGGTTTCAGCCGCCGGCCGTCGCGGACTGCGGCAATTGCCGCCGCCGGGCCAGATCCACCGTGACGTCCCTGGCCTTGCTGGGGTCCATGTTCGCCATGATGGGCGCCAAGCTGCGTTCCTTCATGCGCTCGGCCACCAGCAACAGGGTGTCCATGTCCAGCTCCTCGAAAATGCGGGCGGCGTCCTTGGGTTTCATGTTCTCGTAGATCTTGACCAGGCTTGCCACCTTGGCCGCCTGCTGTTCGCTGTAGGTGGCGATCAACTTTTCGACGGTGGCCTGCAGCAGCTTCATTTCCTGGATCTTCTTGTCGATCCGCGATTCCGCCGCCTTCAGAAGCCCTTCGCGCATGTTGACCTCGCGCTCGTGCGTTTCGATGGTCTCGCGGCGCACGGCCAGCTGTTGCAGCAGGTCGATTTCCGACTGGGTCAGCAGGGTGGGATCGTCGACCCTGAGGGTGGCGGGAGCCTCTGCGACCGGCGAGTTTGTCGCCGGACCGGCGACGCCCGCGAGCGGGGCGTCCTTGAGCGGCGTGGCCTTTCCAAGCGGCGCGCCGGCGGCCGGCAACTGCGCGGCCGGAGACGACGCATTCGGCGCCTTGGCGCCAGGCTGCTGGGCCTCGGCCCCGGCCACCGAGATGGCCCCCACAAGCATACCGTCAAGACCTTCCCAAATGTGGCCGATCTTGATCGTCAGCATGAGGGCGGCGGCAAAGATGGTGACGGGAAGAAACCGAAAGCGGGCGAAAAAGCGGATCATCATTGGTTCCTATCCGTCAACGGGCGGCGCGCAGGGCTTTGATCAGTTCGCGTTCAGCGTCCGACTTTGCGTCGTCGGCCGGGGCGGAAGACCGGCCGCCCCCCTTGGCGGAAGCGTGCGGCTGCTCGGCCGGCGCTTCCTTGCGCGCTACGCGCACCAGCGATTCCAGGCGGTCGGCCGCGCTGCCGCCCCGCTCGGTGAGGAAGGCCAGATCGTCGCGCAGCCCCTGGGCGCGGTCGATCCGTTCCTTGAGTTCGTCGGCGGTGGCCTTCAGGCGGGTGATGCTTTCCTCGGCGCGCATCGTGGAATCGACGAACTTGGTGGCCAGTTTCTCCAGCGCCAGCTTGTCCTGGCGCATGGTGCGCAGCCGGCGATTCAACATCACCGTATAGCTGATGGTCACCACCAGAAGACCCGCAACCAGTATTTCAAGAACCAGCGAAAAGCCCACGGTTACGGATTCTCCCTCGTTTTCTGCGGCACCCGGTCGTCGATACGCACCGCGACATGGTCGCCTTTGCGGCCCATGCGGCCGTGGTACATGCAAACGTCACCGCACTTGAGCTGGACCGTCGAATCGGGCGAAGCGTTGAGCATGATGCGCGAGCCGACCTGCCAGTGGAAAACTTCCCGCAACCGCATGACCTGTTCGTCCAGCACCGCGTCCAGATCGACGTCGGTCAGCCACAGTTCCTCGGCCAAATGGGTTTCCCAGATCGAGTCGCGGCCGAACTTCTCGCCCATGAACATCTGCAGCAGCAGTTCGCGGACGGGTTCCAGCGTGGCGTAGGGGATCAGCAGCTCCATGCGGCCGCCGCGATCCTCCATGTCGATCCTGAGCTTGGCGACGATGGCGGCGTTGGACGGCCGCGATATGGTGGCGAACCGCGGGTTGGTTTCCAGGCGATCGAACCGGAAGGTCACCGGACTCAGGGGCTCGAAGGCCGCGCTGAGGTCACCCAGCGCGACATGCACCATGCGCTCGACCAGGCTGCGTTCGATGGTGGTGTAGGGCCGCCCCTCGATGCGCATGGCGGCGGTGCCGCGCCGGCCGCCGAGCAGGACGTCGACGATGGAATAGATGAGGGCCGAATCGACGGTGATGAGGCCGTAGTTATCCCATTCCTCGGCCTTGAACACGCTGAGCATGGCCGGCAACGGAATGGAGTTGAGGTAGTCGCCGAAGCGGATTGAGGCGATGTTGTCGAGGGACACCTCGACGTTGTCCGATGTGAAGTTGCGCAAGGACGTCGACATCATGCGCACCAGGCGGTCGAACACCACTTCCAGCATCGGCAGGCGTTCGTAGGAAACCAGCGCGCTGTTGAGAATGGCCTGGATGCCGGATCGGTCGCCTTCCTCGCCGTGGCCTTCGTCGAAGCCGAGCAGGCTGTCGATTTCGTCCTGGTTCAGAACCCGGGTCGATTGTCCGCCGGCGGCCATGTCGTCGGCCGACAACTCGCCGTCGCCGTCGCCGTCGCCGTCGTCCTCGTCGCCGGCAACCATCGCCGCCCACTCGTCGGCGAGGGCGTCCTGGTCGTCGCCGTCGGCGCCTTCAGTCGGCTGGCCGCTGTTGGTCTCGTCCGCAGGCACGGTCATTGTTTCCGCATCCTCTGATCGCCACGGTCCGTGGCGTACCGGCTAATTGACAAGCATTTCCTTGAACAGAACGTCATTGACCTGGACCGGCGCCACGGCGACGCCCACCCGGGCCAGCAGTTCCTCGCGCAGCCGGTACATCCCGGCCGACCCCTTCAGGTCTTCGATCCTGAGCTCGCGCAGGAAGACGTTGAAGGCATCCATGATGCGCGTCATCTGCAATTCGACCTTGGGCACGTCCTGGCCGTTCGGCAGTTCCAGGCTGACGCGGATCTTGAGAAAGGTCGACTTGGTCCGGCTGCCGGTGTTCAGGTTGACCAGGATCTCGGGCAGGTCGAGATAGACCACGCCCACCGAGCCGCCCTCCTCCGTCGCTTCCGCAGCCACCGGCTCGCCGGTGACCATCGCCACTACCGGGTCGAGAAGTCCCGTGAACCAAGCCCCGGCAACGCCGCCGATAACCACCAGCACAGCGGCGCCGATGATGATGAACAGCGTCTTCTTGCCCTTCTTGGCCGACGGCCCGGCACTCTCGGCCGCGTCTTCGGTTTCCTCTGCGTCGACGTCATCGAGGTCTTCGGCCATTCCATAAACCCGCTGCTGGTGGGACCCACCGTCACTGCCCACATTGATTGCCCACGACGCACCTTAAGGGGGCATAGTTAATAAGTCGTTGAAAGCAGGCAGCGGCCGAAACGGCACATCCGCCGGCGGGCAATAACTGCCGGGCAACGAAGGGAAACCGGCACAAAAATGGCCGGGAAAACAGCCGCCGCCTCAACCACCAACACATTGAAGATGAAGGAATTTCCGTGCTGGCACGGGCCATGCATGAAAGGTCCCGGGCATTAGTGGACACCCTTTGGGTTGGGACCGCGGAAATGGAAAACACTTCATTCGTTGCACTCTCCCGTCAGGCGACTCTGCGCCGGCAGTTGAGCGTCATCGCCAACAACCTCGCCAACATGAACACCACTGGCTACAAGGGCGAACACATGATGTTCATGGAACATCCGGTTCGCAGCCGCGGCGGCGAGCGCATCATGGGCGACAAGGTTTCTTATGTTCGGGACATCGCCACCGTCCGGGACCTCCATGAAGGCTCCTTCCGGGAAACCGGAAACCCTCTGGACATGGCTATTCACGGCGACGGCTACTTCGTCGTCCAGACGGAAAACGGCGAACGCTACACGCGCAACGGCCGCTTCCAGCTGGACGATGCCGGACAGCTCGTCACCCAGCAGGGCGATCCGGTGCTCTCCGACGGTGGCCAGCCGTTCTTTTTCGCCCCCGGCGATGCCGACATCCACGTGACGCGCGACGGCACCCTTTCGACGCGCAACGGCCCGCTCGGCCGCCTTCGGATCGTCGGCTTCGACAATCCCCACGAACTGAAGGAAGTCTCGGGCGGCATGTTCGTCGCCGAAACGGCGCCCGCCGAGGTGGAGCAACCGGATGTCGTGCAGAACATGCTGGAGAGTTCCAACGTCGAGCCGATCATCGAGATGACCCGGCTGATCGACGTGAACCGCAGCTACAAGGAAGCCCACAAACTGATCGAGGCCGAGGACGAGCGGATGAAGAAGATGATCCGCGAACTCGCCAGCACCTCGGCTTGAACCCGGAAGGCCGCGCCGAGGCGCGCCCGACGGCCAGGAATCGGAAAGGACGAAGATCATGAGAGCATTGGACATCGCAGCGACCGGGATGACGGCACAGGAGCGCAACGTTTCGGTCATCGCGAACAATCTGGCGAACATGAACACGACGGCCTACAAGCGCCGGCGCACCGAGTTCCACGACCTGCTGTACCAGAACCTGCGCCGCGTCGGCACCACTTCATCGGATGCCGGCACGGTGGTTCCGGCGGGCGTGCAGATGGGCCTTGGCGTCAAGCTGGCCGCCGTCTATCGCATCCACGAGCAGGGCAACCTGAGCGCCACGGACAACACCTTCGACATGGCCATCCAGGGTCCCGGCTACTTTCAGGTTGAAATGCCGAACGGCGAAACCGCCTACACCCGCGACGGCTCCTTCCAGCTGAACGCCGACGGCGAGATCGTCACCCACGACGGCTACGCCCTCCAGCCCGGCATCACGGTTCCCAACAACGCCATGGACGTCACCGTCAACGAGTCGGGCGAGGTGCTGGTGAAGGTCGACGGGCAGACGGCCCTGCAGAACGTCGGCCAGATCCAGCTCGCCGTCTTCCAGAACGACGCCGGCCTCGAAGCGGTCGGCGACAACCTGTTGCTGGAAACGCCCGCCTCCGGCCGCCCCATCACAGGCAACCCCGCCGCCATCAACTTCGGATCGGTGCTCCAGGGCTTTCTTGAGACCTCCAACGTCAACGCGGTGGAGGAGATCACCGAGATGATCTCGGCCCAGCGCGCCTTCGAAATGAACGCCAAGGTGGTGACGACCGTGGACGACCTGCTCAACACCGTGAGCGGACTTCGGTAGGGAGGACGCGCCATGAAGCTGCGAAACATCCTTCTCATCGCCGCCGCCTGGGGCTGCGCGCTGGCCGCGCCCACCGCGCTGGCCGGAACGACCGATCAGGTCGTCCTGCGCCAGTCGATCACGGTCGACGACAACCTGGTCAAGCTCGGCGATCTGTTCATCGGCGCCGGCGAGAACGCCGCGGTCGGCGTCGCCTATGCTCCGGCCCCCGGCAAGCGGGCCATCTTCGACAGCCAGTGGCTCTACCGGGTGGCCAATGCCTACGGCTTGGCCTGGCGGCCCATGAGCCTGCAGGACCAGGCGGTGGTTCAGCGGGCCAGCACGGTGATCGGCCGCGACGAAATCGAGGGCCGCATCCTGGATGCGCTCACCGGCAACGGCATCGGCCCCGACGCCCAAGTCGAACTGAGCAATCACGCCTTCCGCGTCTACGTCGCCGAGGGCGCCAACACGCTGATCGACGTCGAGGACATGGTCTTCGATCCGCGTACCCGCCGCTTCACCACCGTGATCGCGGTGACCCCCGACGGCGCCGGCACCCAGCGCTTCCGGCTGGCCGGACGCGTCTATGACGTGCGTGACGTCCCGGTCCTGGCCCGGCGAATCCTGTCCGGCGAAATCATCACGGCGGGCGACATCGACACCATCCCGGCGCGGGCCGGCCAGATGCGGCGCGACACCATCGTCGATGCCGAGGACCTGATCGGCAAATCGCCCAAGCGGACGCTGCCGCAGGGCCGGCCGATCGCCATGAACGAAGTCCAGGCCCCCGTCCTGGTGCCGAACCGGGGTCTGGTGACCATTCTCTACCAACGTCCGCGGATGACGCTGACCGCCAAGGGCCGTGCCATGCAGGACGGCGCCGACGGCGATGTCATCCGGATCTCCAATGTCCAGAGCAACACGGTCATCGAGGCTGTCGTCGTCGGCCCCCACACGGTGGCCGTCACCGTCCAGGACCGGACGCTGACCAACTAGGAGCCATGCCATGACCCGCCATCCGGCCATGCAAATCGTAAAGATCGCCGCCCTCGCGGGCGTCATCGCCGCCGTCGCCGGCTGCAACACCCTGACCAAGCTCTCCGAGGTTGGCGACGGGCCGAAGCTTTCGCAGATCGACAACCCGACGGCCAGGCCCGGCTACAAGCCGGTCAGCCTGCCGCTGCCCGCCGCCCAGCCGGCCGACCACAACCCGAATTCCCTGTGGCGGCCCGGCGCCAAGGCCTTCTTCAAGGATACCCGGGCCAAGGACGTCGGCGACATCATGACCGTCAAGCTAAACCTCAAGGACAGCGCTTCCTGGGACAACAAGACCGAACGCGACCGCAAGGACAGCGAGGACACCGACGTCACCAGCCTGCTTGGCTATGAAGGCTCGCTATCCAAGATCCTGCCGGAAGCGGTCAATCCGGCCTCCTTGCTAAGCTTCGGCAACACCCATTCGACCGCGGGCGACGGCTCCATCGAGAGGAGCGAGACCTTGGAATTGACTTTCGCCGCGATCGTCACCCAGATCCTGCGCAACGGCCACCTCGTCATCCTCGGCCGTCAGGAGGTGCGGGTGAACGCCGAGCTGCGTGAACTGATGGTGACCGGCGTCATCCGCCCCGAAGACATCGATTCGGACAATTCGATCCCCCACGAGAAGATCGCCGAAATGCGGGTCGCCTACGGCGGACGCGGCACGCTCAGCAATCTGCAGCAGCCGCGTTGGGGCACGCAGATCTGGGACATCCTGTTCCCCTTCTAAGGCGACAGGGAGTTCCCCAAAAGCGAAAGGCCGATGCGATGCATCGGCCTTCTTGCTTTGACAGCCCCTCAACTCCGGACGGGAACGCCCGTTCAGTCGTCGCGGTGGGTCCGCTCCATGCGTTCGTGCCGCTCCTGGGCTTCCAGGCTGTAGGTGGCGATCGGCCGGGCCTCCAGGCGCGAGATGGCGATCGGTTCGCTGGTCTCTTCGCAGTAGCCGTACGTGCCGTTCTCGATCCGCTCCAACGCCTCGTCGATCTTGCTGATCAACTTGCGGGCGCGATCCCGGGTCCGCAACTCCAGGGAGCGGTCGGTCTCGGCGGACGCCCTATCGGCGATATCGGGAGCCAGCAACCCTCCTTCCTGGAGGTGCTGCAGGGTTTCCGTCGACGCGTCCAGCAGCTCGTTCCGCCAGCCGATCAATTTGCGGCGGAAGTACTCACGCATGCGGGGATTCATGAAGGCTTCGTCTTCGGAGGGCTTGTAGTCGGGAGGAAGTATCACGGTCATTTTTTCCCGCACCCAGGTCTGCTCGGAATTGCGCCGGAATATAGGGGTCTGGGCAATCCCCTGCAAGACCCCTTCGCACGAAGAAGTCGCGGCGGCAGAGGATTGAAATTCTTGTGAAATTTTAGAGAGGTCGGGACGAGGCGCGAACGGCATGGCGATCCCAAGGGTTAAACCACGCGAGTCAGCTTGGCGATCTCGACCTTCGCCCGCAACTCGATCTCGTCGATGATCTGCTTCAGGCGCGGGTCGTCCGTCTGCCCTCGCTGGGCCCGGAGCGCGTGCGCCAGATTGACCAGCTTTTCCTTGGGGATCGCCCCCAGCAGGATATCCCGGCGCAGCGATTCCAAACGGTCCAGCAGGTCGTCGCCGTACTGGCGAGCCAAGCCGCGGGAGCGTTCTTCGGGAGCGTCCGGCACCTCCTGGACGGCGAGGATCGATTCGACGGTTCCCACGGCGTGCGTCTCGACGGGCGCCACGGGAGCAGACGCTTCCGCCGCGCCGAACAGTTCGTGGGCGAACTCGCTTTCCCCCGTCCCCGACGCTTTCTTCTTGCGCGCCGTCGACGGGGCCGCCTTGGTGGATCCGATATTCGAGATCTTCATCGGCGTCGCGGTCTCTCAACAGGACAGTTCAGACACTATATACCGGCCCGAGGGTTAAGAAGGCGTAAAGTTGGCCGACGCCGCCGGCCGGCATTCGGCCCTCCTGCCGGGTGAGGCCAAAAAATGCTGGACTCACTTGAAAATGCGTCTCATTTTCCCTACTTGCCTGGGCGTGTTCCGCCACCGGATGCGGGAGTTGGCGCATGATCGGCGTCGAGCGAGGTCTCCGCAGCGGAATGTTCAGTCGACCACCCACCAGCCAGCCACCGAGTTTCTCCACGAGGCAGCCAGCAAATGGGAAAGCAAACCATTGATGCTGCAAGGAGAGATATCGTGACCCTGCACAAGAGCCTTAGGACCGCCGGAATCCTGGTTTCGGCCGTCATCGGCGCGGCAGCCTTCGCCTCACAGGCCATGGCCGCCGGGGAGGTCAACCTCTATTCGTTCCGCCAGCCGTTCCTCATCGAACCGATGCTGAAGGAATTCACCCGCCAGAGCGGCATCGCCGTCAACGTCGTGTATGCCGAGAACGGCGTCCTCGAACGCATCAAGGCGGAAGGGCCGAACAGCCCGGCCGACATCGTACTGACGGTGGACATCGGCCGCCTGCACGACCTGGTCGAGGCGGAGATCCTGCAACCCGTCAAATCGCCGGTGCTGGAGGCGAACATCCCCGCCCAGTACCGCCATCCGGACGGCCTGTGGTTCGGCCTGACCAGCCGGGCCCGCATCGTCTTCGCCAGCAAGGACCGGGTCCGCGCCGACGAGATCCGTTCGTACGAAGACCTGGCCGCCCCCCATATGAAGGGGCGTGTCTGCTCGCGTTCCGGCAAGCAGGACTACAACATTTCCCTGCTGGCCTCGATCGTCGCCCACAAGGGCGAGCAGGCGGCCCGCGAATGGCTCGCCGGGGTCAAGGCCAACCTCGCCCAAAAGCCGCAGGGCAACGACCGCTCCCAGGCCAAGGCGATCATGGAAGGCGTCTGCGACGTGGCGCTGGCCAACACCTACTACATGGGCCAGATGCTGAGCGACAAGAACCCCGAGCAGAAGGACTGGGCGCAGGCGGTGCGCATCATCTTCCCCAACCAGGACGAGCGCGGTACCCACGTCAACCTGAGCGGCGCCGCCCTGGTTCGGGGCGCCAAGAACAGGGACAACGCCATCAAGCTCATTGAATTCCTGAGCGAGGACGTCGCCCAGAAGCTGTATGCCGAGACCAATGTCGAATACCCGGTCAAGGCCGGCGTGGCGCTCCATCCGCTGGTCGAATCGTGGGGTCCCTTCAAGGCCGACGCCATCGAACTCGCCCAGGTCGCCAAGTTCCGTCCGTTGGCGGCACGCCTCGTCGACCAGGTGGGCTTCGACCTTTAGGGCTTGAACGTTCCGGAACGTCGCCGCCGCTCCGACACCCGGGGCGGCGGCGATCTCGGCGAGAGAGAGGCGAAGAAGGACACCCCAGCCTTGGAACTGGCCCGTACCAATCCCGGTGTCATCTCCGGCAAATCCGCCGTCCCGCGCGTCGACGGCTGGACGGCGGGCGCGTTCCTGATCGCCGGGCTGATCGCCATGCCGATCCTCGCCATCATCGCCCTTGCCCTCGCCCCCAGCGACGACATCTGGCACCATCTCGCCTCGACCGTCCTTCCCCACTACCTGACCACGACCGCCGCCCTGGCTGCGGGAGTCGGCCTCGGAACGCTGATCATCGGCGTCGGCACCGCGTGGCTGGTGACCATGTTCCGCTTTCCCCTGCGGGGTGTCTTCGAGTGGGCCCTGCTGCTGCCGCTCGCCGTTCCCAGCTACGTCATCGCCTACGTCTACACCGACATCCTGGAATATGCCGGGCCGCTGCAGGTCGCCTTGCGCGACTTCTTCGGATGGACGTCCCGGCGGGACTATTGGTTTCCCGAGATCCGTTCTTTGGGTGGCGCCATCGCCATGATGACGCTGGTTCTCTATCCCTATGTCTATCTCCTGGCGCGGGCCGCCTTCCTTGAACAGTCGGTGTGCGTGCTGGAGGTCAGCCGCACCCTTGGCAAGGGCCCGTGGCGGAGCTTCGCCCAGGTGGCGCTACCGCTCGCCCGGCCAGCCATCGTCATCGGACTGACGCTGGTGGTGATGGAGACGCTCAACGACTTCGGGACGGTCGACTTTTTCGCCGTGGCCACGCTGACCACCGGCATCTACGACGTATGGCTGAACATGAATAGCGCGGCCGGCGCCGCCCAGTTGGCCGTATTGACGCTTGTCATCGTCGCCCTGCTGATCGCCGCCGAACGGTGGGCCCGCCGGAAGCAGCGCTTCCACCACACCACACCCCGCTACCGGGCGCTGGCCATCACCCCGCTTTCCCCGGGACGGGCCGCGCTGGCCTTGCTCGCCTGCCTCACGCCGGTGGCCTTGGGATTCCTGATCCCGGCCGCCCAGCTTGTGGGCTTCGCGCTCGACCACCGCCCGGCCCCGGGAACCGGCCGTTTTCTGGACCTTGCCGCCAACAGCCTCCTGCTGGCCTCGATCACCGCCGGGCTGGCCGTGGTCATCGGCCTCTTCCTTGCCTACGGCGTCAGGGTGAGCCGCAGCCACTGGCTGCCGGCGGCCATCCGTTTCGCCAGCATCGGATATGCCATTCCGGGCGCCGTGCTGGCGGTCGGCGTCGTGGTCTCGCTGGCGGCCTGGGACAACGCCGTCGACGCCGTCGCCCGAGCCAGCTTCGGGTTTTCTCCCGGGCTGTTGTTGAGCGGCACCGTCTTCGCCATGGTGTTCGGGTATCTGGTCCGCTTCATGGCGCTGTCCTTCGGCGCCATCGAGGCCAGCCTCGGCAAGGTCACGCCCAGCATGGACGGGGCTGCCCGCACCCTCGGCCACAGTCCCTTGTCCGTCCTGCGGCGCATTCACCTGCCGCTGCTGAAGGGTAGCCTTCTCACCGCCGCCATCCTGGTCTTCGTCGACTGCATGAAGGAGCTGCCGCTGACCCTGCTGTTGCGTCCCTTCAACTTCGAGACGCTGGCCACCAACGTCCATCAGCTGGCCTCGGCGGAACTGCTGGAACAGTCGGCGCCGGGCGCCCTGGCCATCGTCGCCGCCGGCATCCTTCCGGTCATCGCGCTCAGCCGCACCATTCGCCGCTCCCGCCCCGGCCAAGGGCCACTCGGAAACCGGCCATGAGCGGCTTCGGCATGGAAGGCATCGTCCACGCGTTCGGCAGCCAGCCGGTGATCGCCGGCGCGTCGCTCGACGTTGCGGAGGGCGAACTCGTCTGCCTGCTTGGCCCCTCGGGTTGCGGCAAGACCACCCTTCTGCGGCTGGCGGCCGGATTGGAGCGGTTGCAGCGGGGCCGGGTGGTCATCGACGGAAAGGTGGTGGCGAACGCCGCCGACGGCCGCCACGTTCCGCCGGAAAGGCGCCGCGTCGGGTTGATGTTCCAGGACTACGCGCTGTTCCCTCACCTGACGCTGGCCGAGAACATCCGCTTCGGCCTGGGCAGGAATTCCGCCGCCTCCGCATTTCGGGTGGAAGAGGCGATGGCGCGGGTCGGCCTGGCGCCTTACGCCCAGGCCTATCCCCACACACTGTCGGGCGGCCAACAGCAGCGCGCCGCCCTGCTTCGCGTGATGGCTCCCGGCCCTCGTGTCCTGTTGCTCGACGAGCCGTTCTCCGACCTCGACGTCAACCGCCGCGTCCAGGTCCGCGAATCGACCCTCGACCTGCTCAAGGAATCCGGCGCCGCCACCCTGATGGTCACCCACGACCCCGAGGAGGCCATGTTCATGGCCGACCGCATCCTGGTGATGAACGCCGGGAGCATCGTCCAGTCGGGCACGCCCTTCGACATCTATTTTCATCCGGCCGATGCCTTCGTGGCGGAACTGTTCGGCCCGGTCAACCGGTTGCCCGGCGTCGTGCGCGATCGCGCAGTCGAGACGCCGATCGGCCGCTTCGAGGCCCCCGGCATCGCCGAAGGCAGCCCGGTCGACGTCCTGATCCGCGTCGAGGGTCTGGTCGTGATGGCCAACGGCGCCGCCGACGGATCGCCGCCGGTTGCCGCCCGCGTCGTTTCCTCGCGCCTGCTCGGCCGATCGAGCCATCTCGGCCTGCGGGTTCCGGCCGACGGCGGCGACATCGCCCTGCAATGCCGCGTCCCCGGCATCCCGCCGCTCGGTCCCGACGAGACGGTGCAAATCAAGGTCGATCGCGCCCAGGCCTTCGTCTTCCCGGCGTAAGGAGCGCCAAGGACGGCAAAACTTGCAGGCCCGCCGGCCGGCTTGGACAAAAGATGCCGTGGCCCATTCCCTGTTTTGCTTGTCGATCAATGGGTTAGCGGCACACTCCAACTGGCACTCTTCTTGCTTCTTGTAACCTGGATTCATGGAATCGCCTGCGGACGGAACCGCGGCGCCAGGTGGAGTCACGGTATGTTCGGAATCTTCTCGCCCAGCGTCCTTGGCATGATGAGCCAAACCCAGGCGCTCAACACCATCGGCCAAAACATCGCCAACGTCAGCACCGGCGGCTACAAGGGGCGCGACGTCCGCTTCTCGACTTTGGTCGGCCGTCAGATTGGAAATGAATCCGACCTTTCGGGGGTGCGCCCCTGGGAATACCAGCGCATCGACCAGCAGGGCCTGCTCCAGGCCAGCGCCAGCATGATGGACCTTGGCATCAACGGCCGCGGCTTCTTCGTGCTGTCGGACTCCTTCAGCGGCAACGGCCATACCTTCTACGGCCGCGACGGGTCGTTCCAGATGCGCACCGTGAACGACGTGTCGGTCACCGCCGACGACGGCAGCACGATCACCGTCAAGGACGGATACTTGGCCGACAAGAACGGCTATTTCGTGATGGGCTGGGCGGCAAACGCCAACGGCACCTTCCCGACCAACGGCGGCACCCTGCAACCATTGCGCATCGACTCCTACGCCTTCTCCAACAGCTTCGTGCCGACGACGACGGGCATCCTGGGGGTCAACCTGCCCTCCAACGCCGAAACCGGCAGCCGCGAGAACTATACCGTCAGCATGATCGATTCGGCCGGAAAGCAGCAGGCGGTGACCTTCGCTTTCCGCAAGTCGCATGTCGCCAACCAGTGGCTGATGGCGCCGGAAACCAACGGAGTGGCCACCCAGCAAGTGGACACCGCTACCCTGTCGGGCACGCCGGAGGCCGGCGACGTTTACGCGATCAACGTCAATGGGGCGACCGTCAGTTCCACCGTGCACGGCACGCATGTCGGCACCGTCACCGTGTCCGGTACCGTCGAGGCTGGCGACATTTACAGAGTGACCATCGACGGCACGGACATCACCTATACGGTGGGCGCGACCGACACGCTGGACGACATCCGAACCGGCCTGGCAGCCAACATCAACTTGATGATGGGAACCACCGTCACCGCCACGCCCGGCCCCGCCGGGATAACGATCACCGCCAACGCCGTTGACACCCCCTTCACCTTGGCTGCGGATGTGCCCGTCGACGGACTCATTCTCGACAACGGCATCGTCGCGAACTCCACCACCGTCGTCGACACTCTGACCCAGATACGCGACGACCTGCTCGCCCAGATCAACTCGTCGATGGGAGCGACCGTTACGGCCACCGCCACCGGGACCGACGGAATCTCCATCACCGCCAACGCCGCCGGCGCTCCCTTCTCGCTTTCCGGCACCTCCGTCAACGGCGGCGTTACTGCCGACAACGCCATCGCCACCACCACCACCGCCACCGTGCTGACCTTCTCCGAGCACGGCAAAATCCTGACGCCGGCCAGCGTTCCCCTCGCCCTCAACTTCGCCGGCGGCGCCACCGCCACCATCGCGCTCGACGTCACCGACATGACGCAGTACGCCGGCAACTTCATGCCCATCAACTACAGCCGCAACGGGTACGCCGCCTGCAACATGGAAGGCTTCCGCTTCGATGAGAACGGCGTCATCAGCGGCACTTTCGAGGACGGCACCACGCGCGTCCTCTACAAGGTCCCGCTGGCCGTCTTCAGCAATCCCAACGACCTGGAGGAGAAGAACGGCAACGTCTACGCGCCGACCTTCGAGTCGGGCAATCCCCAGATCGTCGCCGCCGGCATTTCCGGCGCCGGGGATTTCATGCCGAATTCCCGCGAGCTGTCGAACGTCGACATCGCCGAGGAATTCTCGATGATGATCATGACGCAGAACGCCTACAATTCCTCCGCCCAGGTGTTCAAGACCATCGACGAGATGACGGCCGTCGCCCGCGACCTCAAGCGTTAGCGGCCGCCCTGGGCGGCGCGTTCCGCCACACCCGGCAATATTTTCCCCGAACCCTGCGCCGCGGCCGGAAATGGCCCGGCAGGAGGGGGAACGCCCGGCCTCCCTTTCCTGCGGCCCTTCATATTTCTTATTGTTTTTCAATGTTCTATGGAAAAAGAACGGGTGGCATGGATTTCGCAAGGAAATGTGTGGTCGGCACCGCCGGCTGGATTGGGAACCCTGAGACATTCGGCTTGAGACGGAATACGGCAATGAACATCACACATCCTCTGACGTTCTCCACCGACCGCTTCCGGATGGGCCTGCGCACCCTGGCCGTCACCCTCGCCAGCCTGTTGGTCCTGGCCATGGCGGCCACCACCGCCCACGGCGCCTCGCGCGTCAAGGACATCGTCACCTTCGAAGGCATCCGCCAAAACATGCTGGTCGGATACGGTCTTGTGGTCGGCCTCGACGGAACGGGCGACGGCCTGAAGAACGGCCATTTCACCAAGCAGAGCCTGTTGGCCATGCTCAACCGCCTCGGCGTCAAGCCCACCGAATCGGGGCTTAGCTCCAAGAACGTCGCCGCCGTCCTGGTGACCGCCAACCTGCCGGCCTTCGCCCGCCAGGGAACCCAGATCGATGTTACCGTGAGCTCGCTCGGCGACGCCGACAGTTTGTCCGGCGGCACCCTGCTGGTCACCCCGCTGCTGGGTGCCGACGGCGAGGTTTACGCCGTTGCGCAGGGCCAGGTCGCGGTCGGCGGCTTCAAGGCGGCCGGTCAGGCGCAATCGGTGACCCAGGGCGTGCCAACCAGCGGGCGCATCGCCGGTGGCGGCATCGTCGAGCGCGAAGTCGGCTTCGAGATGGCCGCCATGGAATCCGTCGAGCTCAACCTGCGCAATCCCGACCTCACCACGGCCCGGCGGGTCGCCGACGCCGTCAACGCTTTCCTCGGCACCGACGCCGCGGGCGCCACCGACCCCAGCACCGTCAAGGTGCGCGTGCCCAAGCATTACGGCGCGCGGGTCGTCGATCTTTTGACCGATATCGAACAGTTGCGCATCGAGCCCGACCAGCTGGCGCGCGTCGTCATCGACGAACGGTCCGGCACCATCGTCATGGGCGAGAACGTGCGCATCAGTACCGTCGCCATCGCCCAGGGCAACCTGACCATCCGCATCACCGAAACGCCGCAGGTGTCGCAGCCCGGCCCCTTCGCCGAAGCCGGCGAGACGGTGACCGTGCCGCGCACCGAGATCGACGTCGATAAGGGCGAGGACCGCCGGCTGGCCGTTCTCACCCCCGGCGTCAGCCTGCAGGAACTGGTCAACGGCCTGAACGCGCTCGGCATCGGCCCGCGCGATATGATCACCATCCTCCAGGCCATCAAGGCGGCCGGCGCGCTGCAGGCCCAGATCGAGGTGATGTGATGACCGACACCACCCTCGCCATGCAGGCGGAAAACGCCATGGCCGCCGGTAGCCGGACCCCGACCCTCGGACGCGGCATGAACCTCGCCAAGGCCCGGGAAGCCGCCCAGGACTTCGAGGCGTTCTTCTTGAGCCAGATGTTGCAGCCGATGTTCGCCGACCTCGATACCGAGGAGCCGTTCGGCGGCGGCGAAGCGGAAACCATGTGGCGCTCGCTGCAGGTCGACGAATACGGCAAGGCTTTCGCCCGCAAGGGCGGCATCGGCATCGCCGACATGGTGTTGCGCGAAATGATCAGAATGCAGGAAGGAAACTGACGATGGATGCGTCGAAGAGAATCAGCGATCTCATTGTCATCAGCCGGCGACTGGCCGATTTCCTGACCATCGAGAACCGTGCCCTTGGCGCCGGGCGGTTCGACGAGACCCGCGCCCTGGTCGAGCAGAAGGACGAACTCAGCCGCGCCTACGAAAGCCGGATCAAGGGGCTGGCCGAGCATGCCGGCGCCGAGGCCATCGGCGCCGTCGAGCCGGACTTGCGCGAAGAACTGCGCGCCTTGGGTGCCCGCGTCCACGACCTCAGCCGTGAAAACGCCAAGCTCCTCAGGATCGCCATGGAAGTCAACCGGCGGGTGCTGAACGAGGTGGCCGCCGCGCTGAAGGCCGGACAGCCCGGTCCCGGCACCTATTCGCGCACCGGCGGGATGGCGGCGGCCGGCCTTCGGGCGGCGCCGGCCAGCGTTCCGATCTCGCTCGACAAGTCGCTGTAACCGGACCGGGAAGGCCCGTCATGTCAGGTACCATCACCCAAGCGTTGCGCACCGCCCAAAGCGGCCTGCTGGTCAACCAGCAAGCCCTGGGCGCGATTGCCGACAATATCGCCAACGTCAACTCGCCGGGCTATTCGCGCAAGATCGTCAACATCGAACAGCGGGTCGTCGGCGGCACCGGAGCCGGCGTCCAGCTTTCCGAACTGACGCGGGTCATCGACGAGGGGCTGGTCAAAAGCCTGCGACTGGAAACCGGGACCTATCAGCGCCTCCGGGCCCAGCAGTCCTATTACGCGCGCATTCAGGAAACCTTCGGCTCGCCAAACGACAATACCTCCATCAGCCATATCCTCAACACCTTCGCCAAATCCATCGAAACGCTGGCCGTGTCGCCCGACAAAACGCTGGAACTCAGCGAATTCGTCCGCCAGGGCCAGGAAGTCGCGCTGAAGCTCCAGGCGATGAGCCAGACCCTCCAGGAACTGCGGGTGCAGGCCGACGCCGAAATTGCCGCCGACGTCAGGGAGGTCAACAACCTGACGGCCAAGATCGCCGACCTCAACGACAAGATCATCCGCAACAAAACGGTGAGCAACGACGTCAGCGATCTGCGCGACCAGCGCGATCAGGCCCTGGATCAGCTGTCCGGCCTCATCGACATCCGCTATTTCGTCCGCGGCGATGGCGACGTGGTGGTGTTCAGTTCGGCCGGCCGTACGCTGGTCGACAACGTCGCCTTCCCCTTCACCCATTCGCCGGCAAGCTCGGTCACCCCGACCACCACCCATGCCGAGGGCGACCTCGGCGGCATCTACCTCGGCGTCCCGATGCCCGGCAACGACGTCACCAACGAGTTGCGCGGCGGCAGTTTGGGTGGCTTGGTGGAACAGCGCGACAAGATCCTCACCGACATGCAGAGCCAACTCGATGAACTGGCCGCGACGCTGCGCGACACGGTCAACCAGGTCCACAACCGGGGCGCCACCTTCCCCGGCCTGCAATCGATGACCGGCTCGCGGGAGTTTCTCAACACCACCGACGCCGCCAACAACGCGAGCCAGACCATCAAGCTCGATCCCACCGGCGGCTCCGACGACGTCGCCATCGTGCTCTTCGACGGCGACGGCAACCAGTCGGCGGCAACCACGCTCAACACCATCATGACCGGCGCCGGGTTCTCGGCGCGTGGCGTTGGCAACGATTGGGCCATCGCCGACGTCGCGGCCACCATGGAAACCTGGCTGCAAGCCAACGGCGCCCCAACCGCCACGGTTGGCGTCGACGGCACTGGACATTTTTCCATCGAGCTCAATTCGAGCGCCGTCAACCTTGCCTTCCGCGACCAGTCCACGAGCACCAGCGGCAGCGCACACGAGGACGCCGAGATCGGCTTCGACTCCGACGGCGACGGCACCGTCGACGAGACGATCAAGGGATTTGCCAACTTCTTCGGCCTCAACGACTTCTTCGTGGATAACGCCGGGCGGAACATTCACGAATCCAACGTCATCAATGCCGGTTTCAAGTCCACCGCCACCACGCTACGCTTTGTCGACGGCACCGCCACCCTGCCGCTCGATCCCGGCGGCGCCAACGATATGACGGTGACCATCCCGGCCGGCGCGACGCTCGAACAAGTCGCCGCCGCCATCAACGCCAGCGTGCCCAACGTAACCGCCTCGGTGATTCCCGACGGCTCGGGATACCGCCTGCGCATCGCCCATGACGACGGCCGCGATTTCGACGTCACCGAGACTGGAGCCGGCGGGCTTCTCTCGACGCTGGGCATGCACAACGCCGACGTCCGGGTGGCCGGGCAACTGGCGGTGCGCGGCGACATCGTGAATTCGCCGTCGCTGGTCAGCCGCGGCGCGGTGCAATGGGATGCCAATCTGGGCACCGCCGGCCAGTATTACACCAGCGTCGGCGACGACAGCGGCATCCAGGCCCTGGCCGCCCGCATCGGCGCCGTCAACTCGTTCGATGCGGCGGGCGGGCTCGGTTCGTTGAAGGTCAGCTTCGCCGAATACGGCGCCTCCATCCTCGGGCGCAGCGCCAGTCTGGCCGACAACAACAAATCCGACACCAATTCGCAACAGGCCCTGACCGAATCCTTGCAGAACAAGTCCGACAACATCCGCGGCGTCAACCTCGACGAGGAGATGGCCGACCTCATCCGCTTCGAGCAGGCCTACTCGGCCGCCGCCCGTCTGATTGGGGTCATCCAAAGCATGTTCGACGCCCTGGACCGGGCCGTCGGATAAGGAGTGAACGATGAACCGCATCGCCAACCTGGCTTCCACCAACGCGCTGGTTAGCCGCCTTATGCAGACCCAGTCGCGCGTCAACGACCTGCAGATCCAGGCGGCGACCGAAAAGATCTCCCAGACCTACCAAGGCATCGCCCGCAGTTCGCAGCGGCTGGTCAACGTGGAAAACAGCCGCGACATGCTGGGCAACTTCGTGACCAACAACGGGACGGCGGACTTGCGGCTCAAGACCATGGACGCGGCCGTGTCCGGAATCCGTACCGCGATCGTCAATTTCCGCGAGGCGCTGTTCGAGTTCGAGGCCGGCAGCGGAAACGAGGAACAGCGGATCAAGGACGTGCAGGACGCGGCGTTTCGGGCGATGAACGACATCGGCATCTATCTCAACTCCGACGCCGACGGCCGTTTCATGTTCGCGGGCGGCCGGGTGACCACGCAGCCGGTCGACCTCGGCCTGACGACGCTCGCCGCCTTCCAGGCGCAGTACAACGGTGAATCGACCATCTATCCGCCGACCCGTGACGCCCACGTCGGAACCAACGTCACCCTTGCACCCGCCGCCACCGGCGGCCTGACCATGACCGGCACCGACACCATAACCGCCACCACCGCCGGCTCCCTCGCCAGCATTCCTGTCGGCGCCACCCTCACGCTGGCCGACAGCGCCAGCGGCAACGACGGCACCTACACGGTGGTGTCGAACGACGGCACCAACATCACGATTTCCGGGCCCATGACCGTCGGCGCCAGCACCATCACCGTCGGTGCCCCTGCCACACCCCTCAACCTCGGCGCCGACGCCACGGCAACCCTCTCGGTTTCCAGCTTTTACAAGGGCGACACCGCCAGCCAAACCCAGCGCGTCGATCAGAACCGTAGTTTCACCATGGACATCAACGCCATCGATCCCGCCTTCGAAAAGGCCATCCGGGCCATGGGCCTGATGGCCCAGGGGGTGATGGGCACCAACGGGGGGCTGGATAACCACCCCGAACGCATCGATCAGGCGCTTTATCTGATCACGTCCTCTCTTGAAATCACCACCATGGGTTCCGCGCCCTTCGGCGTTGAAGAAAAGAGCAATATCGCCCAGGTCCAACAGGACATGGGATACCAGCGGGTCCTCATCGACCAGACCACCAAGCAGCACAACAAGCTGATCGGCTACTTCGACCAGAACATCATCGAGATGGAGAACATCAACACGACCGAAGTGGTCGCCAGACTGCTCGACCAAACGCGCGCCCTCGAACTCGCCTATCAGGCCATCGCTCGAATCCAACAGTTGAGCCTGGGTAAGTTCATGTGATGGCGACGATAAATCAATTGAGATCAGGAGCTTAACAGGATATGATCAACGTAACGCATGAACTTTCGATGGCGACGGCTGGTGCGTCTTGGGGTATGGGCCCGGGTGAGTGCTCGGGCAAGGCGGGGAGTGCGTATATGGCGGACGATCAGGCCACATGGAGTTTTGAAAGGTTGTCGTCCAACGAGGAAGGGGCTTTCGGTCTGTCGAAGGCCGCGGTGATGCTCGACCAGGCACGCGACGAACAGGGCCGGCTTGCCGCCGCCCTGGACAACAACATGGAAGTCTGGGTGGCCATTCGGACCCTGGTCAATCAGAAGGACAATCCGCTGCCCGACGAAACCAAGCAGAACCTGATGAAGTTGAGCCAGTTCGTCACCCAGACGACGATGGCGCAAGGCGTGGAGATGCCGCCCGAGGTGCTCGATACCTTCATCAACATCAATCTGCAGATTTCCGAGGGACTCCTTGAGGCAAGATCCGGCGGCGCCTGAGGCGCCTTTTTCGGCGGCGAAAGACTTAAGAGCGGCGGCGGAACGATGTCGCCGCTTTTGCTTTGACGGACGGCGATGACAGGCAGGAAGCAAGCAGACCAGATCGATGCGCCGCAGTGGCCGGTACCGCCCGGAACGTCCGGATGCATCATCCTGGGGGCCGGCGGCCATGCCCGGGTCGTGCTCGACGCACTGCTGGCCCAATCCCGCTGGTCCCGCTTCGTCTTTCTGGATCGCGATCCCGCCCTGCGCGGCCGGATGATTTCCGGCGCGCCGGTGGCCGGCGACGACGACGATCTGGTCCATGCCGGCCGCAACGGCTTCACCCATTTCATCGTCGGCATCGGCGGCATCGGCGACAACGCCCCCCGCTTGGCGCTTTTCGAGAAGGGCTTGGCGGCCGGACTTGAGCCAGCCACGGCCCTCCATCCGGCGGCCCGTCTGGCGGCGTCGAGCGTGATCGGGGACGGCACGGCCGTGCTGGCCGGCGTCGTCGTCAACCCCGACGCCACCATCGGACGGAACGTCGTGCTCAATACCGGCTGCATCGTCGAGCACGACTGCCGGATCGGCGACCACGCGCAGGTTTCGCCGGGCGCCATCGTGCTGGGTGGCGTGTCCGTCGGCCGCCTGGCCTACATCGGAGCGGGCGCCGTGCTGATCCAGGGGGTGCGGATCGGCGAAGGTGCCGTCATCGGCGCCGGCGCCGTGGTCCTGGCCGACGTCCCCGACGGCGCGCGGGCCGTCGGCGTCCCCGCCATGTGCACGCCGCGCCGCCGCTGATCCCCGGCGACGATTGACAGGCCCGGCGCATTGACGGAGGGTGCTTGCCGTGGGAGGAACCGTGTGACCGAAACTACCGTCCGCACGCCAGGAAGCATCCTGATCGCCGGTCTCGGCAGCATCGGCCGCCGCCATCTTCAGACCGTGCGCGCGGTGCTGCCGGATGTCCGGATCGTCGTCCTGCGCCGGCCGGGCCAGCCCCTGCCCGCCGACGTCGGGGCAAAGACCGCGCTGGTCCATGACATCGAGGCTGCGTTGGCTTCCGGCATCGATGCCGCCATCATCGCCAACCCCGCCCCCTTTCACGTCGCCACCGCCCTGCCGCTGGCCCAGGCCGGCGTGCCGATGCTGATCGAGAAGCCGCTGGCCGAGAGGCCCGACGATTTGGCCCCGCTGCTCGACGCCTGCGCGGAAAAGGGCGTCACGCTTCAGGTCGGCTACTGCCTGCGCTTCGATCCGTCGCTGCGCGCCGTCAAGGACGCGCTGGAAGCGGGGGCCATCGGCCGCGTGCTGTCATTGCATGCCGAGGTCGGCCAGTACCTGCCCGACTGGCGGCCCGGCACCGACTACCGGGAGGGCGTGAGCGCCAAGGCGGCGCTGGGCGGCGGCGCGCTGTTGGAACTGAGCCACGAAATCGACTACGCCCGCTGGCTGGCCGGCGAGGTGACGGCGGTGGTCGCCGCTATCGGCCGCCTGGGCGATCTCGAGATCGACGTCGAGGACAGCGCCGACCTCGTCCTCACCTTCGCCTCGGGGGTGCGGGGCACCGTGCATCTCGACATGCTCCAACGGCCCGCCACCCGCACCTGCCGGATCGTCGGCAGCGCCGGAACGCTGGCGTGGGACGGCATCCGCCACCAGGCGCGCATTCACCGGCCCGACACCGACGGCTGGGAGGTGCTGCCCGTCGAAGGCACTGCCGGCCGGGACGATATCTTCCGCAGCCAGTTCCGCCATTTCCTGGAAGCCATCCGCACCGGCCTGCCGCCGCTGATCGACGGCGCCGACGCCGCCCGCACCCTAGCCGTGATCGCCGCGGCCCGCCGGTCGGCCGCCGAGCAAAGGACCGTCAGCCCATGAGCGAGAACGTCGTCGCCTTCATCTTCGCGCGCGGGGGATCGAAGGGATTTCCCGGCAAGAACATCGCGCCGCTCGACGGCAAGCCGCTGATTGCCCATTCGATCCTGGCGGCCCGCGCAGCCCGTTCGGTGGGCCGGGTGATCGTTTCGACCGACGACGAGAAAATCGCCGCCGTCGCCCGCGAATGGGGCGCCGAAGTGCCATTCCTGCGCCCGGCCGAACTGGCCGGCGACCGCTCGCCGGAATGGCTGGCTTGGCGGCATGCCATCGACGCCGTCGACACGGCCGGGCCGAAAGTCGATGTTTTCGTCAGCGTGCCGACCACCGCGCCATTGCGCCGGCCCGCCGACGTCGACGCCTGCGTGGCGCGCTTCAGGGAAGGCGACGTCGACGTGGTGTTGACGGTGACGCCGGCGGCGCGCAATCCCTACTTCAACATGGTGACGGTGGATGGCGCGCGGCACGCCCACCTCGCCATCCCGCCGGAAAAGACCGTTCACACCCGCCAGACGGCGCCCAAAGTTTTCGATATCACCACCGTGTGCTATGTGGTCGATCCCGCCTTCCTGAGACGGGCCGACGGCCTGTTCGCCGGGCGGGTCGGCGTCATCGAGGTGCCGGCGGAAAGGGCGGTCGACATCGATACCGCGCTCGATCTCAAGGTGGCGGAAGCGTTGTGGGAGGCCAGGGGCGATGGCAAGTGACCGCGATCTCAAGGACCTGATGGCGCTAACCGGCCGCGTCGCCCTGGTGACCGGCGGGGCCGGCCATATCGGCCGGGCGGTGGCGGCGGGACTGGCCGAACTGGGCGCCGCCGTGGCGCTGACCGACCGCGAGGGCGATGCCTGCGCGGAGGCGGCGCGGGCGCTTGCCCAGCGCCATTCCGCCACAACCGTGGCGCTGACCGCCGACATGGCCGACGAGGCGGCCGTCAAGGCACTGCCGGGGAAAGCCGCCGCCGAACTGGGCGGGCTGGACATCATCGTCAACTCGGCCGCCTTCGTCGGCGACAGCAAGCTGACCGGTTGGGCCGTTCCCTTCGAGGAGCAGTCGCCGGCCACCTGGCGGGCCGCCATCGAGGTCAACCTGACCGCCGTCTTCGTGCTGGTGCAGGCGGCCAAGCCGTGGCTGGAGAAATCGGGCAAGGGATCGGTGGTCAACATCGCCTCCATTTACGGCATGGTCGGGCCCGACCTCGGCCTCTACGAGGGGACCCGCATGGGCAACCCGGCCGCCTATGGCGCCGCCAAGGGCGGGCTTCTGCAGTTGACCCGCTGGCTGGCCTGCGTGATGGCCCCCAAGGTCCGCGTCAACGCCGTCACCCCGGGCGGCGTGCTGCGCGGCCAGTCGGAGACCTTCGTCGGCCGCTACGAGGCCCGCACGCCCTTGGGCCGCATGGGTACCGAGGAGGATATGAAGGGCGCCGTCGCCTATCTGGCGGGGGATCTTTCGGCCTATGTGACCGGTCAGAACATCGTCGTCGACGGCGGATGGACGGCATGGTAGGGCGCATTTCCATCGCGGGCAGGCCCATCGGCGGCGGCGCGCCCTGCTTCGTCATCGCCGAGGCCGGCGTCAACCACAACGGCGAGGCTGCCCTGGCCCACGCCCTGATCGACAGAGCGGCGGCGGCCAAGGCCGATGCCGTCAAGTTCCAGACCTTCAAGGCCGACCGCCTGGCATTGGCCTCCGCCCCCAGGGCGGCCTACCAGAAGCGCAACGATCCGGGGGATGAGAGCCAACTGGCCATGCTGCGCCGCCTCGAACTGGAAGATGGCGTGGTCGGCGAGCTGGCCTCCCATTGCCGGGAGAAGGGCATCCTGTTCCTCTCCTCGCCGTTCGACGAGGAAAGCGCCGATTTCCTGGATACCCTCGGCATGGCCGCCTTCAAGGTGCCGTCGGGAGAACTGACCAACGCGCCGTTTCTGCGCCACCTGGCTTCCAAGGGCAAGCCATTGATCGTCTCGACAGGCATGGCCGACTTGGCGGAAGTCGAGGCCGCCGTCATCGCCGTTCGTGCCGCCGGGGCGCCGCCTCTGGCGCTACTGCATTGCGTCAGCGCGTACCCAGCCGATCCGGCCGACTGCAACCTTCGCGCCATGGGCGCGCTGGAACGGGCGTTCGGCGTGCCGGTCGGCTGGTCCGACCACACCACAGGCATCGACGTCGCCATCGCCGCCGTGGCGCTGGGCGCCGCCATCGTCGAGAAGCATTTCACCACCGACCGCACCCTTCCCGGCCCCGATCATGCCGCCTCGCTGGAACCCGGCGAATTGGCCGACCTGGTGGCCGCCGCGCGCCGGGTCGAAAGCGCGCTGGGCAGCGGGGTCAAGCGGCCCGCCGCCAGCGAGGCCGATACCGCAGGTGTCGCCCGCAAGAGCCTGGTGGCCACCCGCGACCTGGCGGCCGGCACCGTGATCTCCGCTATCGATCTGACGGCGCGCCGGCCGGGAACGGGCCTGTCGCCATCGCGCCAGGGCGAGTTGCTGGGCCACCGGCTCAAGGTCAACGTCAGCGTCGGCGACCTGCTGACCCCCGAGATGGTCGAGTAAGGCAACCCGATGACCCGCCGTATCGCCGTCGTCACCACCACCCGGGCCGATTTCGGCATCTACCGCCCGCTGCTCAAGCGGCTGGCCGCCGATGACGGCATAAGCCTGCACCTGATCGCCGGGGGCATGCACCTGCGCCCCGAGTTCGGCATGACGATCGAGGAGATCGGGGAAGCCGGCTTCGCCGTCGCCGCGCGTGTCGACCTGCTGAGCGGCGACGACAGCCCGCTGGGTGTCGCCGAAGCCATGGCGCGGGCCACCCGGGGCTTCGCCGAAGCGTACGCGGCGCTGGCCCCCGACATCGCCGTCCTCCTCGGCGACCGCTTCGAGATGCACGCCGCAGCGGTGGCGGCGCAACCGCTGCGCATTCCACTGGCCCACCTTCACGGCGGCGAGTTGACGCTGGGGGCGCTCGACGATTCGTGGCGCCATTCGATGACCAAGCTCGCCCATCTGCATTTCGTCGCCACCGACGAATTCCGCCGCCGGGTCCTTCAGATGGGCGAGGAGCCGTGGCGCGTCGTCGTCTGCGGGGCGCTGGGCCTGGACAACCTCATCGACACTCCGGCGCTGACGGCGGCCGAGCTGGAGGCCCGCATCGGGCTGCCGCTGACGCCGGTCCCGCTGCTGGTCACCTTCCACCCGGAAACCCGCGACGCGATGCCGGTGGCCGAACAGGCCGGGGCGTTGCTGGAGGCGCTCGACGCGGCCGGCCTTCCCGTCGTCTTCACAGCCCCCAACGCCGATGCCGGCGGGCGGGAGATCCGGCGCCTGATGGAAGCCTATGTGGCGGCCCATCCCGCCGCCCGCATGGTCGACAGCCTGGGCACCCCGGGCTACTTCGCGCTGATGGGAAGGGCCGCCGCCATGGTCGGCAATTCATCGAGCGGCATCATCGAGGCGGCGTCGTTCACCCTGCCGGTCGTCAACATCGGCGATCGCCAGCAGGGCCGCCCGCGCGCCGCCAACGTCATCGACGTTGCCCGCCGGAGTGACGCCATCCTGGCCGCCATCAGGCGGGCGACGTCGGAAACCTTCCGGACCTCCCTGGCCGGGCTTGAGAACCCGTACGCCGCGGATCACCCGGCTGGCGAGATCATCCATCGCATGCTGGCCTCGGTACCGCTCGACGACGCGCTGCTGAAAAAAGGCTTCATCGATCTGCCGCAGGCGTGATGGCGTTCCAGAGAAAAAATGCTCTTTGCGGACAAAGCTTTACCGGAACCGCCAAATCCGGTATGCTTCTTGCTTCACGATTCAAGAATGAATCGAGCTGGGGGCCAGCATGGCCGACATGATCAACAAGACCGTATTGTCGAAGTTCTCTGTTGCCGACTTCGGCCGAGCTCAGATGCTTGTGCAGATTCAGAAGTTCTACAACAAGAAGGCGGCCCAGAAGACTCAGGTCATCACCAACGACTACAAGGCGCAGATCAATTCGGTCAACGCCGACGGTGATCGCTGGGCCTCCGTCCGCGACAAAATCCAGGAGACCCGTTCGGTAATCGCCACCACGCTGGGTCGCGCCAAGTCGATCCTGGCCAGCCTCGACAACATGATCCGCACGGTCAACAAGTGCGGCCAGAACACCGAGGGCTATACCAATCCGCAGATGTATGCGGCGAGCTTCGACGCCTCTCTCAACGGGCTCGACAGCACCGCCAGCCGCAGCTCTACGGTGCCCAACCTGCTGGGCATCGCCAGGCAGGAAATCAGCTTCCCGACCGGCATCAACGGCGCCAAGCAGACGGTGAAAAGCGCCTTCCTGGGCAGTGACTACCACATCGTCGATTCCGAGGGAAAGTACTGGGACCTCGACCGCCAGGCGAAGATTCTCAAGCGCTACGACGACTATCCGGACGAACCGACGAGCATCGTGGGCAACATCGCCACCGGTCTGCGACTGGACGACATGGTTGGCGACGCCATCACCTTCACCGTCGGTCCCGATACCGCCACGCCAGCCACTTTTACGGGCACGCTCTACCGTACGGGAATGAAGCTTCTCGATTCTTGGGCTTACGAAGGTTTGGCGACGACGGCGGGCCGCCAGAAGGCGTTGGCTGACCTGAATATGGCCAAGGCGGCCGTCGACCTCGAGGTCCGGCGCTATCAGTTGGCTTATACCACAGCCGACTACTATGAACAGATCGCCTCGGAATCGATTTCGACCATGCGCAAGAAGACCAACCAGTTGACGATCGAGCAGGCGACCGCCATTCAGAAGGAGCAGACCGCGCTGAGCCAGGAATACCAGATGTCGAGCAATTCCATCGTTCAGGCGCTGGCCTTGCAGAACCAGTATTCCAAGATGCTGAGTCCGCTGATCAGCAGCAGATTCGGCAAGTCCCTCGTCAATATCCTGACCTGACGACCTCCGAGACATTCGTGTCTTAAGCGTCGCAATGCCGTTTGAACGCTCTCAAGCCGGCTCGACGGCGAGCGAAACGTCGTCGCGGCCGAATGTCAGGACGTAGTCCTCCTCGCCGCATGGGAAGCGGTTGACGGTCCCGAGGTCGAAGTCGGTGACGGCGGGAGGATCGGCAGCTTCCGACATCCAGCGTCGATAGGATAGGTCGAACAGGCCCCTCAGCGAGGCGTCCATGCCATGCTTCGCGTTCTTGAAGATGCGGCCGTCGATGTCGGCCTCGGAGATCAGCCTGAGGTCGTACCTTCGGCGCCGGCCGAGAACGAGTGCCAGTCTTTTCTTGGCGGCGGTCGGAGCGACCGTGTCGGCCTCGCTGTGATAGCTGTGCAGCATGGTCTCGCTGGACAAATGGTAATGAGCGGCGACAGCGAGATCGCGAATCATCCTGCGGCTGGGGCTCAGATAGTTCGGCGACGACGGGTCGCCCGAGAATGCGACGAGGCATCGGTGGACGAGCCGCATGGCGCCGACGGAGGACGACATCCCGTACAAGGAAGGTAGCGTATCCGCGGGTCCCGAGAATCCGGAATTGTCAACGATGAGCCGGAACGTGTTCGGGGCGAACTTGTTCAGCAGAAGGCCGATATAGCCGCCGTACGAGGTGCCCAGCACGAACAGCCTCTTCCTGTCGACGACGTGATTCTTGAGGACGGTCCCCAGGACTTGCAGGTGATCCATAGCGGGAAGGACACCGAAGTTCGCGTAGCCTTCCGCGCCCGAGACGATTTGACACTCGGGGTGCAGTTGGGTGACGCCCCTGTTGGCCAACTGGTAGCATACGGCGTTCACGACCGTCCAAACGTCGGTGCCGGCCGGGGCCGTGACCGTCACACCATAGTGTTCCTCGAGTTTCGCGAAAAAGTCGGGCGCCGGCCGGCTCTGCGACTTCCCGTGATAGCGGCGGGCGCCGTGGTAATCGACGCTGACGGCGATGCAATCGTAGGTATCCGCCAGATAGGGAAGAAGCTTCCCGGCATAGGCGTCGTTATACCGGAAGCCGAAGCCGTGGATGTAGAAGATGACCCCGGTCTGCGGCGACATGCCGTACGAGGGAAAGGCCAGCGCATACTCGATCGCCTCGCGCGGCACACCCAGTTCGATGTCCGGATGAGGATATTCGAAGGTCGCCATAGGGTCCCCTTGATGGGCGATGTCGGCGCGGGTGGCTGCGGATCGTCTATCCGACTATGCGGGGACCGGCATCTTGCCGACGTCGCTGATTTCAGCCCGCCCTTCGCTCATCTCGCGCAAGAGGATGCGGGTCTCGGCGGCCATCCAAAGGCAGGACTCGCGGTACCGTTCCAGGAAGAAGCGAAAGAAGGCCTTGCGCGCATTGGGGCTGGTGATGCGGGTGCCGGCGAACGCCCCCAGGCGGACCATAGAGGCGTACGACCCCGACATGATCGTGAGTACGCCTTTGTGTTCCGACCAGTCGCCGCGCCAGAACCGGTCGATCCGCCGCTCGAAATCCCAGAAGCCCTTGTCCTCGATGAGCGCCTGGTCGACCAGTTCATTGAAAGCGGTCTCAAAGACGTCGCAAGCCTCGAAATGGGCGTTGAGATCGATCTTTTCGAGCAGTTGCCCCGGCTCGAAACAGGGCAACGTCTTTTCGATGTCGTCAAGGACCGCCTGCTGCTGGTTGGGCGGATTGGTGAACTCGAGCGCGGCCGCCACCTTGGGAAGCGCGCCCTCGATACGGGCACCGTCGCTGCAATTGGTGATGGTCACGTCCCGCGTCCTCAAGAGGGAAGTATACGTACGGCGCGACAGGTCGAGGGACCAGGTGGTGACCACCTTGCCGCCGAAGTTGCCTGGAACCACGCGTTCGAAACCGGCATCCGGGCGGTTGTTGGGATTGATGTCGTAGCCGTCCTGGTAATAGACGGCATCCTGGGAATGGTGCTCTCCCTCGAAGTGGCGGCCGCAGTCCACTCCAAAGAAATAGATGTCGCTAAAACCCAGATAGGCCAGGGCCGCGCTGCCGGCATTGGCCACCAGCGGATCGGCGAAAGGCAAGGGCTCGGTGCCGCCGGAGAGAATCTTGCTCGAACTGAGGGGCCTGCGGTAGTAGAACCACCGCCGATCGAACAGTTCACTGGCTTCCGGACGCACGGTCGTGGTCGCCACCAGCCGAATGCCCTCCAGACCATAGGTTTCACGGAATGCCCGCAGGTTCTTGACCAGGGGAGCCGTATTCTCGTTCTCGACGTGCAGGTCGGGCCGGATGCCGTTCTTCAAGAGGATGCCTAGGCTGGTGCCGCACGAACAGATGATGACACGATCCCGCCACTTCTTGATGGTGGGCAGATCCCTGTCCAGCGAAGAGCCGGAGCCGATGATGAAGGCCGGCATTTTCCGGCCGATGCGTGGCCGCCTGTCCACGACATGGAACGACCGCTCCCGCAGATTGCCGTAGGTATTGCGCATCATCAGGATCTCGTCCTCGAAGTATCCAGGCGAGATGTAATAAAGTTTGACCTTCTCGTTGAGTAAGGACCGCGCTTCGCGCAAGGCCCATGAGTAGTAGTGGGGATAGGCGTAGGAACCATCCAGAAACGTGGCGCACCGATAGATCATGGTCTCGAGGCGGCCGACGATAAGCGTCGGGTCGGCGTCGATCAGGAATTCGATGGCCATGCCCTTCCGCCGCGCGCTGGCGAAGATCCGGCTCCAGTCGACGGTCTGCATGGAATGCAGCAGGAATTCCGGCACCGGTTCGATCAGCGCCAGCGTGCGTGCCACATTGCGGCGGACCAGTTCGGCAACGTGCAAACCGAGGCCGACGCCGAAGATGAAGGCGAACCCGACGTCGACCACCGGAAGGGGCACAGACCTGACCTTCCTGTGATCGGCCATGTACAGGCCGATGTGGCGCAGCACCCCCAACGATACCGGTGAAAGGTTGCAGTGGCAGGGGTTCTCGAAGCCCAGGCGGTCGGGGTTCTTGAAATAGTCGGCAAGCTGGTGCTCGGCCCATGCCGGTGCCGGTTCAGGATAGAGGCGGACCTCGCCGAGGTCGATATTGACGACGACGTCGTCCTCGATAACGAGCGTCGAAACCGTCTTCTCGATCAGTTCCAGCGCCTTCCACACCTTTGGTTGATGGCGACGGAAAGCATTCCGGTTCCGCCGGAAAAGGTGCATTCTTTCCGCTTCGGACATGTGCAACCCCGTCAGGCAGAGTCTGCCATCTCGACCGTTTTGTGCAAGTTTAGATAGGCCTTTTCGAGGTCGGCTGCGCGCCCCGCCGCGTTGAAAACGGGCGCGTTCGCCAGACGGTCGCGAATGGATGACCGGAAAGCTTCCCGCCGCTCGGTGGCATTCATCCAGGCGACGGCCTTATCCCGGTACTCCTCGGCGCTTTCCGCCACCATCTCCGCGGCCAGACCGGCGAAATTCAGCACGCTGCCGACGAGGCGCCGATGGCGGCCGACACCGCTCCAGTTGACGACCGGCAAGCCGGCGGCGAGCGCATTGATGGCCACCTCGGGACGCATCGACTGGTAGGGCAGCAGGCAGACGTCGGCCTCGGCGAAGAACTCGGCCGGCTCGGACACCGAAACCAAATCGATGCGATGGGCAAGTCCGAAATTGCCGAACAGGCCGATCAGGCGCTTGCCCACGTCCCCGCTGCGGAAACCGTGATCGCGCAGCAGCAGCACGGCATCCGGAACGGCGGCCAGGATTTGGGCCCAGGCTTCCACCGTCTGGATATTGAGTTCCGCCAGCGTCGCATCCGCCGCGAAGACGGGACCGCGCGCTTCCGCCCCTGCGATGGCGGCTTCCGGCAGGACCAGCGGAACCGGCGCAATCACGGCGCCGCTGCCTTCCAGGCGGTAAAGCTTCTCGCCGGCAACGACGGCGGCCCCATCGAGCGGATCGAGGAAGCCGTCGGTCAGCAGGACGTCGACATTCGCCGGCGCCATGCCATAGAACAGCGGAGACCACATGGCCTGCACCGGCGCCATGCGGGCGCCGAAGGCCTGGAGCAGCGTCGGCGACGTGAAACCGCTGACATTGATCAGGACATCGACATTCTCGGCACGGACCATCGAGGCAAAGGTCAGCGGATCAGCGTCCCTGGTGTCGCCCCAGGCTTCAAAACATTTCTGGAAAACGATGTTGGACGGGTCCGAAAGCCGGCCTGCACCGAACCCGACCACGCGGAAACGCTGGGCGTCGTGTCTGGCCAGGATTTCCGTCAAGAAGGGGATCGAATGCGAGCGGCCCGCCATCCCGATCACGTAGCCAACCGTCAGACGATGCGACGATCCCGTGCTCCGCCGGGGTGGCAGGGCGTCGGACGACACGCCGAAGTCGCGTGCCCAGTGCTGGATTTCCACGGCGATGGCTTGCGGTTCGGTTGCGGGGTCGGCCAGCAGGTCACCGATCGCCGCGGCACGAACGGCCGGACCGGCAGCGTCCGCCGCCGTGGCGGACCGGTGCACGGCCTGCGCCTCGGCGAACTGCCCGACAGCCGTCAGCGCGGTGCCCAGCAAGCTGGCCACCTTGGCGTCGGACGGCACGACGTGGCGCGCGGCGCGCAGATGTTCCACCGCCGCCGCGTAAAGACCCTGGACCATAAGGGCGTTGGCCAAACCGGCGTGAGCCTCGGCGTCTTTCGGATGGAAGGCCAGATGCTGGCTGAACCAATGTTCCGCATCGACCCAATTTCCGATCGACAACGACCGCACGGCCTTCTGGAAGAAGGGTCGGGTGCGGGCTTCGAAAAATGCTTCGGTGAACGTCGGCAGCGATTTCGGCAGCCAGCCAGCCAGCTTTGGCGACGAAGTACCGACGGACGCCATCTTGACGAAGAAACTGGCGCTGTTGATATCGCCCGCCATGCCGTGCAGCGTGGCCAGCAGATCGCAGTATTCCGCCACCCTGGTGTCGACATCATAGGCCTGCTTGGCACGGGCCACCGCACCGGCGAAATCGTGGTGCTTGAAGGCCGCCAGCGCCAACAGGAACAACAACTCACCGCACGGCTCACCCTCTTCGAGAAGAGCCGCGCCTTCCTCCCGGATCGTTTCCCACTCACCCTTTTCGACGAGTTCGTCCACCCGCCCGAAAAAGAGCTCCTTCGGCGTTGCCGTTTTTTTCTTCACGTCCGGGACTCCCGCGTTCAGGCCGAGGTGTTGGTGGTTTGGCGTACCGTTTCGGCTTCCGCCGTCCCGCGCGCCGGCTCGGCGGCGGCGGGAGCCGGCACCGCGGCGTAAAGCCCGCCGGCCAATTCCCGGTCGATCGAGATCAGGACACTGAGTTTTCTCGCTTCCGGCGCCCCGATGAAGCCGACCGTGTGTTTGTCGATGAAATTGGCCAGCGACAGCACGTTCTGGCGGATGTCGGCAGGAACAGGACAATCGGGGGACAACAGTTCGGATTGGATGATGGTCCACAACTGCCAATTCAGGCGGACCGCAGTCAACATGGCCTCGAGGTCGTTAGTCTCTTGCGCGGCCTTCATCTTGAGGGCCGCCTGCGTCAGGGCCCACGCCTCCGTCGCTCGGGGATTCCCCTCCAGCGGCGGTACGTTGTACTTGTTGATCAATTGTTCCTTGGACATAAGCAAAAACCTGCTTTTCGTGGGCAATCAGATCCTGTGCCAGCTTCAGCGACTGGTAGAACTTGCCCTCGTCCACCAGGCGCCGGATTCCGTCGCAGATAGGCTGCGAACTGGGCGCGGCGGTACTATAACTACCGACAAGTTCGTTAAGATTGTGTAAATGCTTATCCCGATCCGCGGGAAACAAATATAAGCACTGAAGAGCATAGTAAACACGAGTAGCCGGCGTTTTTGCATCTTCAAACGTCAGAATATCAGTATCGCGCATAATCGCGGCATCGTTCTTGATTAAAAGAGAAGCCGTATGCGTGCCGGCATTTTCAAGCACAGCTCCGTTGATAATGATCTTCTGTCCTTTTCTGAGCTGTAGCTTTAGCGGCATCTAGGCGCGTCCTTGTTCTATGGATCAAAAAAATAACCGAGGAGGCACGATGCCTCCCCGGCTATTTGTTCGCCAACCGGCGAATACCTTACCTGAAGAGGCCGAGGATACCCTGTTCGGCCTGGCCGGCGAAGGCCAGCGACTGGATACCCAACTGCTGACGGGTCTGCAGAGCCAGCAAGTTGGCGCCTTCCTCGTTGAGGTCGGCCAGAGTCAGCTTGCCGGCGCCTTGTTCCAGAACGTCCACATACTGCTTCGTGAAGTCCAGGCGGACCTGCAGGATGGCGACGTTGCCGGCCAGCGTCGCGGACTTCGACCGCAATTCGCTGATGGTCTTGTCCAGGCGGTTGATGGCCTGGTCGGCTGCCTTGTTGAAGCTGGCCAGAGCGGCGGCCGCCGTGAACTCGTAAGTGCTCAGCGTCGTAAGGAAGCCGAGCTGGCTCGCGATCTTCGATTCACTCACGATGGCCAGCGCAACGCCAAGGGTGTTAAGGAAGAAAGCGCTGGCGTTGAGGTTGTTGCCCTTGATCTCGAGCTTGGAGTCGGACTTTTCGCTGAACCGAACGTTCAGGCTCGACGCCGTCGAGTTCAAGAGGTTCAAGCCCTGATAGGTGGCGTCGTTCACCAGCTTCTGGATCTGGCTCGCGAGTTCACCCAGCTGCTTGCTGGACGATGCGCGCTGGCTCTTGTCACCGCTGCGGGCGCCGTCGACGACACCCTTCATCTGGCTGACAAGGTCCTCGATCGCGTCGGTCGCCTTGAGGGCCGTGGTCAGGGCGCTGACGCCCTGGTCGATGCCGTCCTTACGCGCTGCAAGGTCACTGGCCCGATCGCTGAGCGACTTGGCCTGGAAGTACTTCACCGCATCGTCGACCGGGCTGGCAATGGCGAGGCCGGTGGAAAGACGGCCCTGGGTCCGGCTGATGAGGCTGGTAGTTTCCTGGAGGGACAGCAGGTTCGCACGTACTGACGAGGAAAGACTAACGTTAGACATTAGAGATCTCCCTTTCTAAGGATCATAATAAGTGCGTGCTTCTCACGCACCGAACGAATAGTAGCACACTCGCGACCGCTTGCCTATCCATGGCATTATGCCTCGAATTGGACGTTGGGCGCAGCCGGATATGGGGTCCGGTACCCAGAACCAAGCAAGTCGCGTGCCAGGCAGAAAATGCCCGAGAGCCCAAGGTTTCCCAGGCCCACCCTTCGCCGTTCAGGCGGCAGATCTTGCCGAGGCGGCAACTATTGCCGAGCGAACGGCAGTTTTTTCCTCCTCGGTGAGGCCGCACGAGGAGGGAAGGCTCAGCGCCCGCGCGTACAGATCCTCGGCGACACCACCGCCGACCGCCCTGGCGCCGCGATGGGCGGGGCTCAGGTGCATGGGCTGCCACAAGGGCCTTGTCCCGATACCGCGCCCGGCCAGGAAAGCCATCAATTGGCGGCAGTCCCGCCCGAATGTCGCCGGGTCGACCAGCACGGTCGAGAGCCAGAACACGGCGCCCGCCCAGGGGGCCTGCGGCATGAAGGTGAGGCCCGGCACTTCGGCGCACAGGTCGCGGTAAAAATCGGCAATCCGGCGCTTTGCGGCGAGGCGGGCCTCGATGGCTTCCATCTGCGCGCAGCCGATGGCCGCCTGCACGTTGGTCAGCCGGTAGTTGTAGCCCACCTCGTCGTGCCAGGACTCGACGGGATGGCAGTGGGCCTGCGTTGTCAGATGGCGGGCCCGTTCCGCCCACTCCGGGCGCGAGGAGATGGCCATGCCGCCACCGCCGCAGGTGATCAGCTTGTTGCCGTTGAAGCTCAAGGCCGCGATATCGCCCAACGCCCCGACCCGCCGCCCCTTGTAGGTGGCGCCGAGCGATTCGGTGGCGTCCTCGACCACCGGCAGGGCGAATTCGCGGGCGAGGTCGAGGATGGGGTCCATGTCGGCCGGATGGCCGAGGATGTGCACCGGCAGCAACGCGGCGATGCGCCGGCCGGTCTGCCCGTCGCACAACCGGCCGTCGACAACCGTGCAGTCCCGCCGCAGAAACCCGGCAAGCAGCTCGGGATCGATCTGCCAGGTGGCGGGATCGACGTCGACGAAAACGGGCCAGGCGCCTGCATGGCGGATGGCGTTGGCGGTGGCGATGAAGGTCACGGTCGAGGTCACCACCGCGTCGCCCGGCCTGACGCCGGCGGCCAGCAGAGCCACGTGCAGCGCCGCCGTACCGTTGACGGTGGCCACCGCGTGCGTGGTGCCGACGTAGTCGGCCATCATCTTTTCGAAGCGCGTGACGAACGGCCCGGCCGAGGACACCCAGTTGGTATCGACGCATTCGGCGAGGTACGGTCCCTCGGTTCCCGTCATCCACGGCACGCAGAGAGGAATCGAGACCGCCGGGCCCTTAGAGGACATAGACGCCTCCCCGGAACTGTTCGAGGTGGCCCTGCACCCACTCGATGGTTCGGGCCATGCCGGCCTTGAGCGTCACCTGCGGGGTCCAGCCCAGCGCGTCCGCGGCCAGCCGGTTGTCGGAGAGCAGACGTTCCACCTCGCTGCCGGCCGGGCGCAGGCGGGCTTCCTCGACCTCGCATTCGATCTTGCGGCCAAGCAGTTCGCCGACCAGATCGACCAGGCCGCCGATGCTGATTTCCTGCCCGGTTCCCAGGTTGAAGGTCCGCCCCTCGATGCCCGGGACGGCGCCGCCCTTGAGGAACCCCTCGACGGTATCGCTGACATAGGTGAGGTCGCGCGTCGGATGCAGGTTGCCCAGGCGCACCGTCTCGCCGCGCAGGGCCTGGGAGATGATGGTGGGGATGACGGCGCGAGCCGACTGGCGGGGCCCGAAGGTGTTGAAGGGGCGGATGGTGACCACCGGCAACCCAAAGGACAGGTGGTAGGCTTCCGCCAGCTTGTCGGCGGCGATCTTGCTGGCCGAATAGGGCGACTGGCCCTGCAAGGGGTGCGCCTCGTCGATGGGAACGACGCGGGCGGTGCCATAAACCTCGCTGGTCGAGGTGTGCACCACGCGGGAAATGCCCAGTTCTCGTGCCGCCTGCAACACGTTCAAGGTCCCCTCGCCGTTGGTGCGCAGATACGAGCGCGGGGCATGGTAGGAATAGGGAATGGCGATAAGGGCGGCCAGGTGGAAGACCACGTCCTGCCCCTCGACGGCGTGGCGCACGAACTCGGCGTCCGTGACGTCGCCGGCCATCACGTCGAGCGAGTCGCGAATGGGCGAGTCGTCGAGCCAGCCCCAGCGGCCGAACGAGTTGTACCACACGAAGGCGCGCACCTTGGCCCCCTCGGCGACCAGGCGTTCCGCCAGATGGCTACCGATGAAGCCGTCGGCGCCGGTGACCAGAACCTTCTTTCCCTGCCAACTCATCGCTTGAACTTTCCGGCCGCGGCGTCCGCCTGGGCCCGCATGTAATCCTGCAACTGGCCGATATCGATCCAGTATTCGTGAATGGGGAAGCTGGTCACCCGCCCGCCGGCGTCGAGCCGGAGCTGGATAAGGTCGGTCATGTCGAAGCGCCGATCGGTGGGGATGAAGTCGAGCATGGCCGGTTCCAGCAGATAGATGCCGGCGTTGATGAACAGCGAATAGGAGGGTTTCTCGACCAGTTTGCGTACCGCCGCGTCCTCCACCTCCAGCACCCCGAAGGGTACCTTCACCTCGTAGCGGCGTACGCCGACCGTGATGTCGGCCTTCTGGTCGCGGTGAAAATTGTGCATGGCCCGGAAGTCGACGGCGGTCAGGATGTCGCCGTTGATGACCAGCAGCGGTTCTTTACCGCCCTTCAGCGCGGCCAGCGCGCCGGCGGTGCCGAGCGGCGTCTCCTCGTGGGCGTAGGTAACGTCGATGCCAAACTCGCTGCCGTCGCCCAGGTGCTGGCGGATCTTCTCGGCGTGGAAATGGGTGGTGACGGATACCGTGCGCACGCCGGCCTGGCGAAGCTGGCCGACGATGTGCTCGATGACCGGCTTGTGGCCGACTTCCAACAACGGCTTGGGGATTTCCTCGGTCAGCGGCCGCATCCGCGACCCGAAGCCGCCGGCCATGACGACGGCATGCATCGGGAATTCGAGGGGCTTCGAAAGATCTTCGAGCAGGGCCAGGCCGGCCACCCGGCCGTCTTCATCGACCAGCGGCATATGGCGGACCAAGCGGACCGTCATCAGGCGGACCAGGTCGGCCTCGGCCAGATCGGCCGGCGCCGTCAGCGGCTTGCTCCACACACGACCGGGCTTGTGGCCGAGGAAATCGCTGACCGTCGCCGTCTTGACGTCGCGGTTGTCCAGGATGGCGCGGCGGATGTCGCCGTCGGTGACAATGCCGGACAGGCGCCGATCCTCGTCGATGGCCAGCGCGACGCCCTCGCCGTTGGCTTCGATCACCCTCAGCGCCTCGCGCATGGGCGCGTCGGGGCTGACCGCAAAGCGGGCGAGCACCATTTCCAGCGGCTGAATGGGCGGACCACTCATGGCTTTCCGACGCTTCCCGCTCGTCTGGGCGCGTCCCCATCGGCCGCGCGCTCCCGACCAGTAGTGAATCCCCGGGAAGGACCCGTCAAGAGCGTTGTCGCCGCCGCCGTCGGCGCCACCGCATTGGATGCCGCCGCTCGATCATGTCCCTAGTATGCCGTCATTCCGGACACCACTTTCCTCCAAATCTTTGATTTGGCAAGGAAAGTCCGTGATCCGGAATCCAGGGCCGCGTCGCGCGGAAAAGACGGCCTGGATTCCGGATCGCAAGGCTCGCCTGCCGAAAATCCAATGATCTCCGGGCTCGCCTAACGTCCGGAATGACGAAATTGCCGTTATGAGGCCACAACCTAGCGGGCGCCGACGAAGCGATAGCCGACGCCCGGTTCGGTGACGATGTAGAGGGGGTTGTCCGGGCTGTCGCCCAGCTTTTGGCGCAGGTGGCCGACATAGACGCGCAGGTAGTGGTTCTCTTCGACCTGGGCCGGCCCCCACACCTCGCGCAACAGGTGCTGGTGGGTGAGCACGCGCCCCGCGTTGACCGCCAGCAGGCGCAAAATCTCGAATTCCTTTTTGGAGAGCTTCACCGGGGCCCCGTCGAGCGTGACCGAACGGGCGGGCAGGTCGATGACGAGCGGGCCGGCATTGACGATCGAGGGAACGGCCTCTTCCGTCCCACGGGCCCTGAGACCGACGCGGATGCGGGCGATCAGTTCGGCGATGCTGAACGGCTTGGTGACGTAGTCGTAGGCGCCGTTGTTCAGCGCGCGCACTTTCTCTTCCTCGTCCGTACGCACCGAAAGCACCAGGATCGGCACCGCCGACCATTCGCGGATGCGGGCGATCACGCGTTGCCCGTCGAGGTCCGGCAGTCCCAGGTCGAGGATGACCAGATCGGGCTGTTCGGTTGCGCATTGGGTGATGCCGTCCTCGCCGCGCGCCGCCTCGACCACGACATAGCCGTGGGCATTCAGGCTGATGCGCAGGAACTTGCGGATCTGTGGTTCGTCATCGACGACCAGAATCTTGGCGACGGGATCGACCATGGATCAGGCCTCCGCGTCCAGGGATTCGAGGATCGGCGGCACCTCGCGCAGCGGCAGGGTGAAGGTCATCTCGGTTCCTCTTCCGTCCGGTCCGGCGCCGGCAGCGATCTGGCCGCCGTGAGCCTCGACCAGCCCCTTGCAGATGGCCAGCCCCAGGCCGGTTCCGCGGGCGTCGCTGTCGCGAACGGCGACACGATAGAACATGTCGAAGACGGCGCGCCTGTCGTCGGGCGGGATGCCGGGGCCGCTGTCGATGACGCTGACCGCGATGTCCTCGCCCAGGCGGACCGCGCTGACGGTCACCAGGCTCCCCAGCGGCGCATGCTTGGCGGCGTTGTCGAGAAGGTTCATGACGACCTGGCCGATGAGAACGGGATCGACATACATCAACGGCAGGTCGGCGGCAAACCGGAGCTCGACCTTGAGGTCTTCGAGCGAACGGCGCATGGCCCGAACCGCGCCGCCGATGACGTCGCGCAAATCGATCCAGTCGCGCTTCGGCTCCAGCGCGCCGTAGCCCAGGCGCGTCATGTCGAGGAGGTTCTGCACGAAGCGGTTCAGCCGGTCGCTTTCCTCGAGGATGGTCTCGGCCAGCTCGGTGCGGTCCTCAGGGGGGATGGCGTCGCCCAGGTTGGCGAGTGTCGTGGCCGAACCCAGGATCGAGACCAGCGGCGTGCGCAGGTCATGCGACACCGAAGACAGCAGGGCCGAACGCAGCTGCTCGGTTTCGCTCAGAATGCGGGCCTCCTCGATGTCGGCCGTGAGCTTGGTCCGCTCGATGGCCACCGCGGCCTGGTCGACCACGGCGTCGAACAGCCGCCGGTGCTCGGGCGACAGGTGGGTGCGCTGGTCCTCGAAGGAAACGCCCAGGAGCCCGATCAGGCCCGAGGCGGTGCGCATGGGGATGAACAGCCAAGCCCCGGACTCGCTGCCCGGCTCGGCCCAGCCGGCGGCCCTGCCCTGCGTCCAGGCGCGCTCGGCGGTAGCCCTATCCTCGGGATCAAGGTGGTCCTCGGGCGGGAAGCCGGAGACGATGTCGAGCCGGTCGTCCACCCCCGGCATCAGCACCATGGCCCGGCAGCGCAGCGCGCCGGCAACGTGGGTGACCACCGCCCACAGGGTGTCGTCGAGCGACACCGAGGCAGCCACCCGCCGGCTGAAGTCGTAGAGGTTCTCGATGCGCTTGGCGGAACGCCTGATCTCCTCGACCTGCCTGCGGACCCGCGCCGCCAGGTTGCCGGTCAGCGTCGCCATCACCAGGAAGAAGAAGATGGTGATGATGTCATCCTGGTGGGTGACGAAGAGCGAATATTTCGGCTCGGTGAAGAAGAAGTTGTAGACCATGAAGCTGAGCAGGCTGGCATAGATCGACGGCCACAGCCCAACACGGATGGCCACCAGTACGACGCCCACCAGGAAGATCAGCGACACGTTGTGCAGCGGCATGAAGGCCGACAGCACCAGGGCCACCCCCAGGGCGCCGGCCACCGCCACTGTCGCCGCCAGCCACGCCCAGAACACCCCCTGCGGTCGCTCCCATGCCGGCAGCAGCCTCCAGCGCGGGCCGTCCTCGTCCTCCTCGGGGATGACAACGGTGACCTCGATGTTCTTGGCCTTGCGCAGCAGCTGGGCGTCGACCGTGTGGCCGAGGAACCGCGATAGCCGGCGCGAACGCGAGCGGCCGACCAGGATGCGCGTGGTCTCGCGGCGCTCGGCGTAGTCCAGGATCTCGTCGGCGACGTCGCCCTGTGCGGTCAGCGTGACGATCTCGGCTCCCCAGCGTTCGCCCAGCCGCATGGCCTGGGCCAGGCGGTCGCGGGCCGCCTCGTCCAACTGCTCGTATCGGGGGGTCTGCGCGTAGATGACCGTCCAGCGGACGTGCTGGGTCTCGGCCAGGCGGCGGGCCGTCCTGAGAACCCGGCGCCAGACCGGCGAATCGTTGATGCAGACGAGTAGATGGTCGTGGGTGGCCGCCGGCGCGTCGTCCTCGCCCAGGACCAGCGCGTCCATGCGGTCGGCGGCGACCCTCCTGGCCATGTCACTCAACGCCGACAGGTTGCGGCGGGAAAAGAAGCGCCGCATCGAGCGGCTGAGCACATCGTCGACATGAATCAGCCCGTCCCTGAGGCGGCGGATCAGCACCTCGGGCGGCTGGTCGACGACCTCGAACTCGTCGACCAAAGTGACGACGTCGTCGGGAACGGTGTCCCGGAGGCGAACTCCCGAGAGGCGCGCCATGCTCTCGTTGACGCTTTCCAGGTTCTGGACGTCGAGCGTGGCATCGACATCGATTCCCGCGTCCAGCAACGACGCGACCAGGGCATGACGGCGGATCGTCTTGCCCTCGAATATTGCTCGTTTAGCGAGGTCATCGACGAGGACCAGACGGGAACGCTTGGCCAGAACCGTGGCCAGGTCGACGCGCGGCAACGTCTGTTCGCCTTCGCCCTGGTCGTGCGAAAGGGTCTCGAACTGGGCGACCATGCGCTCGGTTTCGGGGCGCCCATGGGTTTCGACGATGAGGATCGCCACGTCGACACCCTCGCGGCGCTTGCGGATCGCCGATTGCAGCATCGCGTGGGTCTTGCCGACGCCCGGGGCCGAGCCGAGAAAAATCCGCAAGCGGCCGCGCCGGGGAGACGTCGAGCCGGCCCCGCCGGGTTCGGCGGGGTTCGGAGCACGGTCAGCGGGACGGATACTGTCGGTCATGCGGCATTCGCCTGCGCAGGGCGTCGGCCGGAGTCTAGCCGGTCGGTCGATTACGGTCCTATAAAAAAAACGTAACGATTTTTCGCAGATTTGCCCCCCAAGAGGCTAATCGGAACGGCATTTTTATGCCCCGTCGTGATGTCTTGCGGCGAAGAAAAGCCCCCGTCACAATTCGAGGACTTTGGGATGAGCTTCCAGGAATCCCATCCCGGAATTCGGGCCGTCGGTCGGCCTTCAGGTGATCCGACCTCAACGGCCAATGTGCGGGTCGGCGGTCCGCGGCCGGTTGGGGCCGATCTTCACCACGCGCCATTCGAGAGCGCGGTGCTGTTCATTTTTGGCGCGCTGGCGGTGATCCTGGGCATACTGATGACGATCCCGGTGATCGTCGAAATCGCCGCCGATGGCAACGATCTTTACGCGTTCCTGTGGGCGGCGGCGCTCAGCATCTTCGTTGGCATGGCCCTGGCGCTGACCAACCGCCAGGAAAGCATCCTCCTGAATATCCGGCAAACCTTCCTGCTGACCACTCTCGCGTGGTTCGGGCTGTCCTTCCTGGCGGCCATTCCGTTCATGTTCGGCCACCTCGAACTGTCGCTGGCCGACGCCTGGTTCGAGACCGTTTCGGGCCTGACGACGACCGGCTCCACGGTGCTGACGGGGCTGGATTCCATGCCCCCCGGCATTCTGCTGTGGCGGGCCTTGCTGCAATGGATCGGAGGTCTCGGCATCATCGTGATGGGCGTGGCGGTCCTGCCATTCCTGCGGGTCGGCGGCATGCAGCTGTTTCGCACCGAATCCTCCGACCGTTCCGAGAAGCTTTTCGGCCGGGTCAACGAGATCGCCGGAGCAATGCTGACCGTCTACGTCGGGCTGTCGCTTCTCTGCGCGGCTCTGTATTGGGCGGGGGGAATGACCGGGTTCGAGGCAATCGCCCATACGATGACGACGCTGTCGACCGGCGGATATTCGACATCGGATCAATCGTTGGCCCATTTTTCGAATCCGCTCATTCACTGGACGGCGATCGTTTTCATGCTGGCCGGCGGGCTGCCTTTCGTGCCCCTTGCCCACGCCCTGGTAGGGGGATTCCGGCCCCTGGCCACCAACAACCAAATCCATGCGATCTTGAGCTTTCTGGGTGTGGTGATTTTCGTGACGACCGCTTGGCTGTGGGTCCACAACGAAGTCCCTCTCGTCGATGCCCTGCGGAACGCCACCTTCAACGTTGTTTCCGTCGTCACCACCACCGGCTACGCCAACGACGATTACGGTCTTTGGGGGCCGTTCGCCATCGGACTCTTCTTCGTGCTGATCTTCGTGGGCGGTTGTACGGGCTCGACCGGCGGCGGCATCAAGATCTTCCGTTTCCAGATCATCGGCCGGATCATTGCCGGCCACTTCCGGACCCTGGTCACCCCGCACGCCGTGGTGGTGACCAAGTACGACGAGCGGTTGCTGGGCGACGACGTCATCCGCTCGGTCATGATCTTCACCGCCACCTTCATCGCCACCGTCGTCGCCCTGGGGCTGATCCTGGCCGCTTTGGGCCTCGATTTCATGACCAGCTTCAGCGGAGCCGCGACGGCGGTGGCGAATGTCGGACCCGGACTCGGCGACGTCATCGGACCCTCTGGAAACTTTGCAAGCCTTCCGGATTCCGCCAAGTGGGTCCTGTCATTGGGGATGCTGTTGGGGCGGCTCGAGTTCTTCACCGTTCTGGTCATCCTCACCCCACGATTCTGGCGGGGCTAGGCGGGGGGATTACGGCTTCACCGGCTTGGCCGGGACTTCACGACGATAGCCCGACTTCGGCGGTTGCCAATCCGAAAGCTGATAGATCTTCTGGTTCATCATTTGGCGGATCTTGGCCGAAATCGCCGCATACTCGTCGTAATGCACGGCCTGTCCCGCAACCAGCGGCGTCGACAGGTCGATCGCCTCATCCACGGCGCAATGCTCCGCCAGGCTGTCGCGGAACTGTTCGAGGATTTCGATGGCGCTATCCCCGTAGTCGAACACGTCGAACAGGCCGCACAGGCGCAACAGGCGATCCCAAGTCCAGGAGATCGAGGTGCGGCCTTCGGCGTGCTCTCCGACCGGGTCGCGGAAATAGAGCGCGTCGCCGGTAAAGGCCTGCCCGAACGGCCTGGGATCGAGCGCCACCTCCGTATGGCCGTCGTCCTTGCGCCGGCCATCCAGGCGGCCCGCGGGCAAGGTCTGGCGCGGATAGCGGTGCAGCTGGGCATCGAAAAACCGGAATCCGGCCTCCCGCAGGAAGGTATCGAGATCGGCAAAGGAGGGCTGGCCCTTGATCACCGGGTCCCACCAGAATTCGGTCTTGATGCCCATCACCCCGCACTCGGACAGCATCCGGCCGGCACCGCGCAGAACATCGAGTTCGGCCCCCTCGACATCGAGCTTGATGAAGTCCACCCGGTCGATGGCCTCCCTGGCGACGAACGTGTCCAGGCTGACGGCGTCGACCTGGATGGTGGAACGGACGGTGAGCGTGGTGAAGGGAAAGCGATCCAGCCACTGCGGATTGCCGCGATAGAACCCCGACGAATAGGGAAACTGGGTGATGTGGAAATCCCTGGGGCCGTCGGTCATGCCGACGGCATAGGGATAAAAGCGCTGATGGGCGTTGCCCGGCTCGGCGTTCAACCTGGCGCATTCCTGCGCGTCGGGATCGAAGCCGATGACCTCGCAAAAGCCGGCGAACGGCGCCCACAAGCCACCGGCGCCGCCGCGCGCCCCGATATCGACGATGCGATAGCCGCGTTCGGGGTCCGAGAGCAGGGTGGACAGCAGGCCGCCCAGGCGCGGATGGGGGTTCGGGAATTCCAGCGTCATGATGCGTCGCTCCAAAGGCGATTGCCCGTGAGTAATTTCGGGGACAGCATACTTAATTCATAAAAGGTTTCATCGCTGCCCAGGGCGAGAGAGGATGAATTAAGTATGGCGTCCCCGAAATTACCCCCGAAATTACCCCGGCGACAAGGCCGGGGCGGCCCTCAGAAGAGGATGCCGCGGCCGGCGCTGTCGATGCCCTTGAGCGGGCAGAGTTCCATGTAGTCGTCCCACCTTGCCCACTCATCGGGGAAGGTCAGCGCCGCCACATTGTTGGCTTCGTGGTCGATCATCTCGAACGCCCCCTTGACGATGGGGTTCCTGGCGCTGGCCGCGAAATGCAGGAAGAAGGCGTTGCGGAAGGCGGCGTTGACGCAGAGGCGCAACAGCGCCGCATGGTCGGCGACGAGATCCTCGTTGAAAAGGAACGGGTAGTGCTCGGCGGCCACCGACGACCACGTCACGTTGAAGCGCGGGTCGATATACTCGGCCCGGCCGCCGACCTGCAACTCGTAGGACAGCGGCGTTTGCTCCAGGTCCAGGTAGTCGCGGTCGTACTTTAGATAGACCTCGGCCAGGAAATCACCGTGGGCGGCCGGCGAAAAGACCAGGACGCCGGTGTTGATCATCCGCGAGGCCGGTTCGGGAAAGCCCAGGAATCGATAATACTCGGCGAGATCGCCGTCGGTGATGGTCACCTTCTCCACGCCCTGGGGAGCGGCACCCCGCTTGCGGTCCAGGAGATGGTTGAGGATCAGGTAGCGCGCATGGAGATTGAAGGTGTCGTCGGCCCGATAGAAGCTGTCCGAGCCGTCGACGACGCCGATGCCGCCGCCATTGACCTGGGAGAAAAGGCAGGGCGCCAGCCTTTCGTTGATCAGGATGTCGCCGTCCATCCAGGCCAGCTGCCGGTAATTACGCAGTTGCGGCAGCATGCCGATCAAGAGCTTCTGCCAGTGGATCGACTTCTTCGAGGTGTCGCGCTTGGCGTCGATCGGTTCGGTCAGCAGGATCAGGTCGTAGCCGTGCTTGCGGCAATAACGTTCCCAGTTCGGACGCGTGTGGCGCATGAAATTGGCGACGTAACCGTCGCCGATGGCCAAGGTGACGATGGCGCGCTCGCTCGACTGTTTCATGATCAGGGTCCGGCTGCTGCGAAGGCGGCGGCATCCTAGCAGCGGCCCGCCCGCTTGCCCATGCCCGGCGCTCGGCCGGTCGGCATTTCGTGCCGCTTGCCACTGGTCATTTTCTGCCGGGTGGCAGCAACAGTGTCCCCCCTCCTGTCGGGATACAAAATAAAAACATATTATTTTTCAATATGTTGAAGGAAATTTTCCAGTTGGCCCGCCATTTGCTCGGAGATGGCCGACCCATTTTGCTTTGAGCAGGTATCGCAATGGACGTTTCCGCCGTTCGGCCGAAGAACCCCCAGACAGGCGAATCGCTTTCGCATGACGCCGGCACCGGTACCGCCGTCCAGGGGCTCATCGCCACATTCAGCGATATGCTGCGCAATGCCGGCGTCCGCATGGAAAGCGATGCCTCCAGCCTGATGCCCAAGGCCAAGGCCGACGTTACGGCGACCCAGCACGACGCCGAGGCGGCCGAGCGCACCCGGAGATCCCGCCCCGAACGCCGCGACGACGCGGCGGCCCCCGCCGAAAGGCCGCGCCGGGCCCGTAACGCCGAGGAGAACGCACGCAAGGATGTAACGAAGCCGGCGGAGGAGTCCGTGGTTTCCGAAAAGGCCGACCGGGCGAAAACGCCCGCGTCGGCCGCTTCGGAAGCGAACGCCCCCGCCGGGCCCAAGGAAAGCGCCGGGACCGAGCGCCCGGCCGATCCGGCGAACGCCCCCGTCGAGACGGCGGCCGGCGGCGAAACAGCCGCCTCGCAGGATGAAACCGCTGCCGCCCTCGATCAGACGGCGGTCGCGTCCGCCGAAGCGGCGCCGCCCCCCAGCCCCACCGATTTCGTCGCCGGCGTTCTGGCCACGCAACTGTTCGCACAAAGCGGCGCGACCGGAGCCGACCCGGCAACCGCCGCCGCCGATACCGTTTCGGCCGTCGACGATCTGTCCGTCGCGGTGACCACCGCCGGCCAGGGCAAGACGGCGGGCGACGCCGGCTTGGCCGCCGCCATGGCCGCTTCCGCCAATGCCGACGCCAGCGCCAGCGCCACCATCTCCACCGCCGCCGCCAAGACGGCCGCCGCCCAACCGCAAGTCACCCCCGGC
>JACZKS010000004.1 GCA_014859895.1 Rhodospirillales bacterium
ACCCGCAGCCGCCCCAGCCCCCAGGGCCGCGCCGGCCGTGAAGTAGGTCGCCACCGCCATCGCCACCAGGGGGAGAATCTTGCCGGCCTTGCCGCCCATGGTCTGTCTCCTTCGCTTCTCTCGCGTTCAAAGTCCGTGGCCGGGCTTGTGGCCCGCCGCCGCCCGTCGCGGCTACTGCGCGACCACGAGGGTCGCCGATTCGATGGTGATCGGCAGCTGGCCGGTGAGGCGCACGGTGGCGCCGATCTCGTCGCGCGGCCGCCAGCCGAGAAAGCGGATCTGCTTGATCCCCGAGAACGGCTGCAACGGCGTGTCCAGCGTCATGCCGCGGAACTTGCGGAAGGCCACCGGCCGGCCGTTGACCGTCATCTCGTAGGCGTCTTTCACGCGGATGGTGGCCTTGACGATGCGGTGGGCCTCGCCGATCAGGGTGCCGTCGGCCAGTTGCGCCTCGACCGGCATGGTCTCGATGGCCCAGGAAAACGGCAGCCCGGCCTCGACCGCCCTCACCGGAACGGCGGTGCCGCCGTCCGATACCGTGATGGCGCCGTCCGTGACGATCACGTCGTCGCGCCTCGCCCCGTCGGCCCACACCGCCACCGTTTCCCCCTCCAGGTGCGCAAACCCGCCCCACAGGCTTTGAGGCGTCTCGCTGGAAAGCCGCTTGGAGCAGTCCCAGAAGGCGTCGTCGTCGACCACTTCGAGGAACCAGCGCGTGGCCCCGGCAATCGTGCGCCGGACCAGCAGGTGGATGTCGTTGCCGACCACGGCGGCGCGCATCACCTTGTCGGTGCCGGAATTGCCCCGGCTCTCCCAGCGGGTCCAGCCCAGGATGTTCTCGCGGCGCCGGGAATGCAGCACGCCCATCGAGCCGTCGCCGTTGACCACGAAGACGTGGCTGGCCGAGGCGCCGCCGACCCGGCTCTTCCTCGCCGTCAGGTCGACCGGGTCGGCCACCGCGTCGGGGCACAGCACCGACAGGTCGTTCGGCACATAGCGGGTGTCGGTCGACATCTCGTCGATCTGGAGTTCCTGGAGGCACACCGGGTTGCCTTCCTCGTCGGCCGAGATGAAGGCGACGCGCTCCTCCAGCTCGACCGCTTGGAGGTCGGCGGCCGGCACCGCGCAGTGCTTCTTGGGCAGGTAATTGGCCGGCGTGATCGGGCGGTCGATCTGCACCCAGACGCCGCCGGTGGTGAACAGGAAAAGGGCGTCCAGCGCGAACAGCTGGTGGATGGCGTTGACGCGGTTGCCGCGCAAATTCGCCCCCACGGCTTCGTCGTCCAGGGCCTCGTAGGTCGACTTGAAGTCGAAGGGTTCGCCCGAGCGCGAGCCCCAGGTGGTTTGCAGCAGGGATTGCGAGGCGCCGATGAAGGTGCGCTCCTCAAAGAGGGTAATGACGCCGGGATAGCCCCGCGCCGCCGTCCACACGTCCTCCTCGATCGACCATTCGCCGGCGGCAATGGCGGTGGTGTCCTTGAAGTCCTGGCGGATCGAGATCGTCACCTGGGTGGCCGACGTATAGGCGGTGATCAGCGCCTTGCCGTCGTTGCCGATGATCCACTTATCCACGTCGCCGGCCGCGAAGGCGTCGGCCCCGGCGGTGAAGGTGACGCCCGACCCGGTCTTGGCGGCCGGCGTGCCGGTTACCGTGGTGGGGTCGGCGAAGCGATAGGTCGGCGGATTGGTCCAGGCGATGTCCGACAGCCCCCAGGCGGTGTGGCCGCCCTGGCGGACCAGCTTCTGGGTCGGGTACGCGGTGTGCGCGATCATCATGGTGTCGAGCGATTGCGTCCAGCGCAGGCCGGAGAGGTCGGCCCCGACCCACGGCGCGGTGACGTCGACCATGAACTCGCCGTCCTTGAAGACGCGGATGGTCTCGTTCAGGAACACGTGCAGATACGTCTGCTCGGTCGAGAACTCGAAGCGGGCCAGCACGGCGCCGTTGGCGGCCTCGGGGATCTCGGCCAGCTGCCGGGTGCCGCCCCGCCGCTTCTGGCCGCCGGTGGTGAGGCCCACCGTGTTGGTGACCTCGCGCCCGCCCTTGTAATAGACGCGCAGGTCGGCCCGGGCCTCGAGGCCCGACAGCCAGCCGGCGGTGAAGTCATAAATCTGGATGGGCGCTTTCAGTCCCATGGGGAAATGCCTTTCCTCTCTCTTCCGTCACCCCCTGCCCCTCCCGTCACTCCCGCGCAGGCGGGAGTCCAGGACCCGGCTCCGCATCGCGTGGAGAGGCCGGCCTGGATTCCCGCCTGCGCGGGAATGACGAAAGAGCAAAGCGGTCCCATCGCTACCCCCGGCAGTCGATCAGGGTGAAGTCGGAAACCGCCTGCGGGGTCGCCTGCTGGGAATCCAGGCTCTTGGCCTGGCGCAGCGCCACCTCGGCGGCGCGCGCCGCGGCCTCGGCCGCCGCGGTGGAATCGGTCAGCGCCACGGCGAAGGCCTCGATCAGCTTGACCACCACCACGAAGCCGAAGAAGGCCGGCCAGGCGCTTTCGTCGGCGCGGAAGACGTAGGTCAGCGTCACCGTCTCGGCGTCGGTATGCAGCCTTCCCTCGTGGATGCGAT